>NZ_JBPFDN010000008.1:0-242102 GCF_059414985.1 Arthrobacter sp. SAFR-044 | reverse complement strand
GCGAGCTTGCCCTTGATATCCCACAACGCCATGTCCACCGCAGCGATCGCCGCCATCGTCACCGGACCCCGCCGCCAATACGAGGATCGGTACAGGAACTGCCACGTGTCCTCGATCCGGTGCGGATCCTTCCCGATCAACAACTGCGCAACATGCTCCTTCAAATACGCGGCAACAGCCAACTCCCGCCCGTTCAGCGTGGCATCACCAATCCCGGTCACACCATCCTCGGTAGTAATCCGAAGGGTCACAAAGTTCCGGGACGGACTGGTAACAAACACATCGGCGGCAACGATTTTCATGGGACTAACTGTTCCTTCCGGAAGTAAGAGCGGGATTCAGGTACGTGCAGGGGTGGCAGCCGTATTGGTGGCGAAGGATCCGCACAGCCGGGAAACAAGGGCGACGACGTCAGGGTCGTCCGCGAGGGCAGCGCTGACCAGTCGAAGCAGGGCCTGGAGCCGTTCAGTTCCCTCAAGCGCAACTGCAGCGCGGATTTCGGAGGCGAGCGGATCCTGGAAGTCGTTTCCTGCGACAACATAGTCAATCCACGCGGCAAGCATCAAAGCACTGCCTGCCCCACTGCGCCCGGCAATCCGTTCGGCCGTCAAGACGGGGACGGAACGCATCCGCAGTTTCGTCGTGGCATCGGCCGCGATCTGGGCGAGCCGGTGGGCGATGCGAGCGTTTCCGAAGCGTTCCAGCAGGGCCTGCCGGTAGGCCGGAATGTCCAGCGCTTCCCCGTGCAGGTGGTGCGCCGCCTCGTCCCAGAAGTCCTCCACAGCCTGCCGGCACACGGGATCTGCCAGGGCCTCGGCCACGGTGGCGTGCCCGCGGAGCTGCCCGGCATACGCCAGGATGGAGTGGGAACCGTTGAGGAGCCACAGTTTACGGTTCTCGTACGGTTCGATGTCATCCACGAAGATTGCCCCGGCGTCCTCCCAGCGCGGCCTCCCTGCGGGAAAATCACCGCTGAGCACCCAGTTCCGGAACGGTTCGGCCACCACCGGCGAGCAGTCGGAGTAGCCGCACTGCTCCGCCACTTCCGCTACGTCCTCCTCGGTGGTCCGCGGCGTGATGCGGTCAACCGACGTGCTGACGAAGCTGACGTTCGCCCCGATCCACTCGACCAGCCCGGGACCCCAGCCCGAGGCAAGGCCCAGGACCGCGCGGCGGGCAACCTCACCGTTGGCGGAGAGGTTGTCGCAGCTGACGACGGCGATCGGTCCCCCGCCGCTGTCCCGGCGCCCCGCGAGGGCCAACACCAGCCGTCCCACCGGCGTTCGCGGAACGCCTTGCCCTTCCGCCCGGGGTCCGCCGGACGCAGCCGCGGACAACGCGCGGAGGTCATCCGCTACACCCGGAGCATCGGCGTCGAACGTTCCATCCGCAGCCAGCCCGTAGGCAGCCTCGGTGATGGTCAGCGTAACGATCGCGGTCTCTTTCGCCGCCACAAGTTCACACAGGCGGCCCACGTCGGCCCCGTCCACAGCCTCCACGATGCTGCCGATGACTTCGAAACTGTCACCGCCGGCCGACCGCTCCACCAGCGTGTAGAGGCAGTCCTGGCCGGACAATGCTGCCGCGGCGTCGGGACGGCGGCCCGTGAACGCGGCGATCCCCCACTCCCCCGCGTCGCCGGCATGCTGCGTGTACCAGGCCTGGTGGGACCGGTGGAACGCGCCGAGGCCAAGGTGCACGATCCGCACCGGAGCCTTGGGCAGCGGTTTCAGGTTGCGGTCCAGGGCAGGAAGTGAGCCCAGGGCAGTCGGGACGGCGTTCACAGCTTGAACACCCGCCGTGGTGACTCGTCGATGATGTCCATGATCAGCTCGTGGGCCCGCTCCTCGGTGATGCGGTGCTCAGCCACCAACCGCGCCAGGAATGACGCCTCGATGCGGCGGGCGGTGTCGTGCCGGGCCGGGATGGAGCAGAAGGCCCTGGTGTCATCGATGAACCCCGAGGACCGCGAGAACCCTGCCGTCTCCGTGACCGCGGACCGGAACCGGAGCATGGCGTCGGGCGCATCCAGGAACCACCACGGCGCCCCCAGATAGACGGAGGGGTAGAAGCCGGCCAGTGGGGCCAGTTCGCGGGAAAACACCGTCTCGTCCAGGGTAAACAGGACCAGGTGGAAGTCCTTGGCCGTCCCGAAGTCCTGCAGCAGCGGGCGGACGGCCTCGGTGTAGTTGACCGCCACCGGGATATCGTGCCCGGTGTCGGCACCGAACGCCTCGAACGTGGGCGCATGGTGATTGCGGAACGAGCCGGGATGGATGGTCATGACCAGTCCGTCCTCCACCGACATCCGTGCCATCTGGTAGATCATGTGCGCTTCGAAGGCGTCCCGGTCCGCAGCAGTCGCCTGGCCTGACCTGCCACGCTCGAAAAGCCGCTCCGCCTCGCCGTCGTCCAGCTTCAAGGTGGTGGGCGTGAACACGCCGTGGTCCGCGGACACCGCGCCCCGCTCCACGAAGTGGCGCCGGCGCGTCTCGAGAGCATTGATGTAGCCCGCGTAACCGGAAGCGCCCTCCCCGGCCGAGCCGATCAGGCGCTCCACGTTGTCCTGCCAGGCCGGGTGCGCCATGTTCAGGTACTGGTCCGGCCGGAAGGTGGGCAGCACCCGGGCAGCAAACGAGGGGTCGGCGTGCAGGGCTGCGTGGCTGTCCAGCGAGTCCAGGGGGTCATCGGTGGTGGCGAGCACCTCGATGTTGAATTCCTTGAACAGCTCCCGGGGCCGGAAACCCGGTTCGGAGAGCTTGGCTTGCAGCGCGTCGTACAGCCGGTCCGCGTTCTCCGCGGAGGGTTCCTCAGGGAGGCCGAACACGTGGGCGAATTCCTGCCGGATCCAGTATCCGGACGCCGTTCCCTCGAAGTGGGGCCACGCCTCGCAGAAATGGCGCCACACCTGCCGCGAGTCGGCGGGCTGGCTGCCCAGGCCCAACTGGTCCATGGGCAGCCCTCCGGCGTGGATCAGCCTGGTGACGTAGTGGTCCGGAGTGACCAGCAGGGCGGCGGGGTCAGGAAAGGGGGTGTTCTGTTCGATGACTCCCGCGTCGACGTGCCCGTGCGGGGAAATGATCGGCAGCCCCTCCACCTTTTTGAAAAGTGACCGCGCGATGTCCCGGACTCCGGGATCGGCCGGCAGCAGCCTGTCCGGGTGGTCCGCTATTGGCTGTCCCATGGGTCACTGCCTCACTGCCGGGACGGAAAGCCCTGCGAGGGCGGCCGTGGAGCGGAGGTAGTCGAGGTTGTCCGCCGTCCGCTCTGCCAGCGGGAGTTCCGTGGAGAAGTCTTCAACGGTCACCCACCCGTCATAGCCAAAGGCCGCGAGCGCTTCGAAGTACTGGAGGACGCTGCCTTGGCCCGAACGGAGCGGAACCCACTCGTTGCGGAAGACAGCGGCGCCGGACTCATCGGTGTCGCCGCTGTTAACCCAGACCGCGTTCTTCACGTGGACGTGGGCCAGGTAGTCGCCCAGGAGCTCGAACGCAGGGAGGTAATCCTCCTGCCCTTCGATGAGCAGGTTGCCAAGGTCATGGATGACTCCAACGTGCCTCGGGTCCAGTCCTTCCAGCAGCCGGAGTGCCGAGGAGGCGGAGGCGGTGATGGTGCGGTGATGCAGCTCCACCAGGGCCTTGACGCCGTGGTGGGCCGCCCGTTCGGCGATCCACTCAAAATCACGGCGGGCACGGGCGAAGAGCTCAGGGTAGGGCGTGCCGCTGGCTGGTTCGTTTCCCCACGCTGCAGTTCCCAACGGAAGAGTTGTTACCCGGACCTGGCCGGCGCCCAACCGGGCGGTGGCGGCAAGCATCCGGTCAACGTCCGCATGGTTGTCGCACCGCGCGTACCCGCCGATGCCGGAGAACTGCAGTCCCGCGCTGCCCGTGATGGCCGCGATCCGGTCCAGGTGCTCCTCCATTCCGGTGAGCGGGACGGTGGCCTTGTTGCCGGCCCAGAAGCCTGGTTCAGCAGCGTCGGCCTGGTCGGTGATGCGCCATTCCACGCCGTCCCAACCCTGGTTGGCGAGCTGCTCCACTGCCTCTTCCGGTGTCCATTCAGGGGTTGATGCCGTAAATACTGAAAACTTCATTGTCCTAGGCGCTTTCTGCCGCATTGTTTCCGGTGCGGACTTCCAGGTCGTTGTACTTGCCCGCCAGCACGTCGTCGAAGAGGACGGGCTGGCCCAGGGTGGCCGAGACGTAGACGGCCCGCACGGCTGCGAGGGCGTTGACGGCGTCGCTGACGGTCACACCGGGCTGCCTCCCGCCGGCGATGGCGGCCAGGATGTCCCGGTACTGCCGGACGTGCCCGGCGGGGTAAACGGTGGGGTCCGCGGCTTTATAGTCTTCCTCCGGGTACTTGGCCAGTTCCTCTTCGGCCTGGTTGCCCCCGCCCTGGAGGCCCATGTCCGCGGACTCACCGCCGGCGTCCCTGCTGTGGAAGTACTGCAGCCGGTCGTTGTCCACCACTGCTGATCCTTCGGATCCCATGAGCTGCACGCGGACGGTCAGACCGGGGTAGGCCGCGGTGGTGGCGTGCAGGACTGCCAATCCACCGTTCTCGAAGGTCACGGTGGCAACGGCGGTGTCTTCCACTTCAATCCGGTCATGGGCCAGCCTGGCGGTGTGCGCGTGGATTTCCACGGGACGTCCCATGAACCAGAGCAGGAGGTCCACGGTATGGACGCCCTGGTTCATAAGCGCGCCGCCGCCGTCCATGGCCCAGGTGCCGCGCCAGTCGCCGGAGTCGTAGTACCCCTGACTCCGCCACCAGGCAACTGAAGCAATGGCAGAGGTCAGCCGGCCGAAGCGGCCCTTGGTGATGGCATCGGCGACAGCCACGCTGGACTGGTCAAAACGGTGTTGGCTGATGACGGAGGCCACGATCCCCTTGCCCGCAGCTTCCTTTGCGGCGGCTTCGATTTCCTGGGCCCGCGTGAGGTCCACGTCCAGGGGCTTTTCAATGACCACGTGCTTGCCGGCCGCCAGGACTTCCAGGCCCTGCTGGATGTGGAGGCCACTGGGCGTTGCCAATGCAACCAGATCAATGTCCTCAGCCGCGAAGGCTTCGGCCAGGGTGCTGAACTGCGGCGGCCGCTGCCCGCCCTGTTTCTCGATGAAGTCGGCGAGCGCTTCGGATGCCGCCGGAATGGCATCGACGAGCGCCACGATCCGGGCTTCCGGGAACTGTTGGAGGGCTACGGCGTGGGTGCGCCCAATGACGCCGCATCCGGTGATGGCTACGTTCAAGGTGCTCATGCGGTCTGGACTCCTGCTTCTGCGGTGACTTTTGCGAAGGCGCGCGCTGCGATACCGAAGGCGGTGGGGCCGGAGAAGCCGCCCAGGCCGTGTGCACCGGCCAGGTGCGGCTCCAAGGAGGCGAAGCCTTCATAGCCGTCGGCCTTGAGCGCTTCGACGGTGCGGAGGAGGTCGCCGTCCCCTTCGCCGGCCGGCGTTACGTGGCCGTTGGAGAAGAGCGCGTCTTTGACCTGCAGGTACTCAAGGTGCGGGCGCAGCTTCGCGTAGCCCTCGTCGAAGGGTTTGACCCCTACCTGGACGAAGTTGGCGGCATCCCAGGCAACCTTCAGGGCGGGCGAATTCACGGTCTCAATAATGTCCAGCACCCGGTCTGGAACGTCCCCGAAGATGTCCTTCTCGTTCTCGTGCAGGAGGATCACGTCGGCTTCCTCCGCGACGTCGGCCAGGGCCCGCATACGTTCAATGACGGCGTCGCGGATGCTCTCCACTTGTACCGATTCGCCATAGTAGAAGGAGAAAATGCGGATGTATCGCGCGCCAAGGACCTTGGCAGCGTTCGCTGCGCGGCGCAGCCGTTCCACTTCGTGCTCCACGGGAAGGCTGACGTCCACCTTCCCGATGGGTGAAGCGATGGCTGAAACCTTCATGCCCTTGTCGGCGAGCAGTGAGGCGAGTGCCTGCAACTGCTCATCGCTGAGGTCGACGATGTTCGTACCCCATGCGCTGCGGACCTCGATGTGGTTGGCTCCGAGGGCCTGCAGCACCGCGATCTGGATTGCTGGGTCGTCGTCGATCTCGTCGCCGAAGCCTGACAGCTGCCAGGTGACCTGGGTGGTCGAAACCATGGTTATTTAACTCCTCCGGCGGTCAGCCCGCCTACTAGGTAACGCTGGAATATCAGGTAGAGAATGACCACTGGTGCGGCACAGACCAGCGCCGCCGCCATCATCTGGCCGTAGTAGGGAATAGCGCCGCCTTCCTGCGAGGCACCAAAGATTTGGAGTGCGACGGCGGCGGTCTGGCTTTCCGGGCGCGTCATCACCGAGGCGAACAGGACGTCGTTCCAGCCGAGCAGGAAGGCGAAGATGCCTGAGACGACAATGCCGGGCCAGCTCAGCGGCAGGATGATCCGGAAGAGCACTCCCAGGTTGGACGCGCCGTCGATACGGGCGGCCTCCTCCAGTTCCTTGGGAAGCCCACGAAGATAAGTGACCATCACCCAGGTGGAGAACGGCATGGCGAAGGTCAGGTACGTGACAAACAGGCCCCACTGGGTCCCAATGACCTGGATCCCGAGATAGGTCGCAGCCGAGGAAAACAGCACGAAGACCGGCAGTACCATCAGGGTTCCGGGGACGGACTGCAGTGCCAGCAGGCCGCGCAGGATGGTCAGCCGCCCGCGGAAGGTGTAGCGGACCAGGACGAAAGCGGTGGAAATGGACAGCGCGGCGGAGACCACAGCGGTTGCCCCGGCCACCAGGACGCTGTTGGTAAGGCCCGTGGCCAGGCCCACGCTGGTCCAGATCTTCGAGTAGTTTTCGAACGTCACCGAGGACGGCCAGAACTCGCCGTTGGCCACACCGATGTCCGAGTTCACCGAGGCCAGGAAAATGTACAGCACGGGAGTCAGGACCAATACGCCCAGGAACACCAGGATGACGATCAGCAAGGGGGTGGGAAGAAGGCGCAGGACCTCGTGCTGGCGGTGCGAACCGGGGCGGTCAATGTGGAGGGTGTCCGGACTTTGCCGGGTGGCTGTCGTGGTGCTCATTTCTTGCCTCCTGGTGTTTCGGCGTCGTCAAGCTTGACGGCACGCAGGTAGACGAACAGCGGGATGGCGATGAGCACCAGGGAGATGAAGGCCATCGCCGCGCTCAGGCCAAACCGGAAGCTCTGGAAGCTCGTGACGTACGTCAGGATGGGGAGGACCTCGACGTCGGCGGGGGCCGGGACGCCGAAGAGCACGAACGGAAGGGTGAAGTTGTTGATGTGGTGCAGCATCCCGATCAGGAAGGCCAGCGACAGCGGGCCCTTGAGGTAGGGGAAGACCACGTACCGCAACTTGTTCCACCACAGCGCACCGTCGAGGGCCGAGGCCTCATGCACCTCATGGTCAACGGACTGCAGGCCGGAGAGCGCCAGCAGGTAGATGAACGGCCAGGACGCCCAGATCTGGACCAGGACCAGTGTCCAGAAGGTCTGCGGCCCGTTGAGCCACAGCCCCACGTGGATCCCCACTGTGCCCAACGCTTCGTCCACGATGCCGCCGGGCTGGAGCATGGTCCGCCAGACAGTGGCCACCACGAAGGATGGGAGGACGTACGGGATCAGGAAGATGGAGCGGATCACTGCCCGCCCCTTGAAGGCGTTCTGGGTGGCCACAGCGGCGGCGATGCCCAGCGGCAGCGTGACCACCATGGCCAGGAGTGAGTAGCTGACGCTGAGCCAGACGGCGTGCAGCAGCGGCGAAGCAGTGACAGCTTCAACGAAGTTTTCGGCTCCGATGAGCGGTGCACTGATCCACTTCCGCAGGGTGTATTGGTCCAGGTTGAGGACCGACATGTAGATGCCCAGCAGGAGCGGGAGCACGATGATGATGATCATCAGGGCCCCGCCGGGGATCAACATCCAGAGCGGCCGGTTGCGTTCGCTCAGTCCCTTGCGGCGCTTGCCGCCCTTGTGGCCGGGCTGCTGCCCGGCGTCATCCGCGTTCCGGGGCGCCCGGCTTGCGGCGGTATCCGCCGCAAGCCGGACTTCATGTGAGGCGTCGGTTGACATCAGGACTTATCCTTTGGAGGCCCGGTCCAGGGAAGCCTGGCCCTTGTTCTGGGCGTCCTTGATCCTTTGGTCCAGGGCAGAATCGTCCACCTTGCCCGCGGCCAGGTCCGGAATGGACTGGACGGTGACATTCAGGAGTCCGAGCTGGATATCGCCCCAGGCACCGGTAAAGGGTGTCGCCTTGGACTTGGCAGCGGCGTCAGCCATCGGCTTGAGCTTCGGATCGGTCAGGCTGGCGAGGGCCTCGGCGTTGGCCGGCAAATCGCCGAAGATCTTCTGGTAGTTCAACTGCTCATCCTTGGACGTGATCAGCTTGATGTAGGCGAACGCGAGATCCTTCTGCTTGGAGTAGTCGGCCACCACCAGGTTGTCACCGGAGAGGATGCTGGCTGCATCACCGTCGGACTTGGACTGCGTCTCACCCGGGGGGATGGTGGGCATCAGCGTGTACTCGTATTTGCCGGCGATGGCCGACTTATCGAGCGTCGGGATAGAGGTGCCAGTGGTCATCATCAGGTAGCCGGCCTTGCCGCTGGCAAAGGCCGCCACGGCGTTGCTGTTGCTCCAGCCGACGGAAGCAGGGTCAACAACCTTGTCGTCGGTCAGCCAGCCGAAGTAGGTTTCGTAGGCCTTCTTGACGGTGGGGTCGTCCATCTTCAGCTTGTTGCCATCAACCAGCGGATTGCCGGCCTGCACGGCCATGGCCCAGATGAACTTCCAGGGATCGTAGTTGTCCTTGTAGCCGGTGGCGATGCCGTAGGTATCACCCTTGGTCATCTTCTTTGCCTGGGCTGCCAGTTCGTCCCAGGTGGTGGCGGGCTTGTCGATGCCGGCCGCTGCCAGCAGATCCTTGTTGTAGGCCATCACGAACGGACGGCTCACGAAGGGGATGCCCGCCTGGTGGTCCTTGTCCGGCCCGGAAATTCCCAGGGCGGCCTGGTTGAAGCGGTCCTTGCCGCCCACTGCCTTCCAGTCGTCATCCGAGAGGGTGACAAAAGCCTTGGTGGCGTAGGCCGTGGGAGTGAAGGTGGTCCCGAGCCCGTAAATATCAGGGCCCTGGCCCGACACGACCGAGGTCTGGATCCGGGTGAGCTCGTCATTGGCCGAGGCGAAGGTCTCAAATTTCACGTCGGCGCCGGTTTCAGCCTTGAACTTGGCGGCGATGTCGCTCTGCCACTGTTTCTGCTGTTCGGGGTACTGGGCCAGGACGCCGGTCAGGACATTGAGGGTCTTGCCCGTTCCGTCCACCTTTCCACCCGCATTGGAACCTCCGCCGCTTCCGGAGCCTCCGGACCCACAACCGGTCAGGGCGAGTGCTGCAGCCGTGACAATTGCCGCGAGCCCAGTAGTCGATTTAAACCTCATTGTTTTTCTCCTCTTGGACACCCGCATGGCCACATCCGTCCTGTGGCGGAGATCACTGCAGGCGACTCGAAAGTCAGTCTAGGAAGATGGCAAGTGCGTGGCAAGCGGTTGCCAAAAGTTGCCATAAATGCTCAGATTGAGTTCAACAGGATTCCGGGAACGAGTAGCCTTGGAGACCCCACTTGGCCGGTTTTATCCCGGTCCGCGAGGAAGGCCCACTGATGGCAGACCCAGCAGCGACGGCGTCGTCAGTCCCGGCAGGCCTTGACGGGGGCACCCGGCGGGACCGCCCTCCCACCATCCGGGACGTGGCGGAGCTCGCCGGGGTGGCCACCTCCACCGTGTCGCGGGCTCTCGCCCGGCCCGACCGGGTCAACCCGCGGACCCGGATCCGGATCGAGGAAGCGGCAGCGGAGCTCAATTACGTGCCCAGTTCCCAGGCCCGCGGGCTAAGCTCCGGGCGGACCAACGCCGTGGCGGTGCTGGTGCCCGACATCACCAATCCGTTCTACTTCGACATCATCCGCGGCACCCAGCACCAGCTCAAAGCCGCCGGAGTCACCCAACTCCTGGTGGATACCGAGGAGTCCAGCGAAATGGAACTGGATGCGCTGCATAAAATGCGCAAATCCGCCGACGGCTTCATCCTTGCCGCCTCGCGCCTGACGGATGCCCAGCTGGCAGAGGTCTCGCAGTCGCAACCCCTGGTGACGTTCAACCGCGCCTCCACCAGCGCGCCGACCGTGATGATCGATACGCCGTCCGCCATCATCCAGGCCCTGGAGCATTTGGCCTCGCTGGGCCACCACAAGGTCTGTTACGTTGCCGGGCCACCCACCTCGTGGTCCAACCAGATGCGGTGGAAGGTCTTCGAAGAGGACGCCACCAAGCGCGGCATGGAGGTCCACCGGATTGGCCCCTACACCCCGAAGACCACCTCGGGCGCGGCAGCGGCAGATGCAGCGGTGAGGACAGGCGCCACAGGCTGCATCGTCTTCAACGACCTTCTCGCCATCGGCATGCTCCAGCGCCTGCAGGCCCGCGGGATCCGGGTCCCCGCTGACATGAGCATCATCGGCTCGGATGATATTTTCGGAGCGGACTTCTGCAATCCGCCGCTGACCACCATCTCCAGTCCCATCGAGCAGGCCGGCAGGGTGGCGGTGTCCATGCTGCTGGCCCAGCTCAACCCGTTGTCGGGAAGCGCCAGCCGGCAGCTCGCCGTCATGCCCACGCACCTGACCATCAGGGATTCCACGGGGCCTGCCCCGACCTGATCAGCCCACCGTGAAGGGCAGGACCAGCCGGGACTGGTGGTGCGCGTCGCGGTAGATCTTGTGCGTGACCGGCCTGCCCACCGGGAGGTGGAAGGCGTCGGGCGGGAGCAGCGCGTTGTGTTCGTCGGCGAGCGGCTCGCCGTTGGACAGCTCCACGACCAGGCGGTGCCCGGGGTTGAAGGTGTTGGCGAACGGGTAGAGGCGGACCACGTATTCCTCGATCCTCCCCGGCTCCACGGGAACCGCGCGGGTGTGCGGGTGGTAGGGGTTGCCCTCCGTGGTGCGGTCATCGAGTTCGCGGTGGGAGGCTTTCAGGTAGCCGGTGGTGATGAGCTGCCGCTTCCCGTTCGGCGCGGCATCCCACAGGCGCAGGATGAAGTTGGTGTCAGGCTGGTCGATTTCGGCGAAAATGTGGGCGGCGCCGGCCCCGATCATCTCGGTGGGCTCTTCAAACGTTTCCGTGCTCCAGCTGATGATCTGCACCTTGTCGGTGACGGTCAGCGGCGCCTGGTAGAAGCCGTCGGGGGCGGCGTACTCGGTGCCCATCAGCTCGGGTTCAGTGGAGAGCCTGTGCCGCGGGCGAAGGTACAGGGCCCGGTAGTCAATCTCCTTGGGCGGCCATGCTTCGGCTGTCACCACATCCCGGGAGCCTTCCACGAAGACGGACACAGCGGGTTCGTCCATCACGCCGTTGTCGATGCCCTTGATCCAGTAGTCGTACCAGCGGAACATCTTATCGTGCTCTTCGATGAAGGGCCGGGACTGCATGGGCGGGTACGGTCCGATGTCCAGCTTCTTCGGCCCCTTGAGCGCGTTGAACAGCTCGATGGTGCCGTCCAGCGTCCAGCCGCGGCCCTGGTCCAGCTGCAGCCACACCGGAATGTCGATGTTCGGGGTCAGGGTGATGGGATTGCGCTCTTCGTACCAGTCGCCGTCGAGCTCGTTCATGACGATGTCGAACCACGCCTCATGGTTCGTCGGGTAGTTCAAGACGTGGACCAGGTTGGGCCACGCCGCGACGTCCGGGTCCTGCAGGCGCTTGGCCACGAGCTCCTTGAGTTTTTCCGGGGAGTACTTTTCGATCATCCGGGACTTCACCCGGTCCGTGAAGGCCCAGCCCGAGTCCCCTCCCCTGCCCTCGCGGGCGGCCCGGGGCATGAACCACATGACGCCACCGTGGTAGGTGGTCTCGTAGAAGTCATAGTGTCCGCCGGAGACGAAGATGGCTTTCAGGTGGGGCGGGCGTTCGGCGGCGGCGAGGACCTGCATGGACCCGAAGTAGGAGATGCCCACCATGCCCACGTTGCCGTCGCACCAGGGCTGCTCCGCCACCCATTCGATGAAGTCGTAGGCGTCCTGGCCCAGGGACACTCCCCCGGCGTTGTAGTTGCCGATGTGTTCGCCGCCGGAATGTCCGGAACCGCGCAGGTCGCCGATGACGTGGACGTAGTCTTCCGTGACGATCCGGGCAATGTCGCCGGCCTCGATGCAGCCGTCCCACATGGGGCTGGGCCGGCGCTGCGGCGGGGTGGTCAGGGCCAGGGCCTGGAGCTCCTTGCCGTAAGGGCTCAATGCCACCAGCGCCGGACGCGGCTTGTCGTCGGTGCCCTGGTAGGCGTCGGCGGCCAGCTCAACCCCGTCCCGCATGGGGACGCGCAGGTCCTTGCGGACGGCAATCTTCTGCCCGCCGGCGTCGATCGTCTGGTACTCAGCCATGGTTGCGAACGCTCCTCTGGAAAGACGTGGTGGTGGACTGGGTTCGATAGCCGTTCATCGTGGTGAAAAAGGGCGAGGGCTCAAGGGCGGGATCGCCGTCGTAATCAAGCTCCCGGGCGACCGGGGCGAACGGCGAGTACGGGGATTGCGTTTCCTGGAGGCCCGCGGCCAGGCAGCCGCACGCGGCATCGCTTACTCGCGCCTCGATCTGCAGGCTTTCCGTGAGGGCCTCGCGGGCCCCAGCAGCATCAAGTTCCACACCGTAGGGCGTCCCGTCCGAACGACGGTATGGGTGCCCCAGGTACAGGTGCCGCGGGCGGACCTCGTCGCGAAGGTACTCCAGGCTGGATCGGTAGCCGGCCGGGTCCACGTAGCCGGGGAACCCATTGGCCGCGCCGTGGACCTGCACGGCGTCGCCAACGAAGACGTCATTCTGGCCGTCGATGACGTAGGCCACCGAACCCGGCGTGTGGCCCGGAACCGAGTGGACGGACACGGTGACATCACCGCCCAGGGAAATGGTTTCACCGCCGCGCACCAGCATGGACGGCTCCATCTCCCCCGAGATGACGGCGTTTGCCGCCGCCAATTGCCTGGCCTCGCCCTCGGGATCCTGCAGGTACCGGCCCCGGCCTGAAAGGTATTCGTCAACGTGGGCCCGGCGTGAGCGGAGCATGGGGGCATCGGCCTTATGAATGACCACCTTGGCGCGCCGCCCGGTGAGCTCCCACAGTGCATGCGCGCCGCCGATGTGGTCGATGTGCCCGTGGGTGAGCAGGATCCAGCGGACGTCCTCGATGCGGCGGCCGATGGCCTCCAGAGCCGGCGCCATTCCCTCCGCAGGGGACGACGAGATTCCGGTGTCCACGATGGCCGGCTCCGCAGCATCGATGAAGAAGCTGTAGAGCCCAAACCTGCCCCAAGGGGACACCAGCGGGTGGACGGCGACCGTCATTTCGCTGCCTTCGGGGCGCCGTTCAGGAATTCTGCCGTCTCCTCGAATGCCCGGTAATACTCCGGGATCCAGGAGAAATTCTGGATGAAGCCGTGGTTGGCCCCCGCATACCGGCTGACGGTGACGGGCACGCCGGCCTCTTCCAGCCGCCGGCCGTACAGCTCGCCTTCATCCCGTAGGGGGTCGTGCTCGGCCGTGATGATGAGCGCTGCGGGCAGGCCGGTGAGGTCCTGCCGCTTGATGGGCGAGACAAGGGGGTCGGCAGGGTCGGCCCCGCTGTTGAGGTAGAAGGCGTTGAACGGCTTAAGGCCTGCCGTCTCCAGTCCGTACCCTTCTGCGTTTTCGCGCATGGAGGGGTAGCGGTCCTCGTCGAAGTCCAGGTCTACGGAGGGGTAGAACAGGATCTGGTGGGTGATGCCCGTGAAGCCGTCATCATGGGCCATGGCGGCGACGGCGGCGGCGAAGTTGGCGCCCGAGCTGTCGCCGGCCACCGCAAGGGTGCCGTCCCAGCCCAGGCTTTCACCTTGGGCAGCGGTCCAGCGGACCACGCCGTAGCAGTCCTCCAGCCCGGCAGGGAAGGCCGCCTCCGGAGCCAGCCGGTAGCCCACCGAAATGACCTTGCGGCCGGTTTCCCTGGCGAGCGAGCGGGCCACATGGTCGTGGGTCTCCAGGCTGCCGAGGAAGAACGCGCCGCCGTGGAAGTACACCAGCAGGCCGAAGGTGTCCGCGTCCGTGGGGGTGTAGATACGGACGGGCACGTCGCCGGCCCGGGTCTGTGCCGTGACGTCGTCGACGGCGTGGAGCGGCAGGCGCTTTTCGGCAGCCGGGATCTGGGCTGCTTCGCCGGCACGCATGGCGTGCGGGTCCAGCGGCGAGCCGTCCGGGGCGGGCAGGGTGCCGAGGACCTTGGCGATCTCACGGTGGATGGTCATGGATCAGGCCCTTACTGGTTCGGCAGGCGCCTGCGACGCAGGTTTTTGGGAAGCTGGCTTTTGTCCTGGGAAGACGTCGTTGACCTCTTCCTCGCTCCACCCCTGGCGGGAAATGCGCTGCAGTTCATCGGTGACCGGCTTGCGGGTGGCCTGGAACAGGGCCAGCGCTTCCTTGACCGAGCCGGCCTCCGCCAGGGCATCCGCGAGCGCTCCCGCATCCTCGATGGCGGAGTTGGCACCCTGGCCCTGGTGGTGGAGCATCGAGTGGGCGGCGTCTCCCATCAGCACCACCGAGTCGGTATGCCAGGTGTCCACGGGATCGATGTCGTACACGGCGCGGACGTTGACCGTGTCCATGTCCAGGCCGCGGGCAATGCTGACGATGCGCTCGTCAAAGCCTTCGACTGTTGCCAGCAGGTCTTCCTTGGTGATGGCCGGCGCCCAGGTCCCGTCCGGGTTCAGTGCCGTGATGTCGAAGGACATCTGGTTGCGGTGCCGCAGCGGCAGCAGGTAGACCTTGGTCCCCTTGCCGATGTACATGCGCAGGTTGTCATCCACCACCATTCCGTGGGAATCGGCGGCGGAGATCACGGCGCGGTAGGCATGCTCTCCGGAGAAGACCGGCGGCTTGTCGCTGAACAGCTGCTCGCGCACCACGGACTTGATACCGTCGGCACCCACCACAAGGTCCGCTTCCACGGTCTTGCCGTCGGCGAAAGCAAGCACAGACCGGTCGCCCTCGTCGGTGATGGACTCGAGCTTGTGGCCCAGGTGCACCATGCCCTCCGGGAGGACGCCGAGGAGGGCTTCGATGAAGTCGCCGCGGTGGATCAGGTGGGTCTGCTTCTGGTCACCGTCCTCGGGCCAGGTGTCCTTCATGATCGGGTGGCCCGTGGCGCTGAGGATCTCGAAGTAGTCACTGGGTGAACTCACTGCGGCGATGGCGTCGAAGATACCCCACTGGCGGAAGCGGGACATGGTGGCCGGACGCAACCCGATGCCGGCGCCCACCTCCCGCATCCGGGAGGCCTGCTCATAGACGTTGACGGTGGCGCCAAGCCGGCTCAGTGCCTTCGCGGCGGCAGCGCCGCCGTAGCCTGCGCCGACGATGGCGATGCGGAGGTTCTTGATGTCTTCAGCCTTCATGGGATGAGTCTCTTTCTGCAGCCCAGGCGGCGCCTGGTGGAAGGGGTGTTCGGGTGGCCGTCAGGCCTTGAGGGACAGGAAGTCCGCCGGGTTGTCCTGGAGCAGGAGTTTCAGGGTGGCGTCGTCGATGCCGGCGGCCCGCATGTCCGGGATCATGTCCTCGAAGATGTAGTTGATGGTGTGGCCTTTCACCCCCGGCCAGCCCAAGGGGCTGCAGTTGGCGTCCGCTGAGACGAGCAGCTTGTCCGCGTAGCCCTTGTTCACGAGCTTGACGAAGTGCTCCATGCGCTCGGCGCGCTTCCGTCCCCAGAACGGCGGGTCCGGCAGTTCCAGGTCGTAGCCGAACGTGTCAAAGCCGATCCGGCCGCCTTGTTCGTAGATCCAGTCGTGCGGGGTGATGGGGGCATTCAGGCCGTCGTCGGCGTGGCCGAACAGCACCCGGTCCAGTGGCAGGCCTTCTTCCTTGAAGATTGTCACGGCCGGTTCCGGGTCGATGGCCAGGTGGGTGAGGATGGGGGCTCCGGTAACCACGGCGGCGCGGGCCGCGGCCCGGTAGATCCGCTTGTCCAGGTCCGTCATGCGGCCGCCGCGGCTGACGCCCACCTTGATGACGCCGGCCTTGGCGCCGGTGTCGCCGATGCCCACGGTGATCTCATGGATGAAGACCTTGGCCAAGTAGTCCACCGTGGCGCGGGAGAAGTGGGGCAGCGCGGTGTCGCCGCCCACGAAGCCGGTGCAGGCCACGATGTTGACGCCGGTCTTCCGGGACAGCGACTTGTAGTAGTCGATATCGCGGCCGTTGCAGATGCCGGTGGCGTCCACCATGGTGCCGCCGCCGTATTCGCGGAACTTCCGGAGTTTGGGCACGGTTTCCTCGTAGGCCTGTTCCGGCGTCTTCCACCATTTGGTGTCCAGCTCGGATCCGGGCATGCCGTAGCCGATGTGTTCGTGGACGGCCACGATTTCAAGTTCTTCGGCCGGGATGGTTCCCAGCACTGTATTGACCTTGCTCATGAAAACTTCCTGCTCATTCGTTCACCTCGGAGGGTGAAGGCTTGTGGGAGTGCAGCCGGCTGCTCAGCGGACGGCCAGCAGGGTGCGGGGGTTGTCCACGAGGATGCGCCGAGCGTCGTCGTCGGCCAGGCCGCGGGCTTTTAGGAATGGAACGAAGGTGGCCAGGACGTGGCTGAAGGGAAGGTTGTATTCGGGCAGGCCCTTGGCCACTCCGATGGAATTGCCGGAGAGGATGACCTTGTCCGCGTGGCCGGCGGCGACGAGCTCCAGGACCAGTTCGGCCCGGCCGTGGTCGGTCAGGTAGTCGGGGTGGTCATTGAGGCCCACATGGTCGATGCACACGAAGGCGCCGCGCTCAGCCACCTTGCCGGCGGCGCCGGCAGCGTCGATGCGGTCCAGGCCGCCAACCAGCACGCGGTCCGCGGGAAGCTGCTCATCCAGGACAACGTCCAGGTCGTGGAGGGCATCGGCACCGAAGCGGATGGAGACGGGCACTCCGGTCTCCCGGGCAGCCCGCGCGGAGCCGCGGAACAGGCTCTCCTCCGTGGGGGTCATGCCGGCCCGGTCCGCGACCGTGGCGATCATCCCGGCCGCCGCACGGCGTTCGACCCGAGGGACCACCATCCCGTCAGTGACTTCCCTGGCGAAGAGATCGCTGAACTTTTCGGCCGGCCACGGGGTAGGTGGGTTGGTCTGCGGTGTCAGGAAGTAGCCGCCGAGCTCCTCTTCAGGCCCAAGGCCGGTGGAGGCAATGATGTGTACTCCGGTGGAGCGGGACAGAGCCTCGTACAGCTTGAGGTCGCGGCCATGGAACATGCCCGTGCTGTCGACGATCGTCTGGCCGCCGTGCTGCCGGAAGTCGGCGAGCTTCCCGGCGAGCGCCGCAAAGATTTCCGCCCGGTCCATTGAAATATCGGGGGCGTACTGGGCTCCCGGAAGGACGGACAGCAGCGCTTCATGAACTGCGACCACGCCCAAGTCAGAAGCGGGAACCGGCCCCAGGACCGTGTTGACGGTGCCCTGTTCCGGGGTGGGGACGGGGGCGCCGTGGGAAACGGCGGCCGGATGGTTGCTCACGAAGTTCTCCCTTGAATCCGGGTGCTTTAGTAGGGGTCCCGCCGAGCCCTCGCTCCGTTGCGGTGTAGCCAGCATCACACAAAGCTTTACAGCATGTCAAGGAAACTTTCATTACGGAATTTCCTTGACACTGTGTAATACATCACTACAGACTGTTGGGAACAACACTCAACTTCGCATTGGAACAAGGGAGTTTCATCGATGAGCCTGATCCCCACCATTTCGAGCCGCGGCTCGATCCGGGCCACCTTCATCACCGCATACAGCGCCGTGACCCTGGCGCAAATCACCAATGCCCTGCCCGGCGCACTGAACGGGACCTTCGCCGTCGAATTCCGCACCTCCGGATCCGGCCTGACCTGGATCGCCGGCATGTTCATGATGGGCATCGTGGTGTTCGAGCTCAGCTGGGGCCTGCTGGGTGACCTGTTCGGCCGCAGGAAGCTGCTCTACGCCGGTGCGGCAGTGAGCATCGCAGGATCTGTCCTGGCGGCCCTGGCAGTCAACACGGAAATGATGATCGCGGCCCAGGCCGTGGGCGGCATCGGCGCCGGCATCCTCTTTCCCATTTCACTGTCCATGATCGCGGCCATCACCCCGGACCACCGGGCGCGGGCCAAGGTCATCGCCACCTGGGCAGGCTTCCTGTCGCTGGGCGCGGTCATTTCGCCCATGCTGGCGGGCCTGACGTCACAGGCTTTCACCGTTCCGGGTCCCGCGGCGGGCGCCCCCAACGCCTTCAGCGGTTGGCGGGTGGCCTATTACATCGCCGCCGCCATCGCCGTCGCCGTCCTGGTCATGGCAACCCGGGCGAAAGACTCTGCTGCTGCTGAAGGGCGAAAGCTCGATGTGCCCGGCCAGGCCACCCTGGCGCTGGGCCTGATTGCGGTGCTCTTTGCCACCGTGCAGGCGGTCGACGCCGGATTCGGCAGCACCGAGGTCATCGCCGGCTATGTTGCGGGTGCTGCCCTCCTGGTTGCCTTCGTGGTGATCGAGACACGGACGCGGCAGCCCCTGGTCCACCTGTCCCTGTTCCGGAACAGCGCCTACTCGATTACCGGAATCGTGGCCGTGACCGGCATGTTCGCCTTCCTGGCCGTCTGCTACAGCACCAGCGTCGCCGTGGGCGGCCTTGCCCTGGCCGAGGCCTGGAAAGTGGGCGTGCTGTTCGTCTTCATCCAGGGGCCGGCGTTCGCATTCATTCCGGTGGTGGGCTGGTTGATCCACCATGTGGCACCCCGGTGGGTGCTCACGGCCGGTTTCGCCTTCATGGCAGCCTCCGCCTTCTGGCTGTCCACGCTCCCGCTGGGCACGCCCGAAGCTTTCGGCGGGACACCGTGGGCCGCCTTCATCCCTCCCCTGCTCCTGCTGGGCATCGGCTTCGCACTCACGGTGGGCTCCATCACCGCCGTGGCCATCAACGCCGTCCAACCGCAGCACATCGGCATGGCATCGGCCACCACCAACCTGCTGCGCGACCTCGGCTTCGCCCTGGGTCCCGTGATCGGCTCCGCCATCGCGTTTGGCGTCGGTGCAACCGCCTTCGCCGGCCCCCTGGCAGGAATTCTTGGCGGGGCAGGCCTGCCCGCTGAAGCGGTGGCCGGGCTCTCGCACGTACCGCCGCTGGGTTACCTGTCCGGCTGGGACGGCGTCGTTGCCCAGTTCTCCGGCCAGGCCGCTGCCAGCGGCGCCCCCGCCCAGGCCGTGAACGGAATGGTGAAGGCCCTGGCCTCGGTCCAGCCCCAGATCCAGGGTGTGGCGGGGACGTCCCTGGGCCAGGGCTTCCAGACGGTCTACCTCGCGGCGGGCATCGCCGCCGTCCTGTCGGCCGTCCTCACCCTTTTCATCAGCTCCCGCTCATCAGCCCCCACGGCCGACGCCGTCGCCGAAACCACAGAAGCCAACGCCGAGGCCGTCCAGGCATGAACGGTCCAGGCCCCGAAACCCCGACTATCCGCAAGGAGACAACTGTGAACCCCATCGAATCCGATATCGACATCTGGGATGACGACATCACGGTGGACCCCTACCCCACCTACGCCGCGCTGCGTGAACTGGGCGGCGTGGTCCACCTGCCGAAGAACAACCTCTACGCCGTCACCCGCTACGACCTCATCCGCGACGTCCTGGCAGATCCCGCATCCTTCTCCTCCACCACGCTTGGCTTCAACCCGATGGTGAACGAGGCACTGCAGGGCACTTCGCTGGCCTCGGATCCGCCCATGCACACCCAGCTGCGGGCCACCCTGTCGGCGAACCTCACGCCCCGGGCCCTGCGCGGCCTTAAGGTGACCATCGACGAGAAGGCGGACAAGCTGGTTGCCGAGCTGGTGTCCACCGGCTCCTTCGACGCCATCGATTCCCTGGCCCGGGCCTTCCCGCTGGACATCGTGGCGGACTTGATCGGGTTCGGCGGCCACGTCAAGGACAACATGCTGCGCTGGGGCCAGGCCGCTATGCAGGTGATCGGCCCGCTGAACCACCGCACGCAGGAGAGCTTCCCCATTGCCGGTGCACTCTACGGCTGGTGCTCGTCTGTCACCGCGGAGGACCTGGCGCCCGGCTCCATCGGCCGCGGCATTTTCGACGCCGAGGCCCGAGGAGACATCCCCGAGGGCTCCGCAGGCCACATCATCCACCAATACCTGGGTGCCGGCGTCGACACCACCATCGCCTCCATCGGCAACATCGTGGCCCTGTTTGGCCGCCACCCGGAGCAGCTCGAGCTGGTCCGCAACAACCCCGAACTGGTTCCCGCGGCCTTCGCCGAGGTGCTGCGCTACTGGACACCCCTGCACATCTGGGGCCGTACCACCACCCGCGAGGTGGAGCTCGACGGCGTGACCGTTCCAGCAGGCGCCCAGCTCGGCATCCTTCTGGGTGCCGGCAACCGGGACCCGCGGCACTATGACAACCCGGACACCTTCGACGTGACCCGGAACCCGGTGGATCACCTGTCCTTCGGCTACGGTCCGCACGGCTGCGCCGGCCAGGGACTGGCACGCCTGGAAGGGCACGCCATCGTTGAAGCCCTGGCCCGGCGGGTGAAATCACTGTCCCTGGGCGAGGGGTACCGGGTGCCGAGCAATATCACCAGGAGCTTCGAACAGCTCCAGGTACTGGAGGTGGAAGCAGCATGAGGATCGAACTGGACCGGCCGCGCTGTGAGGGCCACGGCCTCTGCGAGGAAGCAGCGCCCGCGCTGATGCACCTGGACGACGACGGCGAACTGGTCATCGACGTCCCGGACGTGGAGGGGGACCAGGCCGAAGCGGCAGCGAAGGCCGCGGTTCGCGTTTGCCCCGTAGCAGCCCTGAAACTGGTGGCGGCGTGACGGCACGCCGGATCGTCGTCGTCGGCAACGGCATCGCTGGTTTGACTGCCTGCGACTCGCTGCGGACGGCCGGCTTCGACGGCGAACTCACGGTGGTGGGCGCTGAGCGCCACTCCCCTTACAGCCGGCCCGCCCTGTCCAAGGCGCTGCTCCACGGCGGAGACGGGCCGGCGGCGCACGAGCTGCCGGCACCGACGCACGGCGCCAGCGAGCTGCTGGGCGTCAGCGCCACAGGACTCGACGCCGGGGCACGCGTCGTGAGGCTCGACGGCGGCGGGAGCATCCCGTACGACGGGCTGGTGATCGCGTCCGGGTCCCGCGCCAGGCGGCTGGGCGGCAGCACAGAGGCGGGCCACGACGGCGAGCTGACCCTGCGCACCCTGGAGGACGCCGTCCGGCTGAAGGAACTGGTGGCCGCCCGCCCGTCGGTGATCGTGGTGGGCGGAGGCCCGCTCGGCATGGAAGTGGCGTCCGGGTGCCTGCACGGCGGCTGCGACGTCACCCTGGTGACGGACGGGGAACCACTGGTGCGGCAGCTGGGCAGCTACCTGTCCGGCATCTTCACCGCAGCCGCACGCACGAGCGGGCTCCGGATTGTCCGTGGCCCAAAGGTCCGGCTCATCCGGTCAGGGACCGCCCCGCAGGTGGCCCTGGCCGACGGAACGGTCCTGGAAGCGGACCTCCTGGTCAGCGCCATTGGCGACGTGCCGAACATCGAATGGCTGGAAGGCTCCGGCCTGCTCACCGGTGGCGTCCTGGGGGTCGATTCCCGGGGCCGCGTGCGGCCGGACATCGTGGCTGCCGGTGACGTGGCGTTCTTCCCCACGCAACGTGGACTGAGCCGGGTCCCGCTATGGACCAGCGCGATCGACCAAGCCAAGGCCGCCGCCGTCGGCCTCCTCCTGGGAGATGACGCACCGCCGCTGGAATTCCAGCCCTACTTCTGGACGGAAGCCTTTGGACTGTCGCTTAAATCGGTGGGCTTCACGCCAGTGGAAGGAGCACCGGACCTCCAGGAACAGGGCGCCGACACCGATTCGGCGCTGCTGCGCTGGGAACATGCCGATGGCTCCGGAACTGCGGCGGCCATCAACTACCGCATCCCCATCCCCAAGCTGCGGCGGCTGGCCAACACGGGGTCGCAGGTGGCCCGGCCGGCCGAACCCGTGACGGCCTGAGGCCGCCACCCCCGGCTCCAGCGCCCGGACTGCACGTTAGGATTGACGCTATGCCATCGCTGCGCGAAGCCCAGAAGCAGCTCACGCGGGACACCATCGTGGAACGGGCGCTGGGGCTTTTCACCGAAAAGGGCTACGCCGCCACCACCATCGATGAGATCGCCGCGTCAGCCGGAACCACCCGTGTGACCTTTTACGCGTACTACCCCACGCGCGCAGACCTGATGCGGGACTTCATGGCCCGGGTGAACGCCGTCCTGGAGCGCGCCGACGGCCCCGACAGTGGATCAACCGCCCCGGACCTGGTGCAGGTGGTGCAGGACGGCAAGCTGGCCGGCATCCTGTCCTGGCTCGAATCCCGGGCAGCGCTGTGGCCGGTCTTCCGGCCCTACCTTGACGTCCTCGACGAGGCCGCGGCGGTGGACCCCGAGGTGCGCAGCATGGTGGAGCGCTGGCACGAAGAAGTCATCACGGACATGGTCCGCGGCATGCAGCTCGCCGGGCGCTTCGCCGGGGAAACCCGCCATATCCGCGGCACCCTGGCCTTCACGCAGCTCGACTACGTGGCCACGCTGTGGACCCGCCGCAAGATGGAGCCGAACCGCGAGCACGCCCTGGAAGTGCTGGCGGACAGCTGGTACCACCTGCTCTGCGACGAAGGCTGACCAGGGCAGCGGAAGTCAGGCCCGTTCGGTGATCCAGGCGGCAAGTTCGGCGGCAGTTTCCGCGGTGAGGGAGTGTCCGCCCGGATCCTTGCGGGAGTGGGTGTCCGCCCCTGAGGCCCCCCGGAGGTAGTCCCAGGTGCGGTTCAGCAGGTCAGCCGGGATGACGGTGTCGGCGCCACCGTGGGCCAGGAACACCGGAGCGCCGGCAAGCCGGTCCGGGGACGTTGGGACACCAGCCTCGAACGGCAGCGTCCCGTAAAGGACGGCGGTGCCTGCAAAACGTTCCGGATCAGCCAGCAGCAACCCGCCCGCGAACGCCGCACCGCCACTGAAGCCGACCAGGATCACCGGCCGTCCTTCCGGGGCGATCGGGTCCAGCCAGGTACGGAACCATTCCATTGTCTGGGCCAGGGACTCGGCCACGGGGCGCCCTGTCCCCCGGTTCGCGAACCAGGCGAATCCGCCCCTTGCCGGGATCGGCGCCCGGACGGCTGCGTAAGAGTGGCCTGCGGGAAGGTGGTTGGCCAGTCCGATGATTCCTGATTCGTCCGATCCGCGCCCGTGCAGCAGCACCACGAGCGGGCGGTTGGGATCGTCGGGGCTCTGCCAGGCGACGGTGGGTTCCGCGAACGGTGCGTGCATATCGTGTCCTTGGTGTTGGTGGTGGAAATGGCTTGGGTCAGGCAGGGGCCGGGGCCCCGATTTCCCGGTTGACGGCGGGCATGATTTCGGTGGCGAGCAGCTCGATGGAACGCGCGGTCTCAGCGAACGGCAGCCCGCCCAGGCCGATCTGGGCCATGTACCTGCTGGTGCCCAGCGCCTCATGGATGGCGAGGAGTTTCTCCACCACCTGCTGGGGGCTTCCAACCAACAGGCCACCACCGGGTTCAGACCATTCATCGAACGTGGAGCGCGGGAAGTGGTCCACGGGCCTCGGCATGTTTTGCTCGAAGTAGGCCCGGTAATAGGGGTAGAAGGTGTCGCGTGCCTGCTGGGAGGTGGGCGCCGCGTAGAAGTGGCCGCCGGCACCCACCGGCAGGGCGGAGGCGTCATGCCCGGCCTCGGCCGCGGTGTGCCGGTACAGCTCCACCAGGCGGCGGAACCGCTCGGGTCCGGACAGCAGCGCAACAAACAAAGGTAGGCCCAGCCGTCCCGCGCGGGCGAAACTTGCCGGCGTTCCGCCCACTCCCACCCAGACGGGAAGCTTTTCCTGGAGCGGCCGCGGGGCAATGTCCATGCCGGGGATGGTTTGGGTCAACGTGCCCTGCCAGTCCAGGGAGGCGTTGTCCCGAAGCTTCAGCAGCATGCGCAGCTTTTCGTCGAAGAGGGCGTCGTAATCCGCGGTGTCGTAGCCGAACAGCGGGTAGGACTCGATGAAAGCGCCCCTGCCGGCGATGATCTCCGCGCGGCCACCGGACACCAGGTCCAGGGTGGCGAACTGCTCGAAGAGCCGCACCGGGTCCTGGGTGGAAAGCACGGTGACCGCTGTGCTCAACCTCAGGTTGGTCGTCTCGCGGGCAACCGCGGCCAGCACCATTTCGGGGGCGGACAAGGCGAAGTCGTGGCGGTGATGCTCACCCAGGCCCAGGACGCTGATGCCTGCCTGGTCTGCCAGCTTGGCCAGCCGGATAATGTCTTCCAGCCGCTGGTGCGGCGACTCGGCCAGCCCGGTGTGTCCGTTGCGGGACAGTTCGCCAAAAGTAAAAATGCCAAAGTCCATATTTGTTGAACATTCAACTTTACAGAAGTATTCCGGCACCCAGCAGCCAAGCAAAAGGCGGGCGTACGACGCCGGGAGCCACCCGCCGTCGTACGCCCGCCTTGGATCGCGGTGCTTAGGCTTCCACCAGCACTGCGCCGGCCGGAACCTCCGCCGGGGCACCGGGTACGTCGCGGCCGTACAGCCAGTCGTTGTACTGGAAGTTGTTGTCGCCGCGGCTCTTGAACAGCATGTTGCGCAGGACGCGTGCCACGCCGTCCACGTGCCAGGACTCGCCCCAGATCCGGGCGGTGGTCTGGACGCGTGCGGTGCGGGCTGCCCGGGTTTCGTTGAACTCGCGGAAGGCATCTTTCCACGCACCGGCGTCGATGCCTTCGGGCGTGAAGACCTTATTCTGCGCGGCGTCCTGGAGCACTGCCGCGTCCTCCAGCGCCTGGCAGGCGCCCTGGGCCAGGTACTGCAGCATCGGGTGGGCGGCATCACCGATCAGCGCCATGCGGCCGGAGACCCAGTTCTCGATCGGGTTGCGGTCGTACATGGGCCAGCGGATGCCGGTGGCCAGGTTCTTCAGGGCTTCCTGCACGGCGGGGACGCAGTCCTTGTAGGCTGCCTGGAGTTCGTCCACGCCGCCGTACTGCTCTTCGCCGCGTTCGAACGACGGGGACTTGAAAACTGCCACGGTGTTGAGCAACTGGCCCTTGCGGAGCGGGTACTGGACCAGGTGGCAGTTCGGGCCAAGGTAGACAATGACGTCCTCCAGGTCCGCGGCAGGGGTTTCCTCGGTGATGGGCACGGTGCCGCGGTACGCCACGTAGGCGGAGTTGACCGGGCCGTCGTCGGCGACGGTGGCGCGGAGGGTGGACTTCAGTCCGTCCGCTGCCAGGATGGCGTCGGCTTCGAACACCTCACCCTTGGCGGTGTAGGCGCGGGCGCGGTCGCCGTCGGTCTCCACCTTCTGCACCAGGACGTCGTTCACCAGGGTGACGCCGGCTTCCTGGCAGGCTTCGAGCAGGATCCGGTGCAGGTCGCTGCGGTGGATGACAACGTAGGGGGCGCCGTAGCGTTCCTCGAACTCGCCGCCCAGGGCCTGGCGGGTCAGCTCCTCGCCGGTGATGGCGTCGCGGAACACCAGGTGCTTAGGCTGGACGCCGATTTCCAGCGCCTTTTCCAGCAGGCCCCAGCGCTTGAGCACGCGGGAGGCGTTGGGGGCCATCTGCAGGCCGGCGCCGACTTCGCCGAAGGCGGGTGCCACTTCAACCAGGGTGACGTCGGCGCCGTTTTCGCGAAGCGCCAGCGCTCCGGCAAGCCCGGCCATGCCGCCGCCCACTACCAGGACGTCGGTAGACGCTTTGACGTTAGACATTGGAAACTCCTACTGCTGTTGATTTCTTGATTTTGGTACCGACGGCTGCGAGCAGGACTGCTGCTGCTGCGGCTGCTCCGGCAAATGCCAGGAAGTTTGAGTTCACGCCCAGGCCCGCTGCGAGCAGGAGCCCGCCGGCCTGGGGCGCTGCCACGGCCCCGATCCGGCCAACGCCAAGCGCCCACCCCAGGGCGGTGCCGCGCAGGTGTGCCGGGTAGTGGCTTGCCACGGCGGCGATGATCAGGCACTGGGTGCCATGCGTGCCCACGCCGGCGAGCACCAGCATGAGGTAGACGACGGCGACGGGTGGCCCGGTCACCAGGACCAGCAATCCGATGGCGGCCACGGCCGCTGCCGCGATCGCGGTGGGGATGGGGCCGAACCGGGTGCCGGCCCAGGCGGTGAGCACCGAGCCCGCCACGGCACCCAGGTTGAGGGCCAGTGCGAACGTCAGGGCGGACCCGAGGTTGTAGCCTGCCAACTGCATGAGGTTGGGCAGCCAGGTGCCCAACCCGTACCAGGCGAAGAGGGTCACCAGGGTGCCGATGGCGAACAGCAGGCTGATGCCGAGATAGGGCGCCCGAAGCAGGGACCCGAACCCGACGGCGTCCTTGGCGGTGCGGCCCGGGGCTGCGCCCTTGGGGCCCGGTGCCAGCGTCTCCGGCAGGTAGCGGATGCCCAGCGGGATGACCACCACCAGGGCGACGACGGCCACCAGGAACATGACCGGCCAGCCGAAGGCGGGAATCAGCGGGATGCCGACGAGTGCGGCTATGGAGCCGCCGATGGGAACGCCGGACATCATGAGCGTGGCGATGGTGGACCGCCACTTCGCGGGAACGAGTTCTGCCACCAGGGCATTGGCTGAGGGCACCAGGCCGCCCAGGCCGATGCCTGCCAGGAGCCGCAGGCCGCCGAAGACCGGCGCATTGGGGGCAAAGGCGCAGAGGATGGTGAAGAGGGAGAACACGACGGCGCAGCCGATGATGGTGCGCCGGCGGCCCCAGGTGTCGGACATGCGGCCGGCGAAGACCGCTCCGATCATCATGCCGATGAAGGCCATCGACCCGATGGTGCCCGCGGTGGCCTTGGTCAGGCCCCAGCCGGTGTCGCTGATGAGCGAGCCCTGGACCGTACCGTAAACGATCAGGTCGTAGCCGTCGAAAACGACCAGCAGCCAGCACACCAGGACGGCAAGCACGGAACGCCGGGGAAACCCGGAACGGCCGGCGCCCGGAGCGGGGGCGGCCATGCGCTGCGGCGCTGCAGCGGAAGTTGTGTGATTCATCCCACCACTGTGCTGGCAGCCGTACCGCTCCGCACATAAGATTCTGTCATGCAGAATCTTCCTGCCCGCCGGAAGCCCACCTACTCGATCGAAGCGGTGGACAACGCCCTGCAGCTGCTGCAACTCCTGCGGGACGTGGGCAGCCTGCGGCTCAAGGACGCCGCGGCGGAACTGGGCGTGGCCCCGTCCACTGCCCACCGGCTCCTGGCCATGCTGGTCTACCGCGGCTTCGCAGTGCAGGACGAAACGCGCCGGTACGTACCGGGCCCGGCGATGGGAGCAGGTCCCGCCGGGTTCAGCTGGACCCGGCAGCTGCGGGACATATCCCGGCCCCACATGGAAGTCCTGTGCGCCCGCACCAACGAGACTGTCAACCTGATGATCCGGGTGGGCACCAAGGTCCGCTTCCTGGACACGGTGGAAAGCTCGAATATCCTGCGCGTCGGGGACCGCCAAGGGACGTTGCTCCCGGCGCACAAGGCGTCGGGCGGGAAGGCCATCCTGGCCGAGCTGGAACCGGCCGCGCTGGAACAGCTGTTCCGCAGCCCCAACGCGGAGCTGGCCGGCGACTACATTCCCGACGCCGAGTACCCGGCATTCCTGCGCGAGCTTGAGTCGGTGCGGGCCAACGGATTCGCCGCCAACTTCGAGGGCACCGAGGAGGGCATCAGCGCCTTTGGGATGGCGCTGCACAACGGCACGGGCATGGTGGTGGGCGCGTTGAGCGTGGCCACTCCCGTGGCAAGGTTCCGGCGGCTGTTCGACGCCGGGCTGGTGGGCGTGATGATGGAAACCCGGCGCCAGCTGGAGATGGACATCGCGGCCAATCCGGTGGACGGGGCACAGCACCCCTGAGGCTTTCCACAGGATGCCTCGAAAAGAATTCTGGCAGACAGAATATGCTGGAGATCACAGCCAGCCTTCCTTAGGGTCGAATCCACGTCGCACTCAGTCCGCACGCAAGGAGAAGGCCAGTGTCCATCAGCGCTGAAAACCAAACGCACGAATCCGTGGCGCAGGAACACCATGTTCCCGAGCCCACCCTGGAGGAGGCTGCCCAGCTGGAGCAGCTCTACAAGGATTTCACCAAGGAAAACCTGATTCCGCTGTGGACGGAGATCGCGGACCTGATGCCCATGGTCCCGTCCCCCAAGGCGGTACCGCACGTGTGGCGGTGGGATGACCTGTACCCGCTCGCCGCCCGCGCCGGCGACCTGGTGCCCGTGGGCCGTGGTGGGGAACGCAGGGCCATCGCCCTGGCCAACCCTGGCCTGGCCGGGACCCCCTACGCCACCCCCACCCTGTGGGCGGCGATCCAGTACCTGGGCGGCCGGGAGACAGCCCCGGAGCACCGCCACTCCCAGAACGCCTTCCGCTTCGTCGTCGAAGGCGAAGGCGTGTGGACCGTGGTGAACGGCGATCCCGTACGCATGTCCCGCGGCGACTTCCTGCTCACCCCGGGCTGGAACTTCCACGGCCACCACAATGACACCGATGAGCCCATGGCCTGGATCGACGGCCTGGACATCCCGTTCGTCCACTACGCCGATGCCGGGTTCTTCGAATTCGGCACCGAGCGCGTCACCGACGAGGCCACCCCGGACATCTCCCGTTCCGAACGGCTCTGGGCCCACCCCGGCCTGCGCCCGCTCTCCGGACTGGAGAACACCACCAACTCCCCCATCGCCGCCTACCGGTGGAAGCACACCGACGCCGCGCTGCGCGAGCAACTGCTCCTGGAGGACGAGGGCCACCCCGCCACCGTGTCCCAGGGCCACGCCGCCATCCGGTACACCAACCCCACCACCGGCGGGGACGTCATGCCCACTATCCGCGCCGAATTCCACCGCCTCCGCGCCGGCGCCACCACCGAGACCGTCCGTGAAGTGGGCTCCAGCGTCTGGCAGGTCTTCGAAGGCACCGGCACCGTGACCCTGAACGGCGAAACCCGGGTCCTGGCCAAGGGCGACCTGTTCGTGGTCCCGTCCTGGGCCGCCTGGTCCCTGCAGGCCGACGCAGGTTCTCAAACGGAGTTTGATTTGTTCCGGTTCAGCGACGCACCCATCTTTGAGCGCCTGAACTTCAACCGCACCTACATCGAAGGACGCACCAAGTAATGAAACTCCTCACCCTCCGCCTCGACAACGGCGGCACCGCGGCAGTCCGCCAGGACGGCGACACCCTCACCGAGATTCCCGGCTTCTCAGACGTCGGGGCCCTGCTGAAGGACCCCAACTGGCAAGCCACGGCGAAGGCGGCCAACGGCGCAACCCACGCCCTGAACGGCGCCGACCTCGCCGCCGTCGTGCCCGCCCCCGGCAAGATCATCTGCGTGGGCCATAACTACCGCAACCACATCAAGGAAATGGGCCGGGAGGTTCCCGAGCACCCCACCCTGTTCGCCAAATACGCCGAATCCCTGATCGGCCCCAATGACGACCTGGCCCTGCCGCAGGAATCGGACACCGTGGATTGGGAAGCCGAACTCGCCGTCGTCATCGGCAAGGCCGGCCGCCGCATCCCCGAAGCCGAAGCCGCTGAGCACATCGCCGGGTACTCCGTGCTCAACGACGTCTCCATGCGCGACTACCAGTTCCGCACCATCCAGTGGCTGCAGGGCAAGACCTGGGAGAAGTCCACCCCGTTCGGGCCGGCCCTGGTCACCAAGGACGAGTTCACGGCCGGCCCGCTGATGACCTCCGCCGTGGATGGCGAAGTCCAGCAGAGCACCCCCACCTCGGACCTGGTGTTCACCCCGGAGTTCCTGGTCTCCTACATCTCCACCATCATCACCCTGAACCCGGGCGACGTGATCGCCACCGGCACCCCCGGCGGCGTGGGCCACGCCCAGGACCCCAAGCGCTACCTGCAGGAGGGCCAGGTCCTGGTCACCACCATCGAGGGCCTGGGCCAGCTGACCAACCGCGTGGTCAAGGAAGCCTGATGGTTGCCCGGCACGACCAGACCACCGATCCCGTCCTGCTCGACGGGCTCCTGCAGGCCCGCCGCGGCACCGCGTTCTTCGCCCGCAAGCTCAACGAGCTCAACGACGCGGAACTGGACGGGAACTCGCTCCTGCCGGGCTGGACCCGCCGCCACGTTGTAGCCCACGTGGGCTACAACGCGCGGGCCATCGCGCGGCTGGTCGAATGGGCAGCCACCGGCGTGGAGACCCCCATGTACCCCTCGGTGGAGGTCCGCAACCACGAAATCGACTTCGGCGCCACCCTCTCCCCCATCGCACTGCGGAACCTGTTCGACCACTCCGCCGTGCACCTCAACGTCGAATGGCGCGACCTGCCCGCCGACAACTGGCACCACAAGGTCAAAACCGTCCAGGGCCGCGTGGTTCCCGCCGAGGAAACCGTGTGGATGCGGACCCGGGAGGTGTGGGTGCACGCCGTGGACCTGGACAACGGGGCCACGTTCAAGGACATCCCGGCCCCGGTCCTGGAACGGCTGCTGGCGGACATCACCGGCGCCTGGCACGCCCGCGGCACGGACAAGGACCTGGTGGTCGAAGTCACTGGACAGCCAAACGCCCTGACCTTCGGGGACACGGCAGCCGCCTCCCCCACCGTGGTGTCCGGCTCCCTGGCCGCCATTGCACAGTGGGCCACCGGCCGCGGCAGGGACGGCACCACGGCGCAACGCGACGGCGAATCCACCACCCCCGCGCCTCCGGCACCGGCCTGGATCTAGCTGTAGATCGAGCGCCCGGGCAAGCCATGTGCCACACCGCACCAAAGGCGGGCCAGCATACGTTGGCCCGCCTTTGTCGTGCCGTCCGGGCTCCTCCCGCGCCGCTGGCCTTCGCCTCGGGCTGCAAACCAAAAATCCGCCCCTGCGTTTGGGACCGGGCCCATAATCAGGACGGCGGCCGCTGGATAGCATGAAGTGACCGGACAGAGCTGTCCGGCGGGATCGACGCAAAAGGAAAACCAATGGCCGCGGTTACGGTGGATGACATCCTCACGGATCTCCCCCTCGGCTTCGCCAGCCTCATCCTCCGCCCAGCCCCCTCCGCTCCGGCCATTGAACGGTTCCTGATTGTCGACGCCGACGACGAGTCCGTCCAGGCTGCCGGCGCGTTTGTCCTGCTCATCGGTGTCCGCGGCCGCTCCGCGCTGCCGGCGCTCCGGCGGCTCCTGAAAGACCCGCCACCGGTAGTAGCCGTCAAGGGCAACCGCGAAGACCTCGCCGAAGCGGAAGAACTCCTGCAGGCAGCGGGCTCGGGCCTCCTGCTGGTTGATCCGGCCGCCGACTGGGACCGCCTGCTGTCCATCGCCAAGGACCGGATCCAGCCGCGCAGCTACGAGAGCGAAGTCCTCACCCTGCTCGAGGAAGACCTGTTCGCCATCGCCCAGACCACGGCCAGGCTCACCTCCAGCCACGTGCTGATCGAGGACGCCGCCAACAAGGTCCTGGCATACTCCACCGTCACCAACGACATCGACGAGCTCCGCAAAGCGTCCATCCTGTCCCGCCGCGGCCCACGGAAGTACGAGCTGCTGCTCAAGGACCTGGGTGCATACCGCGAACTCCACCGCACCCGGCAACCGGTCCGCGTACCTGCCCGGCCCCAGGACGGGCTGCGTGAACGGGTGGCCATCGCGCTCTTCGCCGGGGAACGGATCATGGGCTACATCTGGCTCCAGGAGACCGGAGAGGGTTTCGGCCCTGACGTGGAGTACGTCCTCACCGGATCCGCAGCCAGGGTTTCCGCCGAACTGATCCGCTACCGCAACCAGCAGTCCGTCCACATGCGGGAAGACCGGGTTGCCCGGATCCTGTCAGGCCCCGCCGAGGCAGCGGCCAGCGCCCACAGTGGAAAGATCCCCTCGGAGCGTCCCGCGGCACTTCTCCTGATCGGCATGTCCGACGCCGATTCCCGGGCTGACGACGCCGCGCTCAAGCACGGCGAACTGGCCAACCTGGCCTCCATTCACGCCGCCGCCTACAAGGCGTCCGCCGTCGTGGGCCAGTTCAATGGTGACACCGCCGTCATCATGCCGGACCTGCAGTCCAGCACGGCGGAGGCAGGGCTGAGGTCCCTTGCGGAGGCGGTGGTCAAGGATGCCCGCAAACACCTGGGCATCACTCCCTTCGCCGCCGTCGGACCGCTGGCGCCTGATCTGCTGTCCATCCACCGGGTTACCGGCATCACGGAGGCCTTGCTGGCCTGCGTGCGGAACGCCACACCGGGCACGGTGGCCACCGTTGACGATTTCGAGGCGGAGATCCTCTACCGCGAGGCTGTCCGGAACTTCCACAGCTCACCCTTCCGGCACCGCAGCATGGCGGGGCTGCTCCAGGAGGATGCAGACCTCGCCGCGACCCTGCAGGCTTACTTCGACGCCTGCTTCGACGTCTCCGAGTGCGCCAAACGCATGAACCTGCACAAAAACACGGTCTACTACCGCGTTGCCAAGGCGGCCAGGGTCACCGGCCTGGACTTCGGCAACCCCCGCGACTCATTGGTGGCCCTGCTCCATCTCCAGGAGTGGGCCTCCTCCACCGACAATTCAGGCAGGAAATGAGCACCACACTCAGCGCACCGCCCCTGGGCCTCCTCCTCGAGGACATCGTCCGGCGGCACCGGCCCCGGCAGAACGCCGGCAGCGTTCCCACCAACATTCCTTTCCTGGCCACGGTCCCGTTTGACCGCTTCGGAATCGCTGTTGCCACCACCTCCGGCGAGGTCTTCAGCTCCGGGGACGCCGGCGTTCCCTTCTCCATCCAAAGCATTTCCAAGGTGTTCACCCTGGCCATGGCCCTGCAGGGCGGAAGGTCCACAGGTCTTTGGTCCCGGGTGCTGCGCGAACCCTCTGGAACGTCCTTCAACTCCCTGGTCCAGCTGGAGGCCGAAAAGGGCATTCCGCGCAATCCCTTCATCAATGCAGGCGCCCTGGTGGTCACCGACCACCTGCTGGAAGAGGCGCCCGACGCCGCCACGCAACTCCTGCGGTTCCTCACCGAACAGGCGGGTAACCCCGGAGGACCGGTCCCGTTCATTGAAGAGGCCACCGCTGCCGGCGAGCTGGAGAGCAGCAGCCGCAACCTGGCCCTGGCGCACTTCCTCAAGGATTTTGGCAACCTCACCCGGCCGGCCGCCGTCGTCGTGGAGAACTATGTGCGCCAGTGCTCCATCATGATGACCTGCGTTCAGCTGGCCAAGGCCGGCCTGTTCCTCGCCAACAACGGTCAGGGAACATCCGGCAGGGTACTGTCCCCCAGCGAGGCCAAACGGATCGGTTCCATCATGCTGACCTGCGGCATGTATGACGCCGCCGGCGAATTCGCCTACCGGGTGGGTTTGCCCGGCAAGAGCGGGGTAGGCGGCGGCATTCTGGTCATCGTCCCGGGCCAGTGCGCCATTTGCGTCTGGAGTCCCCGGCTGGATGCCAAGGGCAACTCCCTTGCCGGCACCGCAGCCCTTGCCGACCTCTCCGACCGCACCGGCTGGTCAGTCTTCTAAGTTTCCCCCTCCAGCAAGATCTTCCCCGGATCGAAAGGAATACCCCATGCCCAACAACCCCAATGAAGAGGTTGAGTTCGACCACGTTATCGATGGTGGTCACGCGCATGCGTCAGAGACCTCCCTGCACGCGGAGGACAAGGGTTACCACAAGAATCTCAAGCCGCGGCAGATCCAGATGATCGCGATCGGCGGTGCGATCGGTACCGGCCTGTTCCTGGGCGCGGGCGGCCGGTTGAACGCCGCGGGCCCGTCCCTGGTCATCGCGTACGCCGTCTGTGGTTTCTTCGCGTTCCTGATCCTCCGCGCCCTGGGTGAACTGGTCCTGCACCGGCCCTCGTCCGGTTCGTTCGTCTCCTACGCCCGCGAATTCTTCGGTGAAAAAGCCGCGTTCGTCTCCGGCTGGTTCTACTGGATCAACTGGGCCACCACCACCATCGTGGACATCACCGCCGCCGCCCTCTACATGCACTTCTTCGGCAACTACGTCCCCTGGATGGCCGACGTCCCGCAGTGGGCCTGGGCACTGACCGCCCTCATCGTGGTCCTGGCCCTGAACCTGGTCTCGGTGAAGGTCTTCGGCGAAATGGAATTCTGGTTCGCCCTCATCAAGGTCGCCGCGCTGGTCGCGTTCCTGATCATCGGCACCTACTTCGTCATCTTCGGCACCCCCGTGGACGGCCAGCAGGTAGGCATCAACCTCCTCTCGGACAACGGCGGGATCTTCCCCAACGGCCTGCTGCCCATGATCATCCTCATGCAGGGCGTCCTGTTCGCCTACGCCTCCATCGAACTGGTGGGCACCGCCGCCGGCGAAACCGAGAACCCCGAAAAGATCATGCCCAAGGCCATCAACTCCGTGGTCTTCCGCATCGCCGTGTTCTACGTCGGCTCGGTGATCCTGCTGGCCCTGCTTCTGCCGTTCACGTCCTACCAGAAGGGCGTCAGCCCCTTCGTGACGTTCTTCGGCTCCATCGGGGTGCAGGGCGTGGACGTCATCATGAACCTCGTGGTCCTCACCGCAGCCCTGTCCTCGCTGAACGCCGGGCTGTACTCCACCGGCCGGATCCTGCGCTCCATGTCCGTCAACGGCTCCGCCCCCAAGTTCGCCTCCCGGATGAACAAAGCAGGTGTCCCCTACGGCGGCATTGCCATCACCGCCGTGGTGTCCCTGCTGGGTGTTCCGCTGAACTACCTGGTTCCGGCCCAGGCGTTCGAGATCGTGTTGAACATCGCCTCCGTGGGCATCATCATGACCTGGGCCACCATCGTGCTGTGCCAGATCCAGCTCAAACGCTGGGCCGACAAAGGCTGGGTGGAGCGCCCCTCCTTCAGGATGTTCGGCGCCCCCTACACCGGCTACCTGTCGCTGGTCTTCCTGGTGGGCGTCCTGGTCATGGTCTTCATCGACTCCCCCCTGACCATGCTCGTCACCGCCATCGCCTCCATCCTCATGGTCGTTGGCTGGTACGCCTGCCGCCACCGCATCCGCGAAATCGCCGAAACCCGCGAAGGCTTCACCGGGACATCGCCCGTGATCGCCAACCGGGCGCCCATCTCCTGACCAGGCCCCTCCGCCACCCTTCGAGCTAAAGAAAGACCATGACACCAGAACCGCAGCCCACCCTGACCGACTCCCTTCCCCTGCCCGCCGCCGTCGTCGATCATCAGGAACCCGTGGTGCCGGCCCTTAAATCCGCCGGGCACGTCATTGTCGATTCGCTGGTGGCCCACGGCGTGGAACGCACCTACGTGGTTCCCGGCGAGAGCTTCCTCGACGTGCTGGACGGCCTGCACCAGTCCAGCATCGAAACCATCGTCTGCCGGCATGAGGGCGGGGCCGCGTACATGGCGGAGGCGGACGGCAAGATGCAGCAGCGTCCCGGCGTCGCGATGGTCACCCGGGGACCGGGGGCCGCGAATGCGCATGTGGGCCTGCACACCGCCTGGCAGGACTCCACCCCCATGCTGCTGTTCGTGGGCCTGATCCCGTTTGCCCACCGGGACCGGGAGGCGTTCCAGGAATTCGACATCAAGTCCTGGTTCGATACCGGCGCCAAGCGCGTCATGGTCCTGGACCATCCGGAACGCGCCTCCGAAATCGTGGCCGAAGCCATGTTCGCCGCGATGAGCGGACGGCCCGGGCCCGTGGTTGTCGGCCTGCCCGAGGACGTCATCCGCCAGCAGATAAGTCCCGCACTGCACCCCGCCATACCCGTAGCCGCGGGGGGGCCTGAGCGGCACGGACTCCGCAGCGCTCAAGGCTGCCCTGGCGGTGTCCAGCAAGCCACTCTTCGTCACCGGCGGCAACGACTGGACGCAGGAGGCGGCCGATCGCTTCACCGCCTGGCTGGAGCGGCACCACATCCCGGCCGCCGCCGAATGGCGGACGCAGGGGACGGTGTCCTTCGATTCGCCGTCCTACGTGGGGCCCATCGGATACGGCCGGCCGCGGCCCACGTATGACCTCCTGGAGGAGACCGACCTCCTGGTGTTCGTGGGCACGGTGCCGGGAGATGTGATCACTGACGGATTCGTGTGCCGGCAGGACTGGAGCAAGAAGAACTTCCTGGTGACGGCGGACCCGTCGCTACGGGGGCGGTCAGGGCCCGTGTCGCGGCAGATCCTGGCCAAACCGGACGCCTTCGTCCGCGACCTGGAGGAGATCGACCTGCCGGTCAAGGAGGAGTGGAAGGCCTGGACGGCACGGATGCGGGCCGAGCAGGAAGCCTTCGCTGCGCTTCCTCCGGCCGCTCCGGCTCCCGGCCAGGCGAGGATGGACACCCTGATGGCCAACCTCGTGCCGCGTCTTCCCCGGGATGCGATGGTGACGTTCGGGGCCGGCGAACACACCAACTGGGCCCACCGGTATTTCCCCACCCGTCGCTACGCCTCCATGATCAGCGCCCGCAACGGCTCCATGGGGTACTCGGTGCCGTCCGCGATCGCCGCATCACTGGCCGGGCCCGGACGGCGCGTGGTGACCATCGCCGGAGACGGCGAATTCCTCATGAACGGGCAGGAGCTCGCCACTGCGGCCCAGTACGGCGCCACGCCCCTGGTGGTGGTCATGGACAACCAGGAGTACGGCACCATCCGGACGCACCAGGAACGGCATTACCCGCAACGCGTGTCCGGAACGCAGTTGAAGAACCCGGATTTTGCCCTGATGGCCAGGGCTTTCGGCGGCTTCGGCATCACCGTTACCGAAGACCGGTACGTGCCGGCCGCCCTGGATGCGGCGCTGGCGGCCATCGACAGGGATGGCGTGTTTGCGCTGATCCATCTCGTGGTGGAGCAGCGGGTTAAGGCGTACTAATCGCAGCAGGCCCGAGCGGCCCCACAGGGACGCGGACGACGGCGGGACCTCCCGCCGTCGCCCGCTTGCTTTTAACTGCCGCCGGGCAGCGCCGGCGCCGCCTACAGTGCCGACCAGCCGCCGTCGGACGCGAGGACGGCGCCGTTGACGTTGGTGCCGTCGTCGCTGAGGAGGAACGTGATCGACGCAGCGAGCTGGGCGGCGGTGGCGGGCGCCGGGATGTTGGCCTGCATCAGCGGGCCCAGCCGTTCGGCCGCCATCTGCGATCCCCAGTCGGCCACGATGTTCGTGAGGGTGGCGCCCGGGGCCACGGCATTGAAGCGCAGGCCCTTGGGTCCGTACATGACAGCCGAATTCTTCGTGAGGCCAACCACGGCATGCTTGGACGCGGTGTAGGCTGCGCCGGCGGCGGAACCCCGCAGCCCGGCTTCCGAGGAGATATTGACCACCGAGCCAGCGCCTGCTTCCAGCATCAGCGGCAGCACGGCCCGAGTGAGCCGCATCAGGGCAGTGACGTTGATGCGGAAGACGCGCTCCCAGGTTTCGTCATCGACGTCATGGATCGGGGCGAACTTGTCCATGATGCCGGCAACGTTCGCCAATGCGTCCACGCGTCCGCCGGCAGCCGCCACCACGGCGGCCACTGTTTCTTCCGTCGAGGTGTCCCCCGCCACCGGAACCAGGTCAAGCCCCGGGTTTTGCTCCACCAGTTCGTCCAGGCGCTCCTTGCTGACATCGGCAGCGATCACCCGGCCGCCTTCCTTCGCAACCCGCAGCGCGGTTGCCTTCCCGATGCCGGAGCCTGCACCCGTGACAATAACGGTCTTGCCGGCGAAACGGCCCTGTGTAACCACTTCCTGCCATGATGCGTCGTTGCCCATGATGTCCTTCCAGAGTGGGAGCGTAATGGCCACACTTTATGACACGCAGTGTCATTATGGAAGGGCGGCAATGGTACGCGATATGGATGGAGGCACAGCAGTGGACGGGGAAACCACGCGCGCGGCGGGCAGGCCGGCGACGATCGATGCCGACTCAGTGGCACGCATGGCCATGGACCTGTTTGCCCGCAATGGATACGGCAACACCTCCATGGCGGACATCGCCCAGGCAGCGGGAATCGGGAGGAAGAGCCTCTACCGCTACTTCGCTACCAAGGCGGACCTGGTGTGGGGCGGCATGGAACCGGCCCTCCAGGCATCTTTGCGCGCCCTGGACACCGGCACGGGGGACACCGGCGCCGGCAGTCCAGCCCGGCCCCGCCCGCCTATCAGCGGCCTCGCCGATGCGGTGGCTGCCGGGGCGGCCGCTCTGCCTGATCCAGGGCTGGCGCGGGCGCGCCTCCGGCTCATTGCAGAGCTCCCGGAACTGCTCAGCCACAGCCATGAGGCGCTGGGGGCGCAGCGCCGGGAGGCCCTGGCCTACCTCTCGGCAGCCGGTGTGCCGCAAAGAACAGCGGGGTACGTGTGCGCCGCCTTCATCGCCGCCACCTTCCAGGCGTGGCTGGAATGGGCTGCCGGAACCGACGCCGACCCCGCGCCTTACCTGCGGGCGGCGGCAGAAGTCCTCCGGATCCCGGCCGCCTGACATTGGCGTGCATGGCCGGGAATGGAACCGCCCCTGCACGCAGCAGATTCACCGAGACCAGCTCATGAAAGGGAAGGCCGGCACAAATGTGCCGGCCTTCCCTTTCACACTCTTCATCAGGCTACAGCCGGTCCGTCCGGTCCTCGCCGCCCTTGTGGCCGCCACCGCGGAGGTTCTCCTGGACCTTCCCGAACAGGTCCTTGATGGTGGACTCCGCGTTGGAAATGACGTCCACCGGCACGTAGACATCATGGGTCACGGGCAAATCGTATTCATCCTTCAGGTGGGTGCCGTTTCCCACTCCCGTCAGCGACAGGTAGACCATGGCTTCCGTCCGTGCAATCCCTGCGAGCTTCCCGAAGACGACGGTGAACTCGTTCGGCTGGAAGCTGATTGTCTGCCCGATGTGGCTGCGGCCCAGTTCACCGGCGTGAATGACCTTCTCCGACTGGCTTCCGGTGTAGTCCATGAACTTCTCCTTCGATCGCCAACACGTACGCTGGCAGTCTAACGCCGCCCCTCAACGCCGTCACAGGCCCCGGCCCCCTTGCTTATGCCGGTAGAATCTGGAAGGCCGGAGCTTTTGTTCCGGACCAGCAAGGGGATCCGGCCTGCAATGTGCAGTGCCGGCTGACAGCAGGAGGAGCAGCCGTGCATGGTTCCCTTCCGCGGACGCCCTTCCACCTCCTCCGCGCGTCTGCCCTGGCGGCAGGCACCCTGGCCCTGGCCGCCGGCGCCCACGTAGCCGGTGGAGGCCAACTGCCGGCCCCCGTCATCCTCCTTGCCGTACTGGCACTGACCGCGCTTGTCAGCACCGTCGCCACCCGGCTCCGGCTCTCCTTCCCCGCCATCGCCGCGCTCCTGGGCGGCGGACAGCTGGCCCTGCACGAGCTCCTCACTGCCTTCTCCACCCCCTTTCCAGGGGTGGCAGCCAGGGCAGCGCCGGCCCACCTGCACAGCGACAGCCTGCTTGCGCTGCACGGTTTTGCTCCTTTGACCGAACACCTGAGCCCGGCCGACCCCGGCCTGGCGCCCCTGATGCTCGGGGCGCATGCGGCAGCGACGATGGGCTGCGCACTGCTGCTCGCCAAAGGCGAAACCGCCCTGTGGGCACTGGCCGGCTGGCTGCGGCCCTTCGCCGGCCTTCCCCGCCCCGTCGCACCGCTGCCTGCCGTCCGCCTGGACGGACTGTTCAAACACGCCCCCTTGCGGCGCGCCCCCTGGCGCAACCTCCGCCAAGACAGCCGGCGCGGCCCGCCTTCCGCCGTCGTGCTCCCCCTTTAAAGCCCGGCACCGGCTTTCCCGGCGCCGGGGACCAGACTTTTGCGCGCCTCGACAGGGGCGTGCGCCCGAAAGGCAACCCATGACAACCCCATTGCTTCGCCGTACCCTGACCGCCTCCGCAGCCGCCGCCGGCTCAGCCGTCCTGCTTCTCGCCGCAGCGGCCGGCGCTTCAGCCCACGTCGGGGTGACGCCGGACAAGACCGACGCCGGCTCCTACGCGCTGCTAACGTTCGGAATCCCCCACGGCTGCGATACGTCCCCCACCACCAAAGTGGCCATCACGCTGCCGCAGGAGCTGAACGATGCCCAGCCCACGGTCAATCCCAACTGGACCGCGGAGAAGGTAACCGAACAGTTCGCCGAGCCCCGCAAGCTCCCGGACGGTACGTCGATCACAAAGCGGACCAGCCAGATTGTCTATACAGCCAAGACGCCGCTGAGCCCCGAACTCCGCGACGCCCTGGTCCTGTCCGTCCATCTGCCGGACAGTGCGGGCGCAACCCTGCACTTCCCCACGCTGCAGACCTGCGAAAGCGGCCAGACGGACTGGTCACAGATCACCGCCGACGGCCAGGACCCGCACGACCTGAAGGCGCCCGCGCCCTCGATCACCCTCACCGCAGCGGCCGGCGGAGACGCCCACGGGGCAGCTGGCGCAGCCCACGGGACCAGCCAGGCCGCGGCTGTGACCGACAGCGGTGCCGAGGCCCGGAGCTGGACCGGACTCGCCGCCGGCGTGGGCGGGCTGGTCCTGGGCGGCGCCGCCCTGCTCCGAAGCAAGAGCGCACGCCGCGCAGAGGCCGGTGACGTGGCCGGCCCCGGGCCGGCCGGCAACGAGTAAGGACGCAATTTGATGCCCGGATCATCACGATCCGGGCATCAAATTGTGCCTACTGCATGTGGCATCGTTGACGCGGGCAACGGCTACCGCGAAGGTGGTGCCATGAGGTCTCAGAAAATTTCCCAGGGGTTTGCCATGACGACGGCGGCCGCAGCGGCAGCGCTGCTGCTCACCGCGTGTGGTCCAAGCCAGCCGCAGTCCCAGACGACGACGTCGCCCGCCACCGGGCAGGCCAGCCAGTCCCCCACGGCATCGGCGTCCACGCCGCCTCCGGCGTCTTCGTCGCCCGCCACCGCCACACCGGCCTCACCCGCCCCCGGCACTACTCCGGCAGGCGAACCCGGCCTATGCAAGGCCGCGGGGCTCACCGCCGCCACCGATGCCTCCGGTGGCGGCGCGGCAGGCAGTGTCTACATGAAGCTCAACCTCACCAACAAGGGCTCCGACCCCTGCATCCTCCGCGGCTATCCCGGTGTCTCCCTGGTGGCAGACGCCACCGGCGCCCCAATCGGCGCCCCGGCAACACGGGATGATTCGGCCGGCGTCGTGGACGTCCTCCTTGCCCCCGGCCAGACCGGCACCGCCGTCCTCCGCTACACGCAGGCCCGCAACTACCAGGACTGCGCGGCCGTGGACGCCGCGGGTTACCGGATCTACCCGCCGGAGGACACAGACTCACTGTTCATCCCGCAGCCCACCACAGCCTGCAGCAACCCGGAAATCACACTGCTCAGCATCGGAGCATTCCAGCCCGCCTGACCGCCAGGCCACTTATGAATGCCCCTGGAATGACAGAAAGGCGGCCCGGCTGATAGGCCGGGCCGCCTTTCTGCTGTTGGGCCGGCGTCGGACGCTTCCGCTCCGACGCGGCCCTTTCAGTGCCTACCGCGTTGCTGTGGTGGTGCGGCCGGCACGGGCGGTGCCGCGGGAAAGAGCCACGCCCAGCCCGATCATGGCCACGCCCAGGATGAAGTGCAGCCAGTTGTCCGCAGTGTTGACCGGGACAAAGTTGGCGGCGCTGTCCTGGCCGATGAGCAGGCCGTAGAGCCAGAGCACCAGGTAGATGGCTCCGCCCACCACCAGATAGTTCCGCGAGGCAGCGGCGGTGCGCGCCATGGCGATGCCCGCGATGCCGAACAGCAGGTGGACGATGTTGTGGAGGATCGAAACCTGGAAGATACCCAGGAGAAGGGCTCCGGATCCGTGTCCGGCGAACCCCAAGGATTCATAGTTGGAGGTGATGCCCGGGATGAACCCCAGGACCCCCACCAGGAGGAATACCACGCCCATGGCAAGGGTGGCTTTTTGGATATTGGTCCGGCCCACGGTGCGACCGCCGGAATTCATGGTTGTCATGACATCTCCTGCTTGTGTCGTTGTGCGTTCTGGCTGCCGGGCGATGCGTGACCAATACTGCCGACCATAGACTTAAACCCCGACATCGTAAGTATACTTAGCAAATACGCCGCGGGTAGCAGGAGCGCATAACGGACCCATCACAAAAACGGCTTGTGAGGGCATTGGACCGAAGGCAGGTTGGACTGGCATGACGTCGATTTGGCTGGACCGCAGGGATCCTTTTGTCTCTGATCCGTTCGAGCCGGACTCCAAATACGACACCGTGGTGGCGGGTGCGGGGCTTACCGGACTGGTCACCGCCCTGCTGCTGGCAAGGTCAGGGCAAAGCGTGCTGGTGCTGGAGGCCCGTTACCCGGGGGCCGTCACCACGGGCAACACCACCGCCAAGGTCAGCCTGCTGCAGGGAACGTTCCTGTCCCAGCTCGCCCGCCAGTATTCGCAGAAACAGGTGCAGGCCTACGTGGACGGTAACCGGGAGGGACAGGCCTGGCTGCTGCGCTACCTGGAGGAACAAAAAGTGCCCTTCCAGCGCCGCACCGCCTACACGTACGCTGCGTCCGCCCAAGGAACCGAGAAGCTGCGGGAAGAGATCAGCGCCGCGGGAACTGCAGGGCTGGACGTGGACTACGTGCGCGACGCCGGCTTGCCGTTTCCTGTCCACGGCGCGGTCCGGTTGCGAGACCAGGCCCAGATCAACCCGATGGACGTCCTTGATGCGCTGATGGCGGACATCCGCAGCCGGGGCGGACACGTCGTCAGCGGTGTGCGGCTCCGGGACGTGACCGGCGACACACCCTCTGCTGTCCGGACCGACCGGGGCAGCGTCCGGGCGGACAGGGTAGTGCTGGCCACCGGCATCCCGGTCCTGGACCGCGGCCTGTATTTCGCCAAGCTGAAGCCGAGCCGTTCCTACGCAGCAGCACTGGAACTGCAGGAGGACCAGGCGCCGCCGCCGGGCATGTACATTTCCGTCGAACAGCCCACCCATTCCCTGCGCGACTACGAAGTGGACGGGAAGAACCTGCTGCTCGTGGGCGGGCACGGCCACCAGGTGGGCAGGACGGACTCTGAGAAGGCCCACCTCACCGGCCTGCTGGACTGGGCAGGAAAGCATTACCCCGGCGCCGCCACCACCCACACATGGTCCGCGCAGGACTACATGCCCACCAACCTCATGCCGTTCTTCGGCAAGCTCCCCCGGGGCAAGGGCCAGATCTACTTCGGCACCGGCTACAACAAATGGGGCATGACCAACGCCGTCGCCGCTGCACTGGGCATATCGGCGGACATCCTCGGCGGGCAGGTGCCCTGGGCAGACACCATCCACCACCGCGTCACGTCACCGGCCGGGGCGTTCTCCGCCGTCGCCCTGAACGCCGGGGTGGCAGCCAGGCTGGCCTCGGACTGGGGGAAGGTGACTGCCGAGGGACGCAGGTTCGACGGCCTGAAGCGGGGCAAGGACCGGCCTGCCATGCCCGCTTCCGAGGAGACTGCCACCACAGCACCTGTCCCCGCGGGTGCTGCATCCGCCGCCGCCCCCGCTGAAGGCCAGGGCAAGGTCTACCGCCATGGCAACCGGCCCGTGGCCGTGTCCACTGTTGGCGGAAACACGTGCAGGCTGTCGGCGGTCTGCACCCATTTGGGCGGCATCCTGCACTGGAACGACAACGAACAGACGTGGGACTGTCCCCTGCACGGCTCGCGCTTCACGAACGAGGGCAAGCTGCTTGAGGGCCCTGCCACCACGGACCTGCCGGAGGCCCGGACTGTGTAAGCGGCACCGCATCATGTGTGGCATACCAATAAGCGGTGTGGGCTGGAGGCGGCGGGGTTCTGCTGGGGGCGGAGCCTGTAGCCGTCACGGAGTTGGGTGTCGGTGCCTTGGGGCATGATGGAGGCATGAACCAGGAACAGCGTCCTGCCGGCGGTGGCGCCTCTGTTACGGCTGCGCCGATGGGCCAGTTCAGCCGGCCTACCCGGGACTGGTTCCTGGGCGCGTTCTTGGAACCGACACCTGCACAGGCCGGGGCCTGGAACGCCATCTCCTCCGGCTCACATGCGCTGGTGGTGGCCCCCACCGGTTCGGGAAAGACCCTCGCGGCCTTCCTCTGGGCGCTGGACCGGCTCCTGGTCTCGGCGTCCCACACCCCTGAGCCTGCCGCTGCAGAGGCGCCGGCCAAGGGCAAACGCCAACGGGCACCCAAGCGCAAGACCCGCGTCCTCTACATTTCGCCCCTGAAGGCCTTGGGCGTGGACGTGGAACGGAACCTGCGCTCCCCGCTGATCGGCATCACCCAGACCGCCAAGCGGCTTGGACTTCCCGCGCCGCTGATCACGGTGGGAGTCCGGTCCGGGGATACTCCCGCAGCCGAGCGCCGCGGGCTGCTGAGCAACCCGCCGGATATCCTCATCACCACACCCGAGTCGCTGTTCCTCATGCTCACCTCCAAGGCCAGGGAGACCCTGGCCGAGGTGGACACCATCATCATCGATGAGGTCCACGCCGTGGCCGGCACCAAGCGCGGTGCACACCTTGCCGTATCCCTGGAGCGGCTGGACGCCCTGCTGCCCAAACCCGCACAGCGCATCGGGCTTTCCGCCACCGTGGAGCCCAAGGAACTCGTGGCCCAGTTCCTTGCGGGCTCGGCGACCGTGGAGATCGTCGCGCCGCCGGCCAGGAAGAACTGGGACCTGACGGTATCCGTGCCGGTGGAGGACATGTCGGACCTGCAGGGCGCAGCCGGGGCGTTCGACTCCGGCCCGGCATCCGGGCTGCAGCCGCAGGCGTCCATCTGGCCGCATGTGGAGGAAAAGATCGTTGACCTGGTGCTGGCCAACCAGTCCACCATCGTCTTCGCCAACTCCCGGCGCCTCGCCGAGCGCCTTACGGCCCGGCTCAACGAGATCTACGCCGAGCGCCAGCTGATGGCGGTGGGTGGCGGCTGGGACGATCCTGGTCTGGAAGGGCAGGCGGCCGGGCCGGGCACTGTGGGGGGACCGGCGTCGGGCGTTCCAGCGTCAACCGCCACGCCCGCACACATGATGGCCCAGGCCGGCAGCTCTGCCGGGGCGGACCCGGTGCTGGCCCGCGCCCACCACGGTTCCGTATCAAAGGACCAGCGCGCGTTGATCGAAGACGACCTCAAGTCCGGGCGGCTGCGGTGCGTGGTGGCCACGTCATCGCTGGAGCTCGGCATTGACATGGGTGCCGTGGACCTGGTGGTGCAGGTGGAGTCGCCGCCGTCGGTGGCCAGCGGCCTGCAGCGGGTGGGCCGCGCAGGGCACCAGGTGGGCGAAATTTCCCAGGGCGTCCTCTTCCCCAAGCACCGGGCTGACCTGGTCCACACCGCCATCACGGTCGAGCGAATGCTGGACGGCAAGATCGAGCGGCTCAGCATCCCTGCCAACCCGTTGGACATCCTGGCCCAGCAGACCGTGGCTGCCACGGCCCTGGGCAGCATCGACGTCGAGGAATGGTTCAGCACCGTCCGGCGCTCGGCACCTTTCGCTTCCCTGCCCCGGTCGGCGTTCGAGGCCACCCTGGACCTGCTGGCGGGGCGGTATCCGTCCGACGAATTCGCCGAGCTCCGGCCAAGGATCATCTGGGACCGAAATGCCGGCACCATTGAGGGCCGTCCGGGAGCACAGCGCCTGGCCGTCACGTCCGGCGGCACCATTCCTGACCGTGGCCTGTTCGGTGTCTACATCATCGGCACTGAACAGGAGGGGTCCGCTTCCCCCTCCGAGGACGGCAAACCGGCGCGGGCTCCCAAGGGCGGCCGCCGCGTGGGCGAGCTGGACGAGGAAATGGTCTACGAGTCCCGGGTGGGCGACGTCTTTGCCCTGGGCGCCACCAGCTGGAAAATCGAGGACATCACGCACGACCGGGTCCTGGTCTCCCCCGCGTTCGGGCAGCCCGGCAAGCTGCCGTTCTGGAAGGGCGATTCCCTGGGCCGGCCGGTGGACCTGGGCCGCGCGCTGGGCGCGTTTGTCCGCGAACTGTCCGCGTCCGATGCCGGCCCTGCCACCGAACGCTGCAAGGCCAGCGGCCTGGACGACTTCGCCGCGAACAACCTCATCCAGTACCTCACCGAACAAAAGCAGGCCACCGAAGTGGTCCCCAGCGACACCACGCTGGTGGTGGAGCGGTTCCACGACGAACTGGGCGACTGGCGTGTCATCCTGCACAGCCCGTTCGGCATGCCGGTACACGCGCCGTGGGCCCTGGCCGTGGGGCAGCGGCTCCACCAACGCTATGGCCTGGACGGCTCGGCCATGGCGGCCGACGACGGCATTGTGCTGCGGGTGCCCATGATGGAGGACGAGCCGCCGGGCGCCGAGCTGTTCCTCTTCGATCCCGAGGAACTGGAGCAGATCGTCACCGCCGAGGTGGGTGGCAGCGCCCTGTTCGCCTCGCGGTTCCGGGAATGCGCGGCCCGTGCGCTCCTGCTGCCGCGGCAGACCCCCGGGAAACGCCAGCCATTGTGGCAACAGCGCCAGCGGTCCGCCCAGCTGCTCGATGTGGCCCGGAAATACCCCACCTTTCCCATCGTGCTGGAGACTGTGCGCGAGTGCTTGCAGGATGTCTACGACCTGCCGGCGTTGAAGGACATCGCCGCGTCGGTGGAGCGGCGGGAACTGCGGATCGTGCAGACCACCACGCAACAGCCCTCACCCTTCGCCAAGTCCCTTCTCTTTGGCTATGTGGCCCAGTTCCTCTACGAGGGCGATTCCCCTCTCGCGGAACGGCGCGCCGCCGCCCTGGCCTTGGACTCCACGCTCCTCAATGAGCTGCTGGGCCGGGTGGAGCTGCGCGAACTCCTGGACGCCAAGGTCATCGACGCCACCGAGCGCGAGCTCCAGCGCCTGGCCCCGGACCGCCGTGCACGCGGAATGGAAGGCATGGCGGACCTGCTGCGGCTGTTGGGGCCCCTGGATCCGGAAGAGGCCGCTTGGCGGCTGGAACCTGCCGAAACCCCGGTGGATGAGCCCGGCGAAACCGCGGTCAATGAGTCCGGCGAACCGGTGGTTGAGCCCGTGGACACTGCACGCGCCGAAACCCCCTCCGCCACTGCGGCGGAAGCCGCCGCCCACCTCCTGGCGCTGCAGCGGGCCAACCGTGCCATCAAGGTCAACATCGGCGGCGTGGAACGCTACGCTGCGGTGGAGGACGCAGCCCGCCTCCGCGATGCCATCGGCGTGCCACTGCCGATGGGTGTTCCGCTGGCCTTCATTGAGCCGGTTGCCGATCCCCTGGGCGACCTCGTCTCCCGGTACGCCCGCACCCATGGCCCCTTCACCGCCGCGGAGGCCGCGGCCCGGCTGGGCCTGGGCGCGGCCGTGGTGGGCACCGCGCTGAAACGCCTGGCGGCGGACGGCCGCGTGGTGGAAGGCGAATTCAGGCCGCACGCGACCCCGCCCGGGGCCGCACAGCCCGAGCCCGCCCCAATGCACGACGGCACAGCCCTGAAATCCACGCAGGAATCCGCCCAGGAATCCGCCCAGGAGTCCGGCCTCGCGGCCGGAACACAGCCAACGGACGAACTGCCGGCCCCTGCTGCCGGTTCCCCCGCCGGCACCACGCACACCATCGCCAGCGAATGGTGCGATGCCGAAGTCCTGCGCAAGCTCCGCCGTCGTTCGCTGGCCGCCCTGCGCGCGGAAGTGGAGCCGGTGGACGCTGCCGCCTACGGACGCTTCCTGCCCGCATGGCAGCATGTCAGGACCCCGGGCGGCGGCCGCGGCCAGCCCTCGCTGCGGGGACTGGACGGCATCATTACCGCGATTGACCAGCTCTCCGGGGTTCCCGTTCCCGCCTCGGCATGGGAACCCCTGGTGCTGGCTACGCGGGTGTCCAACTATCAGCCCGCGATGCTGGATGAACTGATGGCGGCCGGTGAAGTGCTTTGGTCCGGGGCCGGGGCGCTGCCGGGGAATGACGGCTGGATCAGCCTTCATCTGGCGGACTCGGTGGAACTGACGCTCAACCCATCAGCCGAGTTTGAGCCGGGGGACGCCGGCCACCGGCTCCTGGACCACCTGCGGAACAACGGCGGCGGGTATTTCTTCCGCCAGCTGACCGAGGTGGCCGGGGGCATGGATGCCGTCCTCAGTGACCAGGAGGTGGTGGGTGCACTCTGGGACCTCGCCTGGGCCGGCAGGATCACCGGGGACACGTTCGCCCCTGTCCGGGCCCTGATTGCCGGTGGCCACACAGCCCACCGCCAAGTGGCCCGCGCCCCCCGTTCCAGGGCACCGCGGCTCAGCCGCCTGGGCCGTTCCCATGGCACTGGCCTCATGGGATCCCCCGGACTGTCGGGTGGCAGATACGGGTCGCAGGGGGCTTCCACCCCGCCCACTGCCGCGGGCCGCTGGTCTGCCCTGCCCGAGCCTGAACTCGATGCCACCATCCATGCCCGCGCCACCGCGGAACTGCTGCTGGACCGCTACGGCGTGGTCACCAGGGGCTCTGTAATGGCTGAGCAGATCCTGGGCGGTTTCGGGCTCATGTACAAGGTGCTGGCCCGGCTGGAGGAAGCCGGCCGCTGCCGCCGCGGCTACTTTATCGAGCACCTTGGTGCCGCCCAGTTCGCCGTGCCGGCTACGGTGGACCGGCTCCGCTCCTACTCGGAGGACACCCAGCTGGCCAAGGCCGAACCAGTAGCCCTGGCCCTCGCCGCCACCGATCCCGCCAACCCCTACGGCGCGGCCCTCCCTTGGCCGGCATTGCAGGATGACGCCGGTACCGGCCACCGGCCGGGCCGGAAAGCCGGAGCCCTGGTTGTGCTGGTGGACGGTGCACTCGTTCTCTACGTGGAGCGCGGCGGCAAGACCCTGCTGGCCTTCAGCGAAGACGACGCCGTCCTGGCGGCGGCAGGTGCGGCGCTGGTGGGTGTGGTGACCCGGGGAGCAGTGGACAAGCTGATCATGGAGAAGGTGAACGGCCAGGGCATCCTGGATACCCCGGTCGCCGTCGCCCTTAGCGCCGCCGGCGCCTACTCCACACCGAAGGGATTGAGGATCCGTGCCTGAGGGCGATTCCGTCTGGCGGGCCGCCCGCCAACTGCATGAAGCCCTGGCGGGACAGACACTGATTGCCTCGGATTTCCGCGTGCCCCGGTTCGCCACGCTGAACCTGTCCGGCTGGACCGTCGACGAGGTGATCCCCAGGGGCAAGCACCTGCTGATGCGGGTGGTCAGCCCGGACGCCAAAAGGCTGACCATCCACTCGCACCTGAAGATGGAAGGAGCCTGGCAGGTCTATCCGCCCGGCGGGAGGTGGCGCAAGCCGGGTTTCACCGCCCGGTGCGTTTTGCGCACGGCCGTGGCTGACGCCGTCGGCTTCTCCCTTGGAATCGTTGAGGTGGTGGCCACCGCCGACGAGGACTCCCTCGTTGGGTTCCTCGGCCCGGACCTGCTGGGCCCCGACTGGGACCTGGACGAGGCTGAACGCCGCGTCCGGTCACGCCCTGAGGTTCCCATCGGTGTGGCGCTCCTGGACCAGCGGAATCTCGCGGGGATCGGAAACATCTACCGCTGCGAAGCCTGCTTCCTGTCGGGAGTCCACCCCGCCACTCCGGTCTCAGACGTCGAGGACGTGCGGACCATGATCACCGACGCCAAGCAGCTCCTGGAGGTCAACCTGGGCCCGGGGCGCCGCGTCACCATCCTCAACCCCCGGGGCCTGCCTGTGGGCAGGATGGCCGGCAGGCCCGGCTACTGGGTGTACGGGGGCGAACGGCGGCCCTGCCTGAAATGCGGTACACCCATCCAGCGTGGCCTCCTGGGCAAGCCGAACGGCGAAGAGGAGCGGGACATCTACTTCTGCCCGAAATGCCAGCCCCCTCCCGCCTGACCTGCTGCCCGGGCGACGTCAGCAGTTCGCGGTGCTGGATTCCTTGGCGGTTGCGTGGTCCTTGGCCACGACTATGAACCGCGGCAGCAGGACGTGCACCAAGGGACCGATCGCCAAGGCGTAGACCACGGTGCCCACGCCGACCGATCCGCCGAGAAGCCAGCCGGCCGCCAGCACGGTGATCTCGATGAGGGTGCGGGAGAACCGGACGGTCCATCCTGTTCGCCGGGCCAAACCCGTCATCAGCCCGTCGCGCGCACCGGGCCCAAAGCCTGCGCCGATGTAGCAGGCCGAGGCAACCGCGTTCATCAGCACCGCCCCGGCGAGGAGGCCGATCTGGCCGGCCAGGTGGGTCACCGGCGGGATCACTGCCAGCCCGATGTCCGCGAATACGCCCACCAGAACGGCGTTGCAGAGCGTTCCAAAGCCGGGCATCTGGCGCAGCGGGATCCACAGCAGCAGCACCAGGAAACTCACGGCGATCACCACCACCCCGATGCTCAGTCCACTCCGGTTGGCCAGTCCCTGGTGGAACACGTCCCACGGGTCCAGCCCCAGGCCTGCCCGGATGAATATGGCCAGGGAGATGCCGTACATGGCAAGGCCGATTAAGAGCTGGACGAGTCTGCGGGTCATCATGGATCCATGCTCGCAGCAAACTGGCATTCAATTCCACATCCAGTCTGAGATACTGGCTACATGGCTGCTGCCCTTTCTGCCCTCGCTTTGTCCCGCCTCCTTGGCCCGTGGAACAGCGGAACCGGGCCGGCTTACCGCGAATTGGCTGACGTAGTGCGGCTGCTCATCCTCGATGGCCGGATCCCGCTCGATACCGCGCTGCCCAGCGAGCGTTCACTCTGCTCAACCCTGGCAGTCAGCCGGACCACCGTCACCGCCGCCTACGCCAGCCTCCGGGACCAGGGCTTCCTGAGCAGCGGCCAGGGCAGCCGCGGCAAGACCCGCATTCCCGAGCTGACCCCCTTTGGCCCGGCGCTGTTCGGTCCGCAACCGCCTTCCGCCGGTCCCCTGGCAGCACCCGGACTGACCGCGCCCGGAGGACTGGTGGACCTGGCTTATTCGGCGCTGCCCGCCAGTGGCGAAGTGGTGCACCGGGCTTTCGCCGCAGCACTGACGGAGCTGCCCGCGCTGCTGCCGGGCTTTGGCTACGACGCCCTGGGACTGCTGCCGCTGCGGCAGGCGGTTGCGGACCGCTATTCAGCTGCCGGGGTACCAACGCAGCCGGGCCAGATCATGGTGACCTCGGGCGCCCAGCACGCCCTGACCATCATCATCCGCACCCTGGCAGACCGGCAGGACCGGATCCTGGTGGAGCACCCCAGCTATCCCCACGCGCTCGATGCCATCCGTTCCGCCAAGTGCCGCCCGGTCCCGGTAGCCTTCGCCGAATCCGGCTGGGACCTGCCCGCAATGGAAGCCGCCATGGTCCAGCAACAGCCAAAACTCGCCTACCTGGTCCCGGATTTCCACAACCCCACCGGCATGATCATGCCCGATGCCCAGCGCCGACGGCTGGCCCGCGCGGCCGCCGCGGCCGGAACCGTGCTGGTGGCGGACGAAACCCTCCGCCACCTCAACCTCGACGGCATTGCCACCACTCCCCTGGCCGGTTTCGGCAGCACCGTGGTGTCCATCGGGTCACTGAGCAAGTCCCACTGGGGAGGGCTGCGCACCGGCTGGATCCGCGCCTCGGAGTCCATGATCCAGCGGTTTGCCGCCGCCCGCACCACCCTGGACCTGGGCGGACCCGTCATGGAACAGCTCGCGGCAGCACACCTGGTACGGGCGCTGGAGGAGCCCCTGCCCGCATTGCTGCAGACGCTGCGCCGCAACAGGTCCACACTGCTCGGCCTCCTCGCGGAGCACCTTCCCACCTGGCAGGTGACGCCGCCCGCCGGCGGCCTCTCCCTATGGTGCCGGCTGCCCGCCCCCATCAGCACGGCCCTGACCGTCCTGGCCCCGGACTACGGCATCAGGCTGGCGGCCGGGCCCCGGTTCGGCATCGGCGGCGCCTTTGAACGCAACCTGCGGCTGCCCTTCACCCTCCCGCCGGACAAGCTCGAGACGGCAGTCCTGGCGCTGCGGGCGGCCCAGGACCGGCTGGACGCCGCACCCCAGCTGCGGCGCTCACTGACCCAGGCTCCCGCCGTCGCCATAGCCTGACCAACCGCTACTGGAAGCGCTGGAATCGCCGGAACGGGAAGCGGGAGCTACCCGTACACGCGCTCCAGGAAGGCTCCCCAGGCCTTGGCCGTGGTCTCCGTGTCACCAGCGCCGCTGAAATCGTGCACCGTCATGCCAACGGGAGCGCCCCATGCATTGCGGCCGAAGAACCGGTACATCACGTCCGGGGTGCGGATGCCCAGGAAGTGCTCATTCGAGAAGTCCACTTCACCCGCCAGGCGCCCCACGCCGTCGAGCTCCACATCAACCAAGGCGCCCTGCTCCACGGAACCGGCGCCCAGCGCATCCCGGAGCCGGGTGAAGCCGTCCGCTGCCTGGGACGCCGCAGGGGCCTGGACATCGGTGAACACCACGGGACGGCCATCGAAATACCGCAGGTACTGGCCCAGCGTGTGCAGGTAGAACTCGGTGTGGCGGCTGGCGCCGTCGTACTGCTGGTCCCAGTTGTCCGCGAAAATGCCGCTGTGGACGTAGTGGAGCGTGGCACGGCCGCCGTCGAGCGGCTCCAGCACGTGCTCCAGCTGGTTGAACCAACCGTCCGGCCCGTCCATCCGCGACACCAGGTGGTGGGGGTACTCCTCCACGGTCCTGACTGCCGGCCATTGGTCCGTGGGGAACATCCAGGCCGGCGTTCCGTTGGTGACGGCTTCCCACACCCGCCCGGGAGTGCCGGGCAGTTCGGTGTCCTGGACGATTTCGAAGTCCCGTTTCTCGCTCATTTGTCCTGCTCCTTGCCTTCTATGGATTGTTTGGTTGCTTTGACGGCACTGGCCTCTTTCAGGGCGGGGTGCAGCGCCACCACGAGCCGGTGCCGCCGGCCCCGGGGCGGCCCGCCGCCGTCGTGGTACTTGTCCACCAGCCGTGTGACCTCGATGCCGAGTTCCTCGGCGAATGCCGCCCTGTCCGCCGCCGTGCGGAAGGTAATGTCGCCGTCGATCGCGAACGTGGCCAGCTTCTGCCTGGCAGCGGCGGCACCGGCGATGAGCTTTCCCACTTCCTGCACCATCCGCCCGGCGAGCGCCAGGAGCCAAAACGCCGAGAAACGGTCGGCGAACCGGACCGGGTCCGGGGACACGGCGGCGAGCGCTGAGGGTGAGATGAGGTAGGAGGCGGCGGTGGCCTGCAGGACCCGTTCGGTTACATTGCCTTTGCGCCGCTCCTCCACGAGTTCCACCAGGCCGTGCCGCTCCAGTGCCTTGAGGTGGTAGTTCACTTTCTGCCGGGGCAGGCCGATCCGCACCGCCAGCTGCGTGGCCGAGGCCGGCTGGACCAGCTCGCGCAGGATCCGGGTACGGATGGGATCCAAGGATGCTTCGGCGGCTGCCGGGTCCTCGATGACGGCGATGTCCTGCATGCCTCAAGTGTGCCAACCGACAACTTTTTTTGTCAAGAACTTTTTTGTGTTCGGAGGGGGTGGATGCTGCTGGCCAGACCGGCCAAAGCAGCGCCGGTAGAATGGGCCGGTGATGCAATCCCCCCTCCCCGTGCGCGACGGCGTCAACGCCACGCGCCTGCGCCTTCCGGAGGAGGGTCCCTGGGAGACCGCAATGGACTACATGATGCACCGCTGGGGCCACATCGACCCCCAAGGCATCGAGGACAGGTTCGACGCCGGCGAGATTGTTGGCGAGGGCGGCATCCCTTTGAGCCGGCACACCAAGCTCGAAGACCACACCTTCATCTGGTACTACCGCACCCTGCCGCCGGAAACGCGGCTTCCGGTGGAGATCAGCATCCTGCACCAGGACCACCACCTGCTGGTGGTGGACAAGCCGCACTTCCTGCCCACCACCCCGGGCGGCACTTACATCCAGGAGTCCGCCCTGGTCCGCCTGAGGAACCAGCTCGACCTGCCGGACCTCATCCCAATGCACCGGCTGGACCGCATGACCGCTGGTGTCCTGCTCTTTTCCACCAACCCGCAAACGCGGGGCAAGTACCAGGTGCTCTTCGAGAAGCGGCAGGTGCAGAAGGAGTACGAGTGTGTGTCCGCCGCCGAGCCTGCCCCGGGGCACCCCGCCGTCGACTTTCCCGTGGTGGTCCGCAACCGAATGACCAAGTCCCGCAGCTACCTGCTGGCGGAGGTCATCGACGGCGAGCCGAACGCGGAAACCAGGATTGAGAGGATGGAAACGTTCGACGCCGGCCCGTCGGCGGGTGCCGCGGGCACCGGTGCCGGCGGTACGGGCGCCACTGGCACAGCCGCCATTCGGACAGGACAGCGCCTGGCCAGGTACCGGCTCGAGCCGCACACCGGCAAGACCCACCAGCTTCGGGTCCACATGGCCTCGTTGGGACTGGGGATCGTGAACGACGCGTTCTACCCGGACCTGCTGGACAAGGCCCCCGACGATTACGCCAAGCCGCTCCAGCTCCTGGCGCGCGGCATCAAATTCGTTGATCCAATCTCCGGCTCGCCTGTGGAATACCGCAGCAGGCTGGAACTCACCGAAGCGGCCCGAGCACGTCCCTGAACACCGCCTCCACCTCCGCGGTGCGCAGCACGAATTCCACCAGCTCCAGCCCGCTTGCTGGATGTGAGGCCTGGTAACCCGTCACCGCGTCCAGCGCTGCCTCCGCCACGGCCACGGCGCTCCACCCGTAGGCCCCCGCGCCCACGGCCGGAAAGGCCAGCTCCCGGGCACCCAAAGTGTCAGCCAGCCGAAGGCTTTCACTGAAGCAGGACACCAGGAGCACGCGGTTGGTCTGCCCGGCATGGCGGTTGGGGCCCACCGTGTGGATCACCCAGCGGGCCGGCAGCCGGAACGCGGGTGTTGCCACCGCAGCGCCCGTCTGGAGGCCGTGCGGCAGTCCTGTGGCGCGCAGCTCCCTGCATGCCGCGAGCAGTTCCGGCCCGGCTGCCCGGTGCAGCGCCCCGTCCACTCCCCCGCCACCGAGCAGCGACGAGTTGGCGGCGTTCACCAGCACGTCCACCCGCCGCTGCGTAATGTCTCCCTGCAGAACCGAGATCCGCATGCCGCCAGTTTCCCAAGTGCGGTACCTTGTGGCAATGGACTTCGGCAGCGTTGACAGCTGGGGGACGGCCCTCTACTTCTGGGTCGTCCCCGTGGTGATTGGCGATGCCATTTTTCCACCCATCCCGTCCGAGATGCTGGTGATTACCGGGGGCGCCCTGTCCGCGGACGGCCGGGCCAACGTGTTCCTGGTGCTGGTGCTCGCGGCCGTGGCGTCGTGGCTGGGCGACATGTTGGTGTTCCACCTCTTCCGGCGGCGGCTGAGCCATGTCCTGGACCGGTGGAAGTGGGGCCGGCGCATCCACAGCGGCATCCATGCGGCACTGGCCAAGGCCGGCCGTTCCTCAACGTACGGCACCATCATCGGCGCCAGGTTCATTCCCGGCGGCCGGCTTGCCACCTCGGCGGCCTCTGGCGTGGCCAACGTTTCCGTCCGCGGCTTCAGCCTGTGCGCGGGCCTGGGCGCCGTGCTGTGGGCATGCTGGCTGGTGGGCCTGGGCTACTTCACCGGATCAACCACCAAGCTGCCGTTCTGGGCCAGCTCCCTCATCGGCGTGGCGCTCGGCCTGGTGATCGGCGCCGTGGTGGGCATCCTCGTCACGCGCCGCCGCGGCAACCGCTCGCCGGTGGAGGACGAGCCCCTCCCCGACGCAGGCTAGACGGGCAGCCACCTGCCGCGGCTACGCCGCAACACGCTGAGCGGGCCCGTCAGCGCAACGCGTTCGACGGCGTCGCGCATCATGGCTGCCGATTCCACCGCCTGGCGGTTCTCACCGCTGTACTCCCTCGCCTCCACGAGGAAGCGCAGGTTCAGCTGCGGCACTCCCCCGGCGATCTGCAGCTGGTGCGCCTCCACGTGGTGGCGGGTGCCCAGCGCCTCCACGGCCGCGTCCATGACGGCTTCCGGTGGATTCCCCGGCCGGAGCCCGGTGATCTTGAGGCGGGTCTGGAAGGAAGGCATACTCCCAACCCTATCCAAACGCCTGCTCACATCCGGCGTGCAAAACCGAAACCCCCGCTCACTCTCTTCAGGAGAGTGAGCGGGGGTTTCGGGGAAAGCCGCCAAAAGTGAGCGGGCGTTTCTACCCGGTGTTGCGGAGGCCGGCTGCCACCCCGTTGACGGTGATGAGCATGGCCCGCTGGAGGCGTTCGTCGATTTCGGCCCCGCTGATTTCGCCTTCCGTGCGGATACGGCGGAGGAGTTCCACCTGGAGGTAGCTGATGGGGTCCAGGTACTGGTCGCGGATTTCCAGGGAGCGCTTCAGCGTGGGCTGCGCGTCCAGGAGCAGGTTTTCGCCGGTGAGCTTCTGGACCTCGGCAACGGTGAGCTCGTACTCCTCGCGGATGGTCCGGAACAGGTGGTGCAGCTCCTCCGGAACCAGGGTGGCCACGTAGTAGCCGGCGATGTCCATGTCGGTCTTGGCGAGCGTCATTTCCACGTTGGACAGCACCGAGCGGAAGAAGTGCCAGTGGTCCATCATTTCCACCAACTGCGCGGAGTGTCCGGCCTCGCGTGCCGCCTTGAGCCCGGAGCCCACGCCAAACCAGCCGGGCACGATCTGCCGTGACTGGGTCCAGCCGAACACCCACGGGATGGCACGCAGGCCGCCCAGCCCGGCGCCGGAGTCCGGCCGCTTGGACGGGCGGGAACCGATGTTGAGGGAGCCCAGCTGCTCCACCGGGGTGGAGGCCATGAAGTAGGCAGGCAGGTCCGGGTGGTCGATCAGCGTCCGGTACCGGTCAAAGGCCGCGTCCGAAATGGCTTCCATGACGTGCCCGTAGCGCTCGCGCTGGTCCTCGGAGGTCCGCGGGTCCCGGTGCAGGGCGGACCCCTGCAGCACGGCGGCCAGGGACAGCTCGAGGTTTTCGCGTGCCAGCTCGGGCAGGGAGTACTTGTCCGAGATGACCTCACCCTGTTCGGTGAACTTGATTTCGCCTTCCAGGACACCGTGGGGCTGGGCCAGGATGGCGTCGTAGGTCGGCCCGCCGCCGCGGCCCACGGACCCACCGCGGCCATGGAACAGGCGGACCCGCACCCCGTGCTTGGCGGCGACGTCGCGCAGCTTGCGCTGGGTCTTGTGGATCTCCCACTGGCTGGTCATCACGCCGGATTCCTTGTTGGAGTCCGAGTAGCCCAGCATCACTTCCTGGATGTCACCGCGAAGGCGCACCAGCTCGCGGTAGGAGGGGTCGGAGAGCAGCTGGTCGATGATCTCGGCCGAGGCCCGGAGTTCCTCCACCGTCTCCAGCAGCGGCGCGAACCCCAGCTTCGCGTAGGGCTTGTCGCCAAAGAGGTTCACCAGGCCGGCTTCGCGCGCCAGGACGGCCGCGGCCAGGACGTCGTCGGCGCCGCGGGTCATGGAGATGATGTAGGTCTCGATGACGTCCGGGCCGTACATGCGCAGGGCCCGGCGGATCTCGCGGAAGACGTCGTAAGTGCCGTCGGCGGCGCCGTCGAGCTTGATCGGGTGGCCGGACAGCGGGCGGCGGGACGCCAGCTCGGAGCCGAGCACCTCGAAGCGCTCCTCACGGCTCAGCTCGGCGTAGCGCAGGCCGGGGCCGCCGATCCGGTCCATCAGCTGGCCAACGGCGTCATGGTGGTGGTCAGCGTGTTCGCGGATGTCCAGGGTGGCCAGGTGAAGGCCGAAGGAGGCGATGGCGCGGCGGACGCGGGCCAGGGAGCCGTCCGCCGCCAGGGCCGCGGAGTGGTTGCGGAGCGAGAGCTCCAGCAGGTTCAGGTCCGCCATGAGCTCGTCGGTTCCGCTGTAGTCGCGGCCATGCTCGTGGTTCGAGTTGGCGGCCACCCGCTTGCCCGTGTTGATGAGCTTGGCCTTGATGCAGGTGAGCTTGAGCCGGTAGGGCTCCTGGGCGTTCAGCTCCAGGACCCGCTTGTCCAGGCCGGGCAGCTTCTTCAGGTCCTCGTCGATGGAGTCCAGGAGCGGCTGGTCCGCCCCTGCCAGGGCCGTGGAGTTGGACAGGATGGAAATCAGTTCGTCGATCATGCCGATGCTGATCCGGATGGCGCTCTGGTTCTGGATCTGCAGGATCTCGCGGGTCACCGCGGCGGTGACATTCGGGTTGCCGTCACGGTCGCCGCCGATCCAGGAGCCGAACCGGATGGGAGCGTCCTTGGAGGCCAGGGTGACGCCGTGCTCGCCCAGCAGCTCGGAGAGTTCGGACAGCATTTCGGGCATCGCGTCGGTGAGGATGCCGCCCAGGTAGTAGATGGCGTTCCGGGCCTCGTCCACGGGGGTGGGCCGCACTTGGCGCAGCTCGTCGGTCTGCCACATCTGGTCGATGATCTCGGCCAGCTGCCGGTCCTGCCGGCGCCTGCCGGTGGACCCCTCGGCAGTGGACTGGGACAGGACATCGGAAAGCTTCCGGATCTTGTCCAGGACGGAGCGGCGGGACGCCTCGGTGGGGTGGGCGGTGAAGATGGGACGCACGTCCAGCCCGTTGACCACTTCCTGCAGCACGTCCGGGCCGGCCTGCGCGGCGATGTCCGCCACGGTCTTGGCCAGCCAGCCGTCCTTTTCGGCCCGGGTCCGGAGCCCGCGGACGCGGTGCACCTGTTCGGCGGCGTTGGCCAGGTGGAAGTAGAAGGCAAAGGCACGCACCAGGTCGGTTGCCTGCTCGATGGGCAGGGAGCCGAGGAGTTCCCGGACCTGGGCGACGACGTCGTGCGCGCTCCAGGGCCCGGTGGCGTGGGCACCGCCGCGCGCCGCTTCCTTGGATTCCTTGGTCAGGAGCCGTACCTGCTCCACGAGGTCCAGGAGTTCCGGTCCGTGCTGGCGGACCAGCGATTCGCCCAGCAGGGTGGACACGCGCCGGACATCAGCGCGCAGTTCGGAGGCAAGGTCGGTCTCGGGAGGTGTTGCAGTGTGAGCCATTGAAACAATCTTTCGAGGGATTCGGACTTGGCTCGTACACTGCGCTGGATACTGTGAGCCACGTTACTAGCTAAAGATGCTACCCCCGGTGCCGCGCCTCTGTGGAATCCGTCTCACAACATGTCGCGGTATCCCACATGCCGTTTGACGGCGTCGAGTTCAGCCCGTAGTTTTTCCACCTCACCACACATGGCAGCAGCCTCCGCATTGCGACGGCGGGCCTTCCGGCCTTGGACAACGGCGGCGGCGAGCACCAGCGGCACCAAAAGGGCCAGGGCCCAGCCGGCGGCCGCAAAGAAGTCCATTGCCACGGGCAGCGCCGCGCGGAAATCGATGAAGTCGTTGACGCCGCCGGCCATGCCTGCCAAGGCGCCGTCGAGGGGCTGCAGGAATTGGCCCACCACTGGCGTTCCAGAGAGCGTGGGCGGGGCAAGCTTTGCCTGCGCATCCCCGCCCCAGCGGCCGTCGGCCAAGTGGTTCAGGACATAAATGCCGGCTCCCGCGTTGGCTGCCATGAAGACGACGACGGCGGTAAGCGCTGCGAGGTCCGCCCGACGGCGCCGCCACACCAGCACGCCCACGCCGGCAAGCGCCGCCGCCAGCCAGGTGAGGGCGGCCAGCCACTCCCGATTCACTCCGGCAAGGATGTCCACCCGCCTATTCAACCCCGGCAGAAGAACCAGTGCCGGAATGAACATGCCCGGCCGGCGGTTGTAGCGGGGGCAGACGCAACCGGAAGGAACCATGACCAGCATCCCAGCCGCCACCACCCCCGCCGCAAAGGTGGAACGCTGGCAGCGCTTCCGCGCCAACCGCAACAAGGCACTGGCAACGCCCCACGGCTGGCTCACCCTGACCTCCTTCCAGTGGCTCGAAGACGCACCCACCGCCGTCGACCTTGCCCCTGGGTTGTGGTCCACCGACGCCACGGGCACGACGGCGTTCCTCACCGCAGTCCCGTCGGACGGACTCACGCTGGTGGGGACGGGGGAAAAGGTGGACGGCACCGTATCAGCCGTCCTGGCGGACGAGGATTCGCTGATGTGGGTGCAGTTCGGCGGCTCCGACGGGCACCAGGTGGTGGTGGAGCTGGCCATGCGCGGCGGGCGGTACGCCATCCGCACCCGGGACAACGCCTCACCGGTCTTCACGGAATTCGACGGCGTCCCCACCTACCCCTACAACCCGGACTGGGAAGTGGCGGGCCGGTTTGAACCGTACCCGACACCGGTGGATGTGCCGATCGGCACCGCGAACCCGTTGGTTGACGGCGTGCACCGCAGCGTAGGCGAGGTGGTGTTCCGCCTCCCCGGCAGCAGCCACGAATTCCGGCTCCAGGCGGAGGAAGAGAAACTCGGCGCCCTGACCGTCACGTTCCATGACGAAACCAACGGCGGCACCACCGATGAGTGGCGGAAGCTCTCACTCCCCAGGCCCCGGCCTGACGGCTCCGTGGTGCTGGACTTCAACCGGGCCATCAACTACCCCAGCGCCTTCACCCCCTACGGCACGTGCCCCATGCCGGTGAAGAACAACAGCCTCGATATCCGGGTGGAGGCCGGCGAGAAAGAACCATATCCGGCTTAGGAAATGGCTGAGATTCCGGTGATGGCCCGGCCCACGATCAGGGTATTGACCTCGAACGAGCCCTCGTACGTGTAGATGGCCTCCGCGTCCGCGAAGATCTTGGCCATCCGGTAGTCGGTGACGATCCCGTTTCCGCCCAGGATGGAGCGGCCCATCGCCACGGTCTCCCGCATGCGCGCACTGAGGTAGGACTTGGCAAGCGCCACCTGCGGCATGCCGGCGGTGCCCTGCTCCTGCAGCCTGGCGATCCCGGCCATCATGGACATGCTGGCCACGGCGTTGCCCAGCATGGTCACCAGCTGCTGCTGGATCAGCTGGAAATGGGCCAGCGGCCGGCCGAACTGCTGGCGTTCCACAGCGTACTGACGCGCAACGTCGAACGCCGCCAGCTGCTGGCCCACCGCCTGCCAGGCCACCATGATCCGGGAGCTGCGGAGCAGTTCCTTGGTGTCTTCGAAGCTGCTGATCCCGGCAAAACGGTCCGCTTCCGGCACCCGCACATCCTGGAACTCGATGTTCGCGTTCTGGACCGTGCGCAGGGCGATCTTGTTTTCGATCCTGCTCCGGCTGACCCCCGGCAGCGTGGCGTCCACAATGAAGCCGCGCACCGAGCCGTCCGCCTCGTCCCGGGCCCACACCAGCATGTAGTCGCAGAACGTCCCGTTGCCGATCCACCGCTTAGCGCCGTTCAGCAGCCAGGTGTCGCCGTCGTCGTCCGCTTCTCCTGTGGTGGACGAGATCCGCCGTGCCTTGGTCTCCAGGCCGCCCGCAACGTCGGAGCCGTGCAGGGGTTCGGTGAGGGCGAAGGCGCCGGTGGTACGAAGCTCCGAGGCGTCGGCCAGCAGCCGCTGCTTCTGGTCGTCGGTGCCGAAGGTGTGCAGTGACTCGACAAAGAGATCGTGGTGGACCAGGAAGAACGTGGCCAGGGAGGTGTCCACCCGGGTTATCTCCGCGATGACCAGCCCTGCGAACAGGTGGCTGTAGCCGCGGTGCACGGGCGTACTGAGTTCGAGTGCGGCCAGCTTCGGCAGGATGTGCGCAGGGAACTCGGCCTTGTTCCACCAGTCCCCGGCGTAGGGTGCCACCTCGGCGGCCAGGAAATCCCTCAGTTCGGCCAGCTTGTTCCGTTCAGCCTGGCCCAGCATCGCTTCGACGGCGAAAAAGTCGGCTGCCGGCAGCTGCGGGGAGTCCGGCGCGCTCATTTCGGTCCCATCCGGATGGCGCCGTCCAGGCGGATGGTTTCGCCGTTCAGCATCGCGTTGTCCACGATGTGCGCCACCAGGTTGGCGTATTCCGCGGGCTTGCCCAGCCGGGACGGGTGCGGAACCTGGGCGCCCAGCGAGTCCTGGGCCTCCTGCGGCAGGCCGGCCATCATGGGGGTCTCGAAGATGCCCGGCGCGATGGTGACCACCCGGACCAGCGAGCGCGCCAGCTCGCGCGCGAGGGGCAGCGTCATGGCTGCCACCGCGCCCTTGGAGGCGGAATAGGCGGGCTGGCCGATCTGCCCGTCGAAGGCCGCGACGGAGGCCGTGTTGATGATGACGCCGCGTTCCGGGCCGCCCAGCTCAGTGGTGGCGGGGTCGGTGGCCACCATGGCTTCGGCCGCCAGCCGCAGGACATTGAAGGTCCCGATCAGGTTGACCTGGATGACCCTGCTGAAGGTTTCCAGGGGCAGCACGCCGTCGCGTCCCAGGACCTTGCCGGGGGTGGCGATTCCCGCGCAGTTCACCACGATCCGCAGCGGGCCCAGCCCCGCGGCGGTCCCGACGGCGGCCCTCACGTCAGCCTCGCTGGTCACGTCCGCAGGTGCGAAGACGGCGGACTGGCCGGCGTCGGCGCGGCCGTTGAGTTCGTCCGCCAGAGCCTGGCCGTTCGAGGAAGGGAGGTCAACGAGCATTACTGAGGCGCCGCCGTCGAACAATCGCTGCGCTGTGGCTGCTCCCAGCCCGGACGCGCCGCCTGTCACCAGTGCGACGCTGCCTTTGATGTCCATACATCCTCCTTGATGCGTGTCCCCACGCCGCGGCGCGGCCTCGAGCAACAGTTAATGAATGTTAACTGAAATGCGGCGCCGCCGCACTCACCCCCCGCCCTCCCGGCTCCGGCCGCGCGGTTAGGGTGGACGGCATGACGTCCAGCAGCACCTCCTTGACCGCCTGGCAGGACAGGGCGAACCACGCGGCCCGGTCAGTGACCGCCCTGTTCGGCCGGAAACTGCTGTTCCTGCCCGGAACCCACCTGGGGGCCGTGGTGTGGCAGGGCAGACATCCGGCGCGGCAAGGACAGACCCCGGCCGGACAGCAGGAGCCGGGCACCCAAACCGCTCCGCGGTGGGTGGCCGCACTGCGGCGATTCAGACCCGCCGCCGCACTGGTCCTGCCGTGGCACTACTGGTGGCAGGCTCATTATGTTGACTGCCTGGTGGACACCGGACGGCGGGAGCTTGGTGGCGGAGCCACTCCCACGGCCCGGTTCAACGGCCCGGACAGGCCCAGCGCGGGGCACCTGGCCTCGCGGCTGGTCACCGGGATCAGGCTCCGCAACGCCCTGACCTTCGTGAACAGCTACTACGACGACATGGCGTGGCTTGCGCTGGCAACCCTCCGCCTGGACCGGCTCGCCGAGGAGACACGGCGTCCCGGCCGCCGCCGCAACGCCGCCGTCCGCGCTGCCCTGACGCTGCAGTTCGACGCAGCCTGCACTGACGACCTGGGCGGCGGGACGTTCTGGAGCAAGAAGCGGGACTTCAAGAACACCCCCGCCACGGCGCCGGTGGCCCTGTTCTATGCCCGCACCGGCCAGCACGCCAAGGCCCAGGCGCTGCTGGACTGGCTTGACGCCACCCTCTTCGACCCGGACCAGGCCCTCTACCTTGACGGCGCCCGCCTGAATCCCGCCGGAGAGGTGGTGCTGGAACGGGCGGTGTACACCTACAACCAGGGCCCGGTGCTGGGCGCACTCCTGGAACTGGGAGGCGAGGCGAACCTGGCCCGGGCGGCGGTCCTGGTGGACGCCGTGCAGCGGCTGCTGACCGTCCCGGCGGACAGTGCCGGGCCCTCTGCCGCCGCCGGCTCCGGCGGTTCCGTGCTGTGCCGTGATTCCGTGCTGCGCAGTGGTTCCGTGCTGCGCTGTGAAGGAACCGGCGACGGCGGCCTCTTCACCGGGATCCTCTGCCGTTACCTGGCACTCGCCGCAGCAGACCGCCGGCTTTCCGAGGCCACCCGCAGCACGGCTGCGCGACTGGTCACCGACACCGCTGAGGCATTCTGGTCCGGGCGGCGACCCGTGGGTGCCGGCGAGGCGGGGGCCGGGCGGGAAGGCAGGAGCGTCTTCTCGCTGCACGCCGTCCAACCGGCGGCAGCAACGTATCCGCCGGGAGCCGCCGTCGAACTTTCCACCCAGCTCCAGGCATGGATGGCGCTGGAAGCCGCGGCAGCCGTCACCGCCGCCGCCCCTCCCGGCGGCACTCCCCCGGCCGGTACCTAGCCGGCACTCAGTTCCGCTAGTCCTGCCCGGCGGGACGCTTCTTCTGCGGGTAGGGCGTCTCGCCACGGGCCAGCATGTCAACGAAACCTGCGATCCTCCGCTCCCGGGTGGCCGCCTGCTTGGCCGAATTCGTCCGGTACACCAGGGAGAACAGGTTGGTTTTCGTCAGGACGTCGAACGTGGCCTGCGCCGCCGGGTTGGCGGCGATGGCGGCTGCCAGGTCTGCGGGAACTTCGACGTTGGCCTGACCGCCGTAGGCCGCGTCCCAGCGGCCGTCGGCCTTGGCGGCCTCCACTGCTGCCCTGCCGGCGTCGGTCATCTTCCCGGCCTCCTCCAGCCGGGCGATGTGCCCCACGTTCCGGGCCGACCAGATGCTCCTGGGCCGCCGCGGCGTCATCCGCTGGAAGGAGCTTTCGTTGTCCCTGCGGCGCAGCTGCCCGTCGATCCAGCCAAAGCACAGCGCCTCGTCCAGGGCAGCAGGGTAGTCAAGGCCGGTCACCGTGCCGCCCTTCTTGTGCAGGACCAGCCACACCCCCGGGCTGGTCCGGTGGTTCTCTTCCAGCCACGCGCGCCAGGCAGCGGCATCGGGCACCAGCAGTTCCTCAAGGTCATCGGCCATGGCCCCATTCTGCCCGTGGAATCCCATGCCACAAGGCCCGTGTGCACCCGGGCTTCACGTGGCATCATGGCCCTACAGACCCGTCCACCACCTGAGGACAACGCCATGCTCCGAGTCCGCCCCGTCCATTTCACCTCCCGCACCGAGTCTTGGAAGCAGCTCCTCACAGCCCTGGGCATGGTACAAACTGAGGACGACGGCGGGTGGACGGTCTTCGATTCGGGCTCAGGGCGGCTGGCACTCCACCCTGCAGAAGCGGGTTCCGGGCAGGATGGCCGGACCGTGCTGGCCGTTGAGGTGGGCGACTTGGCCGAGTTCGCCCGGCGCACGAACCTGTCGGCCCAGGAGGACTCCCCACAGGGGGAAGCGGCGGAAGGCACCGGACCCGCGGAACTCGTCACCGCGGACCACGGCGAAGCCTGCAGGATCAGCGCGCCGGACGGGTTCAGCTTCCTCGCTGACAAGGCCGCCCACTTTGCCCAGTGCGCCGACGCCGATCCCGCCCTGGCCGTCGCGGCAGTCTGGTACACCCCGGACCCGGAGGGAGCCGTCCGCACGCTGCTGCACGTCGGCGCCCGCCCCCGCCCCGTCCCGGACAATGACGAGACCGCCGATTTCACAACCAAAAACGGCGGCGTCCTCCTGGTGCGGCCGGCCACCGGACCGTCCAGGGCAGGTTTGGGGTTCGAGTACGACGGCGGCCTGGAACCGTTACAGGAGCGCCTCACCGCAGCGGGCCTCACCGCCAGCCTGACCGAGGAGGCGTTTGGAAGCACCCTCCATGTGGCCAATCCCGATGCAGGCAGCCCCAACGCGCCCGCCACGGTGTGGATCTCCCAGCGGCGCCCCATGGGGTAGAACTTAAGCATGAACGTGCGCACACCTGACCCGAATCCCGGCTGGCTCTCTGAAGAAGACCTCTTTGAGGCGCGGGGGCGGCTGCCCATGGTGTACGTCGAGGCAGTACCGGTCCGGCTGGACCCACTGGGATACGTCAACGAAGTGGGCACCCTGCTGCAGGCGGACGCGGACGGGACCATGGTGCGCTCGTTGGTGTCCGGCCGCGTCATCTACCGCGAGACCATCCGTGCCGCCCTGCTGCGGCACATGGAAAAGGACCTGGGCCCCCTGGCATTCCCCCAGCTGCCGCTCAGCCCGGTCCCGTTCACGGTTGCCGAATATTTCCCTGCACCGTCCCAGACCGGGTTCACGGACGAGCGGCAACACGCCGTGTCTTTGGCCTACGTCATCCCGGTGACGGGTGAGTGCGAGCCCCGCCAGGACGCGCTGGAATTGACCTGGATGACCCCGGAGGAAGTCCTCAGCCCGGGCGTCCAGATGGAGTTTTCCGGCGGCCGCGGCGGCCTGATCCGGCAGGCCCTGGCGTTCGCCGGCGTGGGCTTCTGACCACCCCGCCGGGACGTGGGGGTCCCCGGTTTTGAGTGCCCGCCTTTGTAGACTGTAGGGCGGACCGCAAGAGAACTTAAGGACTCCCATGACCGAATCACCAGCCGCCAGGCACCACCGTGAACAGCAGGCTGGATCTCTGACCACCGGCAGCCACATCCTCCTCCCCGACGGCCGGCGCACCGCCGAAATCGACCAGGTGGAGCTTGAGCACGACGACTTCGGCTCCCCCGCACTGGTGCTGGCGAGCCTTTCCGGCGGCGGGACGCTGCGGGTGGCCATCGGCACCATGGTCACCGTGGTGGACGGAGCGCACGACGACGTCACCCAGCTTCCGCTGCCGGCCAACCTTCCGGAGCCCACACCGCCGGTGGAGACCGGCGCACCCAACGACGGCCCGCAGGAGCAGCCCGGCGCCGGGACCGGGCCCATCGCTGTGGCGCCCGCCGTCGTCGTCCCTCCCCTCCCGCCCGTGCCGCCCGCGGTGACCGGGCCCAGCGAGGAGGAACTGGCACTCATCCCCGCACCGGCCGGCACCCCCGAGTCCGTGGTGGAGGCCGCCGCGGAGGCGCACCCGGATGCGGAGGGCGTCCTGCTCCTGACCGACAGGCTCTCCAAGGGCGTCAACTTCAAGTCGGGAAGCTGCCTGAAGGACCTCAGCGACCTGGCGCACGAACTGTTCATCGCGCTCAAGGACGCCGACGGCGCGTTGTCGGTGGCGGACCTGATCACCGTGCTGCCCTATGACGGAAACCCGGGCCGGTGGACCTCGGTGGAGGCAGCCCTCGCGCTGGCCAGCTACATCTGCCGGCAGGATGGCCAGGACGAACGCGCCGAGGTCTACGAGAAACTGATCCGCACCCCGGAAAACCAGGAGACGGACCCGTTCAAGGCACGGATGGCGGCCAAGGTGCGGCAGCGCTCGCTCAACGAGCCCAACCTGTACGACAAGGAAATCTTCCGCTCGATCGACAACTCCAACCAGGACGCGGAGCGTGAATGGCGGCTGCTGCGGCTGGAATCACTGCTGTTCCTGCGGGCTCACGGCGGCTCGGAAACTATTGGGATGTCCGAACTGGAACGGCGCATCAGCAACGAGCTGGAGGCCGTCCGCTCCTGACCCGCGGGGCGTCTTCCGGGCTGCCTTGCAGGCGCCTCCCGGCGTAGGGAAATTACCCCTACCCGAGGCTATGTCCGGGGCGTACATTCGGGGCTATGACCAACAATCTCAGCGTAGTGATCAACGCCGACGCGCCGCAGGTCTGGACCATGCTGCGTGAACCGTCCAAGGTGGCCCAGTGGCATGGCTGGCAGGCCGAGGACCTGGAATCCGAGATCAAGGAGATCTACTTTTCCAGCGACGTGCAGGAAGCCCCGGACCACACCAGCCTCACCGTGCACGGCGGGGACACGTTTGAGCTTCACCCGGAGGCCGGCGGAACACGGGTCAGCGTCACCCGCGGCGCCATGGACCATGACTCCGAATGGGCTGCCTGGGACGAGGACATCACACAGGGCTGGCTGACCTTCCTGCAGCAGCTCCGCTTCGCCCTGGAACGCCACCCGCACGGCAAGCGCCACACCCTGTTCCTGCACCTGACCGAGGGCAAGGGCTCCGCCATCGACAAGCTGGGACTGGCGGACCTGCCGGCGCCGGGTGAGCCGTACCAGCTGACGCTGGACACCGGCGAAGAGATCAGCGGCAAGGTCTGGTACCGGACCAGCCACCAGGTAGGGCTCACGGTACACAGCTACGCGGAGCACGGCGAGGGGCTGCTGGTGGTGGCAGACCATCCAGCCATCAAGGATGTCCGCGCGGAAGGTGAAGGCTCGCTGATCATCGCTTCCACGTACGATCTTGGCGCCGGCGCCTTCGACGCCATCCGGAAATCCTGGGACACCTGGCGGTCCGGTAACTACCCGGCCTCGGAGCCGGCCAGCTGAGCTTACGGGCACGCGGGCTGCGAGGCCCGCGTTTACGGGCCGCGGACGGTTTGCTGGCACACTGGTACGGTGCCAGCCAACCCCGCTTTCGCCCTGCCTGAAACCCAATCACAGTTCTCCTTCACGGTAGGCACCCGCCTGACGGAGTCCTGCCCAGCGTCGGCAGCGCAAAAGGCTGAAAACGGCGGGGAATTCCTGGGCCGCACCGGCACCATCACCACCCCGCACGGTGCGATCCAGACGCCGGCGTTCATCGCCGTCGGGACCAAAGCCACAGTGAAGGCCGTGCTCCCGGAGTCCATGGCCGGCCTGGGCGCGCAGGCGCTGCTGGCCAACGCCTACCACCTCTACCTGCAGCCGGGCCCGGACATCCTGGACGAGGCCGGCGGGCTGGGTGCCTTCATGAACTGGCCCGGCCCAACCTTCACTGATTCCGGCGGGTTCCAGGTGATGAGCCTGGGTTCGGGGTTCAAGAAGGTCATCGACATGAAGTCCGTCGATACCTCCGGCCCCGATGACGCCGTGGCCCCCGGCAAGGAACGCCTGGCGCACATCGACGACGACGGCGTCTGGTTCAAGTCCCACCTGAACGGGGACCGCCACCGCTTCTCGCCCGAGATCTCCATGCAGGTCCAGCACCAGATCGGCGCGGACATCATGTTCGCGTTCGACGAGCTGACCACCCTGCAGAACTCCCGGCGCTACCAGGAGGAATCACTGGAGCGCACCCGGCTGTGGGCCGAGCGGTGCCTCGAGGAGCACTTCCGCCTGACGGAGGAACGGGCGGCCAAGCCCTACCAGGCACTGTTCGGCGTGATCCAGGGCGCCCAGTACGAGGACCTGCGCCGGAAGGCCTGCCGCGATCTTGGTGCCATGCCGTTCGACGGGTTCGGCATCGGCGGGGCACTGGAGAAGGAAAACCTGGGCACCATCGTGCGCTGGTGCAACGAGGAACTGCCGGAGGACAAGCCGCGGCACTTGCTGGGCATTTCCGAGCCGGACGACATCTTCACGGCCATCGAAAACGGCGCCGACACCTTCGACTGCGTCTCCCCCACCCGGGTGGCACGCAACTCCGCGTTCTATACCCCGTACGGCCGGTTCAACCTCTCCGGCGCGAAGTACAAACGCGATTTCGGGCCGCTGCAGGAAGGCTGCGACTGCTACGCCTGCGCCAACTACTCGCGGGCCTACATCCACCACCTGTTCAAGGCCAAGGAAATGGTGTCCGCCACCCTGATCTCCATCCACAATGAGCGGTTCGTGGTGAAGATGGTGGACGACGCCCGGTTGGCCATCGAGTCCGGCACCTTCTTCGAATTCAAGGCCGAGACCCTGGGCCGGTACTACTCCTGAGCGTGGCTCCCGGGTCCCTCCGCTATCCTGACCAAATGCTCATCGAGATCGAGGCCCCTGCAGGCCCTGCCGAAGCCATTGTCGCCCGTCCTTCCACCGGAACCGGCCCATTTCCTGGCGTCATCCTCTACATGGACGCCTTCGGCCTGCGCCCGCGCATCCAGGAGATGGCGCAGCGCATCGCCGCCTGGGGCTACGTGGTGCTCGCACCCAACGTCTTCTACCGGGAAGGAACGGCTGCCGAACTGGCTCCGGCAGGGGACATGTCCACCAAGGAGGGCAGGGAAGCCGCCGGCAAGGCTGCCTTCCCCCGCGTGGGGCGCCTGACTCCGGACAAGGCCCTTCCGGACATTGATGCCTGGGTTTCGGCCCTGGCGGCGCTCGACGGCGTGGCCGCGGGTCCCATCGGCACCACCGGCTACTGCATGGGCGCCCGGCTCGCGGTCCGCACCGCCACCTCGCACCCGGATGCGGTGGCGGCGTGCGGCGGTTTCCATGGCGGCGGGCTGGCAACGGAGGATTCGGACAGTCCGCACCTGGGGCTTGGCAACGCGCGGGCGCGGTTCGTATTCGGCCACGCGGACCACGACCGGAGCATGGCCCCCGACGCCGTTGCCCGCCTGGGCGAGGCTCTCAAGGATGCGGGACTTGAGGCATCCAACGAGGTCTACGAAGGGGCGCCGCACGGTTACACCATGGCGGACACCTCCGCCTTCCACCCCGAAGCCACCGAGCGGCACTTCCGGGAACTGCGCGCCCTGCTGGACGGGACGCTGAAGGCCTAAGCCGGCCGTCCGCCGTCGAACTCGCCGGAAAGCTGCCGGCAAGCCGGAGGATTCCGGTCAGGCGGCGCCGTAACTGGGCTCGCGCTTCTTGACCCAGTTGATGGCCAGCGAGGTGACCGGGACGAAGAGGAACTCCACCAAGGTCTTGTAAACGAAGCCCACCAGCACGTAGTTCACGAAGCTGCCAAAGTCGGCGATGCCGATGACGGGCGCGGCGATGCTGCAGAAGATCAGCGTGTCCACAAACTCCCCGGCCCCCGAGGAGCCCATGAGCCGCGCCCACAGGGACTTCTCCCCGGTGCGGGCCTTCATCCGGACCAGGATCCAGGAGTTGATGGTCTGCCCGGCCAGGAATGCCAGCAGCGAGGCCAGGACGATCTGCGGCACCGGGCCCAGTGCGCCTTCAAGGGCTGACTGCTTGGCAGCTCCGTACTCGTCGTCGAAGCCGGGCAACGCAATGACCACCCAGTAGCAGAGGGAAGCGAAGACGGAGAGCCCGAAGGTGGTGAGAATGGCCTTGCGGGCCACTTTGAAGCCGTAGACCTCGCTGATGACATCGCCCAGGATGTACGCGAGGGGGAAGAGGAAAAAGCCGCCGTCGGTGACGATGGGCCCAAACGCCACGCCTTTGGACGCTCCGATGTTCGACAGGATCAGCACCACTGCCATGGCGGCCAGCATGATCCCGAAGTAGGGCGAACCTATGTCCGCGAATCTGGCGGCTGGACCTGCGGCAGTTGGCCGGACGGTTTGGGGCACGGCGCTGTGGCCTGGGGCAGGGGTCATCGAGGGATCCGTTCAGGAGTGGTTGGCCGGCCTGCCGAGCTGGGCGGCCGGTTGTATTAGCACTCGGGTCATTCTCGCACCGCGCCGAGCCGGACCCGTTCAGGGACATCGTCCACCGCTTGTGGCCCTGAACACTTCCGGCTGCGGTCCGCTGTTCGTCACCACATGGAGGGCGTCCGACGGCGGGTGGCAGGATGGGTGCATGACTTCCGTTTCCCCTGACGCCACGCTGTCCGCCGCACCTCCCGCCGTCGTCCTCACCATTGCCGGCTCCGAAGCCACCGGTGGCGCCGGCGCCCAGGCCGACCTGAAGACCTTCCAGGAACTCGGCGTCTTCGGCATCGCCAACCTGACCTGCATTGTGTCCTTTGATCCGAAGGACAGCTGGAACCACCGCTTCGTGCCGGTGGACCAGCAGGTGATCGCCGACCAACTGGAGGCGACGACGGCGGCCTACGGTCCCGCGTCGGGCGCACCTTCGCCATTGGACACCGTGAAGATCGGCATGCTGGGCAGCCCTGCCACCATCAACACCGTGGCCGGCGCCCTGCAGGCGAACAGCTTCGCCAACGTTGTCCTGGACCCGGTGCTGATCTGCAAGGGCCAGGAGCCGGGGCACGCGCTGGACACGGACCAGGCCCTGAAAGCGCAGATCCTGCCGCTGGCCACCTTCGTCACACCCAACCACTTCGAAGCGGAATCGCTGTCCGGCCTGGACATCACGGACGTGGAGTCGCTGAAGGCCGCTGCCGTGCGTATCCACGAGCTCAGCGGCGCAGCAGTCCTGGCCAAGGGCGGGGTGCGGCTGGAAGGCCCGGACGCCGTCGACGTTTTCTATGACGGCGAAACCCTCGAAGTCCTCAGCGCCCCCAAGGTGGGCGAAGTGGCGGTGTCCGGTGCGGGCTGCTCGCTCGCGGCCGCCGTGACGGCGGAACTGGCCAAGGGCGCGTCGCCGCTGGACGCCGCCCGGACCGCCAAGCAGTTCGTCACCGCCGGCATCCGCAACCGTGTTGCCTCCGGCGCCCCCTTCGATGCCCTGTGGCAGGGCGGCGCCCGCTGACCAAACGCCCCATCACTTCCAGGCTCCAAACCCAGGACGCCCCATCACTTTTCGCCCTTAAATCCGCAACGCGTCTGCACTCACTGCAGACGCGTTCCGGATTTAAGGGCAGAATCTGATGGCGGGTTTGGACCCCGGTCAGCGCCGGGGGATGTTGCGCAGGTTGCTGCGCGCCATGCTCACTGCCTCGCCCGCCCCGCGGTTCAGGACCACCTTGGACATGGCGGTGGCGAACCCGATCACCTGCGAACCGGAGATCTTCGGCGGGATGGACAGCGCCTTGGGGTCGGTAATGAGCTCCACCAGCGACGGGCCGGGGTGCGCGAACGCCTCCCGGTACGCCGATTCGATCTGCGCCGGATCCGTGACCCGGACGGCATGGAAGCCCAGCGCCTGTGCCACGGCCGCGTAGTTGGCGTCCGGGACGTCCACGCCGAAATCGGGCAGCCCGTCCACCAGCATCTCGAGCTTGACCATGCCCAGCGTGGAGTTGTTGAACACCACCACGTTGACCGGCAGCTTGTACGCGGCGGCCGTGATGAGCTCACCCAGCAGCATGGACAGGCCGCCGTCGCCGGAGACCGAGATGACCTGCCGGCCGGGGTACGCCAGCTGGGCGCCAATGGCGTGCGGCAGGGCGTTGGCCATGGAGCCGTGCAGGAACGACCCGATCAGCCGGCGGGTGCCCAGCGGATTGATGTAGCGCGCGGTCCAGACGTTGCACATTCCGGTGTCCGCAGTGAAGATGGCGTCCTCAGCGGCCACCTGGTCCAGCAGGGACGCCGCGTACTCCGGGTGGATGGGCTGCTTCTTCTCCACCTTCCGGGTGTAGGCGCCCACGGCTTTGTTCATGAGCCGGTCGTGCTTCTTGAGCATCTGGTCCAGGAACCGGCGGCTCTTCTTCGCCTTCACCAGCGGGAGCAGCGCGCGCAGCGTCGGCAGCACGTCCCCGTGGACGGCGATGTCGACGTCGGTCCGGCGGCCCAGTCGCTGCGCGGCCCGGTCCACCTGCGCTGTCCGGGTGTCCGGCAGGAACTGGTCATATGGGAAGTCGGTGCCCAGGAGGACCAGCAGGTCGGCGTCCTCGATCCCTTCCGCCGCGGCCCCGTAGCCCAGCAGGCCGGTCATTCCAATATCGAACGGGTTGTCGTACTGGACGAAGTCCTTGCCGCGCAGCGAGTGCCCCACCGGCGCCTTGGCCAGTTCTGCGAGCGCCATCAGTTCGCTGTGCGCCCCCTCCACGCCGGCGCCGGCGAAGATGGCCACCTTGCCGGCGTCGTTGATGGCGTCCGCGAGCGCCTGGACGCTGGCCGGGTCCGGCACCAGGCTGGCCGGCCGGAAGGTAGCCGGGAGCGGCGTGGGGCCCACGGCCTCCAGGCCTGCGATGTCGCCCGGAAGGGTGACGACGGCGACTCCCCCAAGTCCCAGCGCGTGCTGGATGGCGCTGTGCATCACCCGTGGCGCCTGCTCCGCGGTGCTTACCAGCTCGGAATATACCGAGCACTCGTTGAACAGCCGGTCCGGGTGCGTTTCCTGGAAGAAAGTGGTGCCGATCTGCTTGCTGGGAATGTGCGAGGCGATGGCCACCACCGGCGCGCCGGAGCGGTTGGCGTCGTACAGGCCGTTGATCAGGTGCAGGTTCCCGGGGCCGCAGGACCCTGCGCAGACTGCGAGCTTGCCGGTGAGCTGCGCCTCAGCAGCGGCGGCAAAGGCAGCGGCTTCCTCATGCCGGACATGCACCCAGTCGATGCCGCCCTTCGCCGAGCCGCCTGTTTGCCTGACGGCATCCACGATGGGGTTGAGGCTGTCGCCCACGATCCCGTAGATCCGCTGCACGCCGGCAGCCTGGAGTTGTTCGATGAGCTGGGTGGCAAGTTCCTTGGCCATGGGTGCAGACTCCCGCGGTGGTGGTGGTGTGCTGACATGGCCCAATATAGTCCGCCCGTGGTGGTGTGCTGACATGGCCCAATATAGTCCGCCCGCCTGGGCGGATACATTGGCAGGACACCCCCCGGCGCGTTGGAGTGGGCAGGCAAAAGGAGGCGTACGACGGCGGCCGGGCAGCCGCCGTCGTACGCCTCCTTTGGGAACAGGGCACCTTGGTGCCCCGAGGGCTAAACGCCGAGGACGTCCTTGTCCTTGCCGCCGCCCTGCGGCGCCCGCTCCCAGGCGTGGCCCTGTTCGTCGTCCAAGTGCGTGGCCTTCTTGTTCTTCAGCGCGAAGATGTAGACCAGCAGCGAGATGGCGATGGCCACGGTGACGTAGGTGAAGAACAGGTCTTCCCGCTCCGCCTTCTGGAAGGCCGCGCCAATCAGCGGCACGGTGCCGCCGAACAGCGAGTTGGCGATCGCGTAGCCCAGCCCCACGCCGAGCGCACGGATGGACGCAGGGAAAAGTTCGGCCTTCACCAGGGCATTGATGGAGGTGTAGCCGCCCACGATCAGCAGGCCGCCCATCATCAGCAAGAAGGCTGTGAAGGGGTCCTTGGTGCCGGCCAGGGTGGAGAGCAGCGGCCAGGTGAAGAGCACGCCGGTGATGCCGAACCAGAGCAGCAGCGGCTTGCGGCCCACCTTGTCCGAGATGATGCCGTACACGGGCTGGAGCAGCATGAAGATGAACAGGGCCCAGAAGTTGATGACCGAAGTGTCCGTCTTGGCGATGCCTGACGTATCGTTCATGAACTTCAGGATGAAGTTGGTGTAGGTGTAGAACGCTACGGTGCCGCCCAGGGTGATGCCAATGCACACCAGCAGCGGCTTCCAGTAGCTGGTGAACAGCAGCTTCATGGTGCCCGGCTGCGCCTGTCCGGCAACGGCGGGAGTCTTGGCCGCTTCGATCTGCTCTGCGGAAACGGTCTCCTCCATGGAGCGGCGGAGCCACAGCACCACCAGGGCAGCCACGCCGCCGATGGCGAACGGGATGCGCCAGCCCCACTCGCCCAGGTCGCCCTTGGGCATGACGTTCTGCAGGATCACCAGGACCAGCAGGGCCAGCATCTGGCCGCCGATCAGGGTGACGTACTGGAAGCTGGAGAAGAAGCCGCGGCGCTTGCTGGTGGCTGCCTCGGACATGTAGGTGGCGCTGGTGCCGTACTCGCCGCCCACGGAGAAGCCCTGGATCACGCGGACGATCACCAGCAGGATCATGGCCCACAGCCCGATCTGCTGCTGCGTGGGCAGGATGGCGATGGCGAAGGAGCCCGCGGACATCAGGGTCACGCTGAGGGTCAGTGCGGCCTTGCGGCCCTTGCGGTCCGCGTACCGGCCAAAGAACCAGGCGCCGATGGGCCGCATGAGGAACGACGTCGAAAAGACGGCCATCGCTTCGAGGCCTGCCTGGAGCTCGTCCTTGGAGTTGAAGAAGTGGGCCTGGAAGTAGGCGGCGAAGACGGTGTAGACGTAGAGGTCGTACCACTCCACAAGGTTGCCGGCAGAGCCTTTGAGGATGTTGCCCACCGCCCGACGGGTCTGGGCTGCCTCCGTGCGGGGCGCGGTATGTTGGGTGCTCATCGGTGAGTTTCTCCTTGTGGTGACTTCGGCCTCCAACGCCGGAGGGCCTCATCCACGGTATGGGTGATCCACCGCACAACCAACGTGGCGGGGCATTTCCTAACACTTCCTTAGGTTTTGCCCACGTGTCCCCGTGCGCCTGGCTGCCCGCCGCCGTCGGGCAAAACCTTTCCGCAGGCGGTAGTCTCCAAAGGCGGGGATGATCAGGAGATCGCACAACGGCAAGGAAGATGGCAATGGACGTGCTGATCGTCGAGGACGACGATGCCATGGCCGGTGCCCTCACCGCCGCCGTCGAAAGCGCTGGACACCACCCGCAGCGGCTGGCGCGGGGCGCTGATGCGCTGCTGTTGCACCGGAACTTCCAGGTCGTCCTCCTGGACCTTGGCCTGCCGGACATGGACGGGCTGGAGGTGCTGCGCAAACTGCGCCAGGTCACCGATGTCCCCATCCTGATCCTGACCGCCCGGGACGACGAACGCAGCGTGGTGCTCGGGCTGCGTTCCGGCGCGGATGACTACCTGGTCAAGCCGGTCAAGCTGGTGGAGCTGCTGGCGCGGATCGAAGCGGTGACGCGGCGGGCCGGGCGCGCCGCCGGCATCCCGCAGGAGGACGTCATTGTGCTGGATGACCTGGTGATCGACCTGAACCGGCACACCGCTGCCAAATCCGGCCTGCCGCTCCCCCTGACCGCTACCGAGTTCGAACTCCTCGCGCTGCTGGCACGCCATGCCGGCTCGGTGGTCACCCGGGAACAGATCCTTGACGCGCTGTGGGGCGACGCCTTCCTGGCTTCTTCCCGTTCTCTGGACGTCCACCTCACTGGCCTGCGGGCGAAACTGCAGAAGCCCGGCTTCATCATCAACGTCCGCGGGGTGGGCTACCGGGTGGAGGCGGCCGGCGCATGAGGCTGCGGGTGCTGGGCGTCCTCAGCGTGCTCTGCCTGGTGGTGGTCTTCCTGATTTCCGGCACCATCCTCAGCTCCGCGTCCCGTGAGCTGACCCAGGAACTGCAGATCAACCGGGCAGCGGCCCTGAACCGACTGGCCCAGGTGGCGTTTGATGCTGCCGGGGACGGGGACACTGCGCGGTTGCAGCGCGAGATGGACACATACTCCGGGCTGTACGGGGAGGGGATCGTGGTGCGCGTCCAGCAGGCCACGCTTCAATCCGGGAACTTCGATGCGGGCCGGTCCGACGTGCAGGAAGCACTCTCCCTGGCCGGGTTGAACGTCAGCAACACCGCCCTGGAGCCGCTGGAGCCGTTCAGTTCCGGCTCCCGGGTCATCTTCCGTCCCTTCGGCAGCGCCAGCCAGGTCCTGGGCGCTGTGGTGCTGGACGTCGACGCCGACACCGCCCAGCAGAAGCTCCGGGAACGGTGGCTCGCGGTGGGCGTGGCGGCGCTCGCCCTGGCCGCCGTGCTGCTGCTCGGCGCCGCCCGGGTCACCGGCTGGGTCCTCCGGCCCGTCCAGCGGCTGAACTCGGCGGTGCACGAACTGGAAAGGACCGGCCGCGCGGGACGCCTCCCGGAGGACGGGCCGCCGGAACTGCGGGAACTGAGCCGCTCCTTCACGGTGATGGCCAGGACCGTGAGCGCCAGCATGGCAGCGCAGCGGCAGCTGATTGCGGACACGTCACACCAGCTGCGCAACCCGGTGGGCGCGCTCCGGCTCCGGCTGGACCTGCTTCAGCTCGAACTCACGACGGCCCGTGAACACGACGCGGCAGAGCGGGCCATGGCGGAGCTGGAGCGGGTGGAGGAGATCCTGGACGGGGTGCTGAAGCTTGCGGCCGCCGAGCACCGGGCGTCCGAAGGGTACCTGCGGGCGGCCGGGAGCCTGGAAGACTTTCCCGCGCCGGAACCGGTGGACCCTTTCCCGGTCCTCCAAGGGGAGATCGAGCGGGCAGCACCGCTGGCAGAACAGGCCGGCTGCCGGCTGGTCCTCGCGCTCCCTCCGCAGCCGCCGGCACTGGTTTCCTGCCGCCCCGCAGAGCTGGCCCAGATGGCGTCCGAACTCCTCAACAACGCCATCAAGTACGCGCCCGGCGCCACCGTGAGGTGCACGGTCCGGCTGGAAGGGGACGCAGTGGTGGTGGAGATTTCCGACGACGGCCCAGGACTTTCCGGCGCGGAGCGCGCCTCAGCTGCCACCAGGTTCTGGCGGTCCCCACAGCATTCATCGGTTCCGGGAACCGGGCTGGGAATGACCATCGTGGGTGAGCTTGCTGCGGCCAACGGAGGGCGTCTGGTGCTGGCCGAAGCAGCCCCGCGTGGGCTCGCGGCGCGGGTCGAGTTTCCCGTTCCACCCGCCGCCCGGCCGGCACCGGGGTCCGGCGGGGGTGGTGCCCGTGCATGATCCGCTTGCCCCGGACGGTGCTGCCGCGCAGCCGACGCGGCGGTCCTTGCTCAAGTCTGCCTTCGCCGTCGGACTCGTGGCCTGCCTGCCGCCTGCCCTCAGTGCGTGCACCGGGGACGACCGGCCGGAGGACCTGGTGGTGGCCGGCGGCGAACCCGGCGGCTTCTACCTCGAGTTCTCAACGCTGCTGGCCGCCGCGCTGGAACGCCACGGCGTTGCCGCCCATGCGCGGGCGGTGGCCACCGGCGGAAGCCTGGACAACATCGCGGAGCTGCGGGCGGGGCAGGCCGCGTTTGCCGTGGCCCTGGCCGATGCTGCGGGCCAGGCGGGCGGGGGCGGGGCGGAGATCGCCGCCATCGGGAAGGTGTACGAGAACTACGTCCACTGCGTGGTGCGGAAGGACAGCGGGATCCGGGACATATCCGGGCTGGCGGGGCGGCGGGTTGCCGTGGGGCAGCCTGGATCGGGCACCTCGCTCACCACTCCCCGGCTGCTCGAAGCGGCGGGTCTGGGCACTTCGGCGGAGTCCGCGCCGCCGTCCGCCGGAACTGCCGCCGTCGAACATCTTGGCTTGAATGACGGCATCGCTGCGCTCAAGGCGGGGACCGTGGATGCCCTGTTCTGGTCCGGTGGCGTGCCCACCGCGGCCATCGCTACCGCGCAGCAGGACGTGGCGCTGGGACTGCTGGACTTATCCGCACTGCTGCCGGAACTGCGGCGGAGGTACGGCGGGATGTACGACCGGGTCCTGGTACCGGAGGGCAGTTATCCCGGCATACCGGCGGTGTGGACGGTGGGTGCTCCCAACCTGCTGCTCTGCCGCAGGGACCTGGACAGCGCCACCGTGGAGCGGACCGTCCAACTGCTGGTGCACAACGCCGGAGAACTCATTCCCCAATCCACCCTGGGCGTGCAGTTCCTTAGCCCGGAGAGCCTCATCAACACCGCCGGAATCCCCCTGCACCCCGCCGCCGCGGCAGCCTACCGGACCCTCCACGGCTGACCCAACGCCCCATCACCTTCGGCGGCACAAACCCGGGCGCCCCATCACCTTTGGCGGCACAAACCCAAACGCCCGCTCACATCTGGCGCCACAAACCTAAACGCCCGCTCACCTTTCGCAGGAAATCCTCCAACGCCCGCTCACTATCCTCAAGAAAGTGAGACGGGGATGACCCAGCTTGCACCCGGCTATCCACATATAACGGTCCTGGCGTGGCGGTCCGATCGCTACCTTTCTAGCCTTTGAGCTCAACGGAAGAGCAAGCGAGCGAGGATTACTGTGGCCAAGAAGCGACATGGAGCATCGGCACGTTCGAGGATTTCCCGAAAAGGGCACGGAGGCTCGGCACGAAGTTCCAGGCCCGAAGTTCCCCAGGGTTCGGACCAGAACATTCGGGAGTTCGAGACCCTCACGCCAGCCTTTGTCCGCTGGTATGGGGAGCAGTATTTCAATACAGACGTGGTACGGGTTCTAGGACACTTATCGGACTTCTTCCGATTCCTTCCCGAAAGTAAAAGGTCCGCTGGGATAACTGCCTTAGAACCGACCAGAGTAGCTGCGGCGTTGGCTTCGCTCATGCTGCAATCCGTGGACACGGGCGTCATGACTGCCATCAGCGTCGGCAAGTTCCTGCACTTCCTCCGGGATTCCGGACGGTGGACCGGCAACACGTACTCGTTTCGTGCAGTCGATGGCATTACACGGGAGATCATCCTTTTGGATTTCAACGCGGTACTTAGCAGGATGCGGGTGGGCGGGCGGGTCACAATCGATGACCTTCCCGATTGCTAGCTTCCGGAGTGGGCCTGCAGGAAGCTGTACACCTCGGTCTCGTCCACGCCGGGGAACGCACCCGGGGGCATTGCTGCCAGCAGGTGCGAGTGGGCCCGGGCCGAGGGCCACGCGTTGCCGGCCCACTGGTTGGTCAGCTCGGCCGGGGGCCGCTTGCAGCACGTGGGATCGGGGCAGTTGGAGGTGGCGCGAGCGGTGGTCTCCCGCCCGCGGAACCACTTCACGTGCTGGTACGGCACGCCGATGCTGAGGGAGAACTCGCCGCTGGCCGACCGTTCAGTACGGGCTGTGCACCAATACGTGCCGGACGGCGTATCCGTGTACTGGCTGTAGGCACTGAACTTATCCGGCACGTCGAACACGGCACGCGAGGTCCAGGCCTTGCACGACGGCTGGCCCTCGATGGCGCCGGTATGGTCCTGGGGAAAGTTCACGCCGTCGTTCTCATACGCCTTGTAGATGATGCCGCTCTGGTGCGTCTTCTGAAAATGCGTTGTGAGGCCCAGGTGCTTGGTGGCCAGATTGGTGAAACGGTGCGCCGCTGTCTCGTAGGAGACGGCGAAGGCGTCCCGGAGATCCTCCACCGCGATTTCCTTGGCCGCTTTGGCTTTTTGCAGAAATTCCACTGTTGCCTGCTCAGGCAGGAGCAGGGCTGCGGCGAAATAGTTGGTGGCCACCCGCTGGGCCAGGAAGTCGCCGTAGTTCTTGGGCGTCTCATGGCCCAGGACGTAGTGGCCCAGGGCCTGCAGCAGCACCGAACGGGGGTCATGGTCCTGCCGCTGGCTCTGCGTCAGGTAAATTTTGCGGTTCTTCAAGTCCGTCACGGAGCGGGTGGAATGCGGCAGGTCGCCCACGTGGTGCAGGGTGAAGCCCAGGTGCTCAGCGATGTCCGCGATGACATGCTGGCTCAGCGGCCCGGTGGTGTAACCCACCTCCTTGAGGACCTTCTGCGCCTCGGCCTCGTACTCCGGGAAATAGTTCCCGCGCTCGCGCATCATGGCCCGCAGTTCACCGTTGGCGCGGCGCGCCTCCTCGGGGGTGGCCACCTGCTCATTCATCTTCCGTTCCAGTTCGTGCAGCAGCCCCACCTGGGCCTCCAACACATCCAGCGGAAGCCGCGAACTGATGCGGATTCTGGGCAGGTTCAGCGATTCGTACAGCGGCCCCCGCTGGTACCGTTCCAGCTCGATTTCCAGGGCTGCCCGGCGGCTGGGAGGCTCGGCTCCGAGCAGTTGGTCGATGGTGACATTGAGCGCCGCCGCGAGGTGCTGGAGGAGGGTCAGTTTGGGCTCACGCTTGCCGTTCTCAATGAGGCTTAGCTGGCTGGGAGCGGTTCCGACGGCGACGCTCAGGTCATCGAGCGTGAGCCCGGCTTGTTTGCGGAGATGGCGGACGCGGCGGCCCAGCGCGATGACGTCCAGTTCCGCTGCGGCGGCTGACGGCGGGTGGGAAACGTCCCTGTTCCAGCTTGAAGGCGACATTTCTGAAGAATACGTGAAGAAGTGCATTTCTTTCCATACTTTTTCTCTAGAAAGGGGGTTGAAAGTGCTGAAAAGTAGGTGTCACGGAAAGAAACACCGCACCGGATAAGCCGGTGGGAACCTCAACGGAGCGGTTCCCACCTACTCCATCCGGAGCTCAATCAAGGAGATCAACGATGACTGCAGCATTTGAGCCCACCCAGCAGACGCCCGAAGAGCAGGCCGCCGCCCTGGAGCTCGAGTGGGCCGCCAACCCCCGCTGGGAAGGTGTGACCCGGGACTACTCAGCTTCCGACGTCGTCCGTCTCCGCGGCCGCGTCTCCGAAGAGCACACCCTGGCCCGGCGGGGTTCGGAGAAGCTGTGGAAGCAGCTGACCGAGGAGCACAAGACCGGCGGTTACACCAACGCCCTGGGCGCCCTCACCGGCAACCAGGCCGTGCAGCAGGTCAAGGCCGGGCTGCGCGCCATCTACCTTTCCGGCTGGCAGGTCGCCGCGGACGCCAACAACTCCGGCCACACCTACCCGGACCAGTCCCTCTACCCGGCAAACTCGGTCCCCACCGTAGTCCGCCGGATCAACAACGCCCTGCTCCGCGCCGACCAGATCGAGTTCTCCGAAGGCATCCAGAGCGTTGAGGACTGGCTGGTCCCGATCGTCGCCGACGCCGAAGCCGGCTTCGGCGGCCCGCTGAACGCCTACGAGCTCATGAAGTCCATGATCCAGGCCGGCGCCTCCGGTGTTCACTGGGAAGACCAGCTGGCCTCCGAGAAGAAGTGCGGCCACCTCGGCGGCAAGGTCCTGATTCCCACCCAGCAGCACGTCCGCACCCTCAACGCCGCCCGCCTGGCAGCCGACGTCGCCGGCACCCCCACCGTCGTCATCGCCCGCACGGACGCCGAGGCCGCCACCCTGATCACCTCCGACGTCGACGAGCGCGACCAGGAGTTCATCACCGGTGAGCGCACCGCGGAGGGCTTCTACAAGGTCCGCAACGGCATCGAGCCCTGCATCGCCCGTGCCAAGGCCTACGCCCCGTACTCGGACCTGATCTGGATGGAGACGGGTACTCCGGACCTGGAGCTGGCCCGCAAGTTCGCCGAGTCCGTCAAGGCCGAGTTCCCGGACCAGATGCTCTCCTACAACTGCTCGCCGTCCTTCAACTGGCGCAAGCACCTGGACGACGACACCATCGCCAAGTTCCAGCGCGAACTCGGCGCCATGGGCTTCACGTTCCAGTTCATCACCCTGGCCGGATTCCACGCCCTGAACTACTCGATGTTCGACCTCGCCCACGGCTACGCCCGGGAAGGCATGAGCGCCTACGTCGAGCTCCAGGAAAAGGAATTCGCCTCCGAGTCCCGCGGCTACACCGCAACCAAGCACCAGCGCGAAGTCGGCACCGGCTACTTCGACACCATCTCCACGGCGCTCAACCCGAACGCGTCCACCCTCGCCCTCGTGGGATCCACCGAAGAGGGCCAGTTCCACTAACAACTTACGACGGCGGTGCTTCCGTCCGGCCTTCGGACCGGCATCGCTCTGCCTGCTATTCCCCACGTCCGGCCTTGGGCTCGTAGAACTCGCCGAGGCCGGACGCAGGGCCCCTTTTACGCAGGCTGCCGCGACACCGGCTCCTCGGCCTCGTGCCTCAGTCGCCACCCTGCCGCTACCCGCCGTCGAACTTCCCTTTCGTCTTTAAGGAGACTGAAATGAACAGCTTTACTGACTCATTCACCATCAACGGCATAACCCTGACCGCGCAGCCGATTTGCCGGCAGGACGAAGTGCTGACGCCGGATGCCCTCTCCTTCATTGCCAAGCTGCACCGGGCCACTGCGGAGCGGCGGCAGGAACTCCTGCAGGCGCGGCGCACCCGGCGGGCCGATATCGCCGCAGGGGCAGACCCGCGGTTCCTGCGGGAGACCGAGCACATCCGGAATGATCCGTCCTGGCGGGTCGCTCCCCCGGCACCGGGCCTGGAGGACCGGCGGGTGGAAATCACGGGGCCGGTGGACAAGAAGATGACCATCAACGCCCTGAACTCCGGTGCCAAGGTGTGGCTGGCGGACATGGAAGACTCCTCCACCCCCACGTGGCGCAACGTCATCAAGGGCCAGCTGAACCTCACCGACGCCCTGGAACGCCGGATCGATTTCACCACCGAAGAAGGCAAGGAATACAAGCTCCGTCCGGCCGGCGAGCTGCCCACCATCGTGGTCCGCCCCCGCGGCTGGCACCTGCCGGAGAAACACATGCTCATCGACGGCCAGCCCATCGCCGGCGGCATCGTGGACTTCGGCCTGTTCTTCTTCCACAACGCCCGCCGCCTCCTCGCCCAGGGCAAGGGCCCGTACTTCTACCTGCCCAAGATCGAGAACCACCTCGAAGCCCGGCTGTGGAACGACATCTTCATCCTGGCCCAGGACCTGCTCGGCATCCCACAGGGCACCATCCGAGCCACGGTACTGATCGAAACCATCACCGCGGCATTCGAAATGGAGGAGATCCTCTTCGAACTGCGGGACCACGCCGCAGGCCTGAACGCCGGCCGCTGGGACTACATCTTCTCCATCATCAAGAACTTCCGCACCCGCGGCCCCCGCTTCGTCCTGCCTGACCGCGGGCAGGTGACCATGACCGCCCCCTTCATGCGCGCCTACACCGAGCAACTCGTCCGGGCCTGCCACAAGCGCGGCGCCATGGCCATCGGCGGCATGGCCGCAGCCGTCCCCAACCGCAAGGACCCGGAGGCCAACGCCAACGCCCTCGAGAAGGTCCGCGCTGACAAGACCCGCGAGGCCAACGACGGCTTCGACGGCTCCTGGGTGGCCCACCCGGACCTGGTGCCCATCTGCCGCGAAGTGTTCGACGGCGTCCTTGGCGCCCGCCCCAACCAGCTGGACCGGCTCCGCGAAGACGTCACCCCGGACGACCGCGCCCTCATCGACATCGCCTCCCTGCACGGCACCATCACCGAGCAGGGCATCCGGAACAACATCGAGGTAGGCATCCGCTACATCGAATCCTGGCTCCGCGGAAACGGCGCAGTGGCCATCCACAACCTCATGGAGGACGCCGCCACCGCCGAAATCTCCCGCTCACAGCTCTGGCAGTGGATCTACGCCCGGGCCATCACCGACCACGGCGAGATCATCAGCCACGAGTGGGTGGAGGAGCTCCTGGACGAGGAATTCGCCCGGCTCGAACGCTTCGACGGCGACCGGTTCGAGGACGCCCGCGACATCTTCGAAGAGGTCACGCTCAGCCGTGAGTTCCCGTCCTTCCTCACCCTCCCCGCCTACGCCCGCTACCTGACCGAGGCCCGCGAAAAGGCCACCGTCGAGGAGCTCGCCGCGGCTTAACCAGACTTCCGTCTGCCGGGCCGGCACGCCCTTCGCAACAGGCCCCCCGAAATCCGGGGCGCCGGCCCGGCAACGGAGCATTTGAATCACCCCGCGAGATGGCATTTAAGGGCAATATTCCCAGGAATGATTGCCCTCAAGTGCCATCTCGCGGAGGGGTTTGAGAGGGAAAGACGACGGCGGCGGGTCGCCTCAGCGGCCTTTCGGCACCAGCCTCACGGACAGGGTGGTGCTGACGAAGAAGGTCAGCACCGAAACCAGGATGACCAGCAGCGCCGGGGTCCACGATCCCGAGCTGTCGTGGACGAAGCCCACCAGCGGCGGTGCCACCGCGGCCAGGCAGTAGCCCAGGCCCTGGACAGTTGCTGACATCCGGCCGGCCGAGGCCTGGTCGCGGGCCAGCTTGATGATGGCGATGAAGATCAGGGTGATGCCGCCGCCCTGCGCGATCCCGCCGGAGGTGGACCACAGCCACCACAGTTGCGGCAGGAAGAGCAGCCCCACCGGAACGGCAAGCCACAACGTACCCAGGGTGACCGCCACCGCCGTCGTACTCAGGTATTTGGCCGCGAAAGGCACGCCGAGTCCGCCCACGATGGCCAGGATCTGGAAGATCGAGGACGCGGCGCCGGCCTGGGCTGCGTTCATTCCCAGTTCGTCGTGCAGGTAGCTCGGCAGCCACGCCGTGACGCCGTAATAGGAGAACGCCTGGCCGCCGAAGCCGGCCGTGAGTCCGGCAGTAATCCAGCCGGAACGGCTTGCCGGGGCACGGGGTGTGTCCCCGCCGTCTTCGGCCTCGGCCAGGAAAGCCGTCCGGGGCCCCACGGCCAGCACCCACACCACCACCGCGGCGACGGCCAAAACGGCGACAGCGCCCAGGGCCACCCGCCACCCCGTCACTGCTGCCAGCGGAGCCATGGCTACTGAGGTCAGGAAGGACCCGATGTTCAGGGCTGCGGTGTAGATGCCCATCGCGGTCCCCTGCCGCCGCGGGGCAAAATCGCGGCGAATGATCAGCGGCACCGCAATGTTGCCTATCGTGATGGCCACGCCAATGACCACCGTGCCGGCCACCACCAGCGCCGCTCCCCCGGCGGAGCGGAGCAGCACACCGGCCAGCACCCCCAGGATGGTCAGCGTCACGGCGAACTCCGCACCGAACTTCCGCGCCGCCAGGGAGGCCAGCGGAGCCGCGAGCGAGAAGCAGAGGACGGGGATGCTGGTCAGCAGCCCCAGCATGACCGGCGAAAAGTGCAGTTCGGCCTGCATGAGGTCCACCAAGGGGGCGACGGCAACGAACGGGCCCCGGAGGTTCAGCGCCAGCAGGCCGATGCAGGCCAGCAGGACCCAGCTTTTCGGGATGCGGGACAGGACGTGGCCGCTCACAGGGGCAAAATCGGGAATGGGCGTGGATTCATCACTCCCATTGCTATCACGCTCCGCGTTGCTGGAGTTTCAGGCACCGTGCCGGCAGGCCCTGCCATACGATGAACGTGACCCAGGACGAAGGAAACCGCGAAGGATCCCCATGACCCACCGCCTTGCCATCCTCGACGACTACCAGGACGTGGCCCACGGCTTCGCCGACTTCACGGCGTTGGAGGCGCAAGGAGTCATCGTAACATCCTACCGTGAACCTTTTGCCTCCCGGGACGCCCTGGTGTCAGCGCTGGCGGACACCACCATGGTGATCGCCATGCGGGAGCGGACGGCGTTCCCCCGTGAAGTGTTCGCGAAGCTGCCGGCACTCGAGCTGCTGGTCACCACGGGCATGGCGAACGCCACCATCGACGTGGCAGCGGCAGCCGAGCACGGGGTGACGGTGTGCGGCACGCCCGGCTCACCCACAGCCGCGCCGGAGCTGACCTGGGCCCTCCTTCTCGCCATCGCCCGGCACCTTCCAGCCGAGGACAATTCACTCCGGGCGGGCACCTGGCAGTCAACGGTGGGCGTTGAGCTGGCGGGGAAAACCCTGGGCATCGTGGGGCTGGGCAAGATCGGCCGGCGCGTGGCCGCGTACGGGCAGGCGTTCGGCATGGACGTGGTGGCGTGGAGCCAGAACCTCACGGCGGAGGCGGCCAAAGAGGCGGGCGCCCGGCTGGTGTCCAAGGAGGAGCTCTTCACCGTGGCTGACGTCGCCACCCTCCACCTGAGGCTCTCCGCGCGGTCTGAAAACACGGTGGGCGAGGCCGAACTGAAGCTGCTGGGACCCGAAGGCATCCTGGTAAACTCCGCCCGCGGGCCCCTGGTGGACCAGGAGGCGCTGATCAAGGCATTAAACGAGGGGTGGATCCGCGGCGCGGCCCTGGACGTCTTTGACCAGGAACCTTTGCAGGCCGGGCACCCGCTCCTGGCTGCGCCGAACACGGTACTTTCCCCGCACCTGGGGTATGTCACGCAGGAAAGCTACCGGCAGTTCTACGGCGGGGCCCTTGAGGACGTCACCGCCTGGCTTGCCGGCTCCCCCGTCCGAACCATCACCCCCTGACCTGGAGGGACACCGCATGACCCACACCATCCGCAAGGCAACAGCGGACGACGCCGGCGCGCTGGCTGCGCTGGCAGCCGTCACCTTTCCGCTGGCCTGCCCGCCGTCGTCGTCACCTGCGGACATTGCCGCCCACCTGGCCACCACGCTCAGTGAGGAACACTTCGCGGCCTATCTAGCGGACCCGGACGTCTCCGTACTGGTCATCGACGCCGACGGGCAGCTTTCCGGCTACAGCCTCCTGGTGGACAGGCCTGCCGGCGACCCGGATGTGGCCTCCGTGCTGACGCTGCTGCCCTCCGTGGAGATCAGCAAGTGCTATGTCCACCCCGATTACCACGGGCTGGGCGCGGCCGCTGAACTCATGCATGCCAGCCTGCAGGTGGCAGCGGCCGCCGGCGGCGCCGGGGCCTGGCTGGGCGTGAACAGCCAGAACGCCCGCGCCATCCGCTTCTACGAAAAGTCCGGTTTCCACAAAGTGGGCACCAAATCCTTCCGGCTGGGCAGCACCGTGGAGCACGACTTCGTCCTGGAACGTGCCCTGCCTTAGGCATCCGGATCCTCGGGGCCGTGGCTCCTCCGGCGCCGCCGTCAGTGCAGCCTGCGGACGTCCCCGCCGGCCGGCACCCGTTCCACCGGGTAGGCCAGCGGCGGCCGCGGTTCGTCCAGGAGCTTCAGCCCCGGCGGCAGACCTTCGATGGTGCCGGTCGATCCGGCGGCCGTGATGGTCACCCGGCTCGAATCCAGTAGGACGTTTTCCGCCCTGAATTTGCCCACGGTTTCCGGCAGGATCGGGGCCAGGTGCACCACCCCGCGGGTGAAGACGGGGTCGAACCGCAGCAGGATCCTTGCGAGCTGCACTGGCGCCGCCGCGGCCCATGCCTGCGGCGAGCACGCGGTGGGATATGGAACAGGGCCGGGGTACTCGCCACGGTCGAACCCGCAAAAAAGCTCCGGCAGCCGGCCGCCAAAGTGCTGGGCAGCATCGAGGATGCCCAAGGCTACCCTCTTGGCCTCGTCCACGAACCCGTACCGCATCAGCCCGGTGGCCACCAGCGCCGTATCATGTGGCCACACCGAGCCGTTGTGGTAGCTGACCGGGTTGTAGGCGCCCATGTCGGAAGCCAGCGTGCGGATGCCCCAGCCCGTGAACATCTGCGGGGACATCAGGTTCTCCATGACGGACGCCGCTTTGTCTTCGTCCACGATGCCGGTCCACAGGCAATGGCCAATGTTGGAGGTCAACGCATCAACCTGGCGCTTGTCCTTGTCCAGCGCCACCGCGAAATAGCCCTTGTCCGGCAGCCAGAACTTCTTGTTGAACTCCTCCTTGAAGGCTGCCGCCTTTTGGGCCCAATGCTGTTCCAGGGCGGAATCGTTGCTCCAGTGGGCCAGCAATGACCTGCCCAGGTAGGCAGAGTAGACGTAAGCCTGGACTTCGCAGAGGGCGATCGGTGCTTCAGCAATGGTCCCGTCCGCGAAATTGATCCCGTCCCAGGAGTCCTTCCAGCCCTGGTTCACCAGGCCATGGTCGTTGGGCCGGATATACTCCACGAAGCCGTCGCCGTCGCGGTCGCCGTATTTTTCGATCCACTCCAGCGCCCGGTCCGCGTGGGCCAGCAGCGGCTGGATCGCATCCCTGGACAGCCCCCACCGGCTCAGCTCGCCCAATGTGGACACGAAAAGGGGGGTTGCGTCGGCTGTGCCGTAGTACGCCGTACCTCCCAGGGACAGACCGGCAGTAACACCAAGCCTGACTTCATGCGGGATGCGGCCGGGTTCCTCCTCAGAATCCAGATCCACTTTCTTTCCCTGGATCGCGGCCAGGGTTTGGAGCGTGCCCAGGGCGAGGTTGGGGTTGACCATCAGGCTCATGTAGGACGTCAGCAGCGAATCCCGTCCGAACAACGCCATGAACCACGGCGCCCCTGCCGCCACCGCGGCCCGGTCGGGGTGGTGGGCATCGAAGATCCGGAGGGCACCAAGATCACTCTGGCTTCGGTTGAGCACGTTCTGGAAGCTGGAGTCCTCGATGCTGATCCGCGGAACGTTCTCTTCCCAGGCCAGGTGCCGCCGGACGCCCTCGCGATGATGCGGCAGCTGGCCTTCCTTGAAGGGCTTTTCGGGCGCTTCCCCATTGACCAGCGGCACCACGATGACGCTCGTGGCCCATTTGCCCCTGGCCGGAACTGTGACGTGGAAACGCAGCCCGTCCATGCTGACCTCTGCACTCCGCGCGCCGATTGCGGAGCCCCGTTGCTGGCCATGCCGGGCGGCTTCGATGACGAGCTTGCCGTCAGAGACCACCCGGGTTGTGTCGTCCAGGCCGCTGGTACGGCCGCCCTTGACCTCGAAGAGGTCTGCCTGGTCAGCGTCCACGAGCAGCTCGATCTCGCACTCCACCGGTTCAGCTGCATAGTTTTCCAGGGAAATGTCGTCCTGCAGCCCTGGGCCGATGTGGCGGACCTGACGGACCACCAGCGGGCTGTCGAACCTCCCGCCGGGCCATTTGGCCCGGCCTACGAATGTGGCCTCGAACGGTTGCGGACGCTGCGCGGACAGCGGTTCGCGCAGCGAGCCATTGATGCGCAGCATCCAGCGCGAGATGATGCGCGTGTCCTGGAAGAAGACGCCGTTGGTGCCGGCGTCAGGGTTGATGTCGCCAAGGCCCGAGGAGATACAGAATGACGATCCTTCGAGGACTGTAACGGCGCCCACGTCGGATCCTGAGGCTTCGTTGTCTTCATTCCAGGCGGTCATGGAAGGACTCCCTTCTCCGGCAGATGCTGCCCGGGGGATCGGGAAGCATTCTTGCCCCTATAGATTCTGGTGTACCGGGGGACCCTGCGGAACCCCCGTGGGCGTCCTCCCTTCGATGAGCTCGGTGTAGAGCTCCAGGTGGTCTGCAACCATCCGCTCCGCGCTGAACCTGTCCTCCACATCTTTGCGGCAAACGGCCCTGTCCAGCGCTGCCGCTGCGGGTACAAAGCCGGCCAGTTCGTCGGTCCTCCCCAGGAAGCCCGTCCGGCCGTGATCAACAATTTCCGGGGCCGCGCCGATGAGCGTGCCGATCACCGGGGTGCCAGTGGCCAGCGCCTCGATCATCACCAGGCCGAAGGGCTCGGACCACTGGATGGGGTTCAGGAACGCCACGGCCCCACCCATCAACTGGTACTTGGCGGTATCGTCCACTTCCCCCACGAAATCCTCGTTGGGGCCGAGGATCGGTTCAATCACCTCCCGGAAGAAGCGGACCTCATCCGGCTCGCGCATCTTTACCGCGATTTTCAGGTGCATCCCCGCCTTCCTGGCGATGGTGATGGCCTCAAGCAGTCCCTTGTCTGGACACGAACGGCCAACGAAGCACAAATAGCCACCGCTGCCGGTCCCCACGGGCACGGCTGAGAGATCCATTCCGTGGTGAATTACCCGGGAGACTGGAACATCGGGAGCGTGCGAGGCCTGGTCCCTGGAGATGGCAATTACGGCAGCGCTCCGGGCAATGGCACGATAGATGTCCGCCGCCTGGGTGTGGAGGGGGCCGTGGATGGTTGTGGCCACCGGCACGCCGGCCGGCCGGTGCAGGTAGAGGGGCCCGGCCAGTGTGTGGTCGTGGATGATGGCCACGTCCTGGAGCCCCTGGTATGCCCGGACCACGTGGCTGAGCTCGGAGAGCGTGGCCCCCAGTCCGCCGTAATCGGTGGGTCGCATTCCGGGAACGAGCTGCACTGGACAGGTGCTGTCCGCCGGCGCCGCCAACAGCACTTCGTGCCCGGCCGCGGCGAAGCCCCTGGCCAGCGTGTCCACTACTCTTTCGGTTCCACCGTACATTGCCGGCGGAACGGGAATCCACGGCCCCGTTACAAGTCCAATCCGCATTCCTGGCCTCCCAGGTGATACAGGCCGGGCTCCCCAGCTGGCCGGGCACTACTCCACCGGGCGTGGTTGGTTCAGCGCGGTGTCTTGAGCTTCGAAAGGGCCCACTGCTTGACCTCTGATCCGACTATTCCGCAGGAAGGCTCCGGCCACAAGACCCCCTGTGGCGCATCTCATAACGGCGCCCGGAATTGCGGCCGGGGCACACAGGTTGTGCAGGGCATGAAGATTGAGATCTGGTCAGATGTTGCCTGCCCGTGGTGTTTCATCGGCAAGCGCCGGTTCGAGGCTGCCCTCGCAGCGTTTCCCTACCGTGAGGCCGTCGACGTGGAGTGGCGCAGCTACCAGCTGGACCCAACACTGCCGGACCACTATGACGGGACCGAACTGGAGTACCTGAGCAGCCGCAAGGGCATGCCGGCGCCGCAGGTTTCGCAGATGTTCGAGCATGTGGCCCAGCAGGCCAAGGGTGAAGGCCTGGACTACAGGTTCGACAAGGTTGTGGTGGCCAACAGCTTCACTGCCCACCGCCTGATCCACCTGGCCGCGGCCCACGGCAGGCAGGATGCGGCCAAGGAGCGCCTCCTCAGCGACCATTTCGAGCACGGCAAGGACATCGGCAGCCGGGATTACCTGACGTCCCTGGGCAGGGACCTGGACCTGCCTGTCGACGAGGTGGATGAGCTGTTCACCACGGACAAGTACTCCGACGAAGTCCGGTTGGACTTCCAGGAGGCCCGCGCCCTCGGCATCAGCGGGGTCCCGTTCTTCGTGATCGACCGGAAGTTCGGGCTGTCCGGCGCCCAGCCCACGGAGACGTTCACGGCTGCCCTTAACCAGGCGTGGCAGGACGCCAACCCCCTGGTCACGGTCAATTCCTCCAACGCTGAGGCATGCGGCCCGGACGGCTGCGCGGTTTAGCGCCTTTTACTGACACATCGCGGTAAAGTGTCTGCATGCCCAGGATTACAGCGGCCAGTAACGCCGAACAACGCGCAGACACCCAGCGCCGTATCCTCACCGCTTTCGGCGAGCTCCTTTTCACCCACGGCCTTCCGGGGTTGACCATGACGGACGTGGCCCGGCACGCAGGCGTGGGCCGCACCGCCGTGTACAACTACTACGCGGACATCGAAGAACTGCTGATCTCCTACGCCCTGGACGAGACCGAGAAGTTCCTCTCCGACCTGCGCGAATCGCTGAGCCGTTTGGAGAACCCGGTGGAGCGGCTGGCGCTGTACGTCCGCGCCCAGGTGGTTGACCTCAGCCGCCGCCACCTCCCGCCCGGGCCTGCCATGGGGGCGGTGCTGTCGCCGTCGTCCTTTGCCAAGCTCTCCGACCATGTGGGTGAGCTCAGCGTCCTGCTGCAGGGCATCCTGCGTGACGGGATGGAGCAGGGCTACCTGCCGGTGGCGGACGTGGGCCAGCAGTCCCAGCTGATCTTGGGCACCTTGTCCTCGAGCGCCGCGAGGGGCAGTGACGAGCCGGCCGAGCTGGAGGCACGCGTGGCCCGGACTGTGCGGTTCATCCAGCTGGGCGCGGGCGCAAGGTTCGACGACGGCGGGCGGCCCGTGCGCGTCGGCCGGCTTCCGGCAGTGGCCGGCTGAGTCCGGCTGGTCAGGGCGCCGGAGCAGCGGCGGGCATGACGGGCAGTTTGTCGGTGTCCGCCGTGCGGCGGTTCTCCCGGGGGCAGCTGAGCTTTCCGGGTGTCTGGTCTACCAGTTCCGCCGGGACGAGCGCCTTGTAGTCCTGTGCCAGGATCACATCAACACTGGCATCGGTCCTGCCGTCCTGGAAGTAGTCCGAACCGGGCACATGGCGCTGCACCGTGAACGCCGCTGCTTGCCCCGCAGCACCTGACACCACGGCAGCCACTCCGCGGTAGCCGGCGTTGATGTTCGACACGTTGCCCACCACAAACTTGCGTGCCAGGAATTCATCCGCCACCGAGTGGGCAAGACCGGGCCGGCTGGTGGAGTTGTAGACGTTGAGGTTGATTTTGTCCGTCGGGGTGTAGTCGAACATTGAGGCAGGGCAGGATGACACCGGGGTTGGCGCAGGCTCGGCGGAAGGAATCTTCAACCGGCCGTTAATGATGGCCAGGGCAAGGATAATGCCTGCGGCGATCAGGCCGATCAGCAGGACCAGCACCACCCCGTGCAGCACGCGGCGCCGGACCCGGGCGGTCTCGTCGGCGTCCCTGGCCACTTCCATGGCGGCGCGCAGCTCAGGTCCGGAAACAACGTGGTGGCCATGCAGGACGTCCGGGTCCTGCGGCCGCTTGCTAGCCATCGAGCACCAGGACCCTGGCGTGGATCGCGGTGCGCTGGTGCAGGGCGGTCCGGACTGCGCGGTGGAGGCCGTCCTCCAGGTAGAGGGTCCCCTGGTACTGCACCACGTGCGGGAACAGGTCGCCGAAGAAGGTGGAGTCTTCAGCCAGCAGCGCTTCCAGGTCGAGGGTGCGCTTGGTGGTCACGAGTTCGTCCAGCCGCACCGGCCGCGGCGGCAGCGATGCCCACTGCTTGGGAGTGCTGTAACCATGGTCGGGGTAAGGGCGGCCCTCGCCCACAGCTTTGAATATCACCATGCCACAGTAGGCACCGTGGTGGCCCAGCGAAAGTGGCAGGGCTGGCGCGCGCCAGGTTGTAGCCAAACAGTGACCATCCGCCACACGGCCCGGGCCGTGGGCGCCCGCACGGGACGTGCCGCTCCTGCTGACAGAATGGACCCATGACTGTATCCGAGTCCCCTGCCGTGTCCACGCCCGGAATCCGCCTGCCGTCCGCACCGCCGCTGGCGCTCCTGCTGGACGTGGACGGGCCGGTGGCCAGCCCCGTGACACGGGACGTCAAGCCCGGCATCATCCTGGACCTGGTGGCCCTCGCCGCAGCGGGAATTCCTGTCATCTTCAATACCGGCCGTTCCGACGCCTTCATCCGCGAGCAGGTCATGGAACCGATGATCGCGGCCGGCATTCCGGCAGGAACCATCATCCACGCCATCTGCGAAAAGGGCGCCGTCTGGTTCAGCTACACCTCCGCCGGCCCGGGCCCCATCCATGTGGACCGGGAGCTTGCCGTTCCGGCGGGATACGGCGACGACATCCGCCGGCTGGTGGCGGAGGACTATGCCGCCCACATGTTCTTCGACGAGACCAAACGCGCCATGGTGTCCGTGGAGCAGCACATCGACGTACCCAGCGCCGATTACCTGGCGGAGCAAAAGCGGTTCGACTCGGATGCCATGGAACTGATGGAGCGGCACGGCCTGGGCGTTGTCCGGCTTGACCACCACGCACCGAATTCCGACGACGAGGTGGACTACCGCGTGGACCCCACCATCATTTCCACGGACATTGAGTCGGTGCGGCTGGGGAAGGACCTGGGCGCCAGCCGGGCCGTGGAACTCCTTGCAGCCCAAGGCATCACGCCCCAGGCCTGGCGGACAGTGGGTGACTCCCGCACCGATTACGCGATGGCTGACTGGCTGCACCACAACGACCACCCGGTGAAGCATGTCGATGTGCGGCCTGCGGACGGGGTGCCCAGCAAACCCTATCCGGTACTGACGGCAGCGGACCTGGGTCTGGATGCCACGGTGATCCACGACGACGCCGGCGGCGCCTTCCTGCGCGCCTGGCGGGAGGCGCTGGACGCCTAAGCCCCTGCCGGGCCACCGTCCGCACCCCACCGGAGCCCCTGGCGGCCGCCGAAACCTGCCGTTACGTTCGCAGGACTATCATGCAGGTAAGAACGCCCACTTCCACCAGCACGGAGACAACCATTACAGAAGCACCGGTCCAGGACGAGGTCTACTACGGCGCCCAGGCGTCCGTGGAAGAACAATTTCACGCCGAGATCACGTCCCCGGCGGCAGAGCGGCGGCTCAGTCACCGGCCGGACGTCATCCGGCACAAGGGCCGCTATGCCCTGATCAACGACACCAGGACACCGTTCCAGGCCATGGTGGAAGACCTGCTGTTCCTGCGGAACGTGCTGGCGAACGCCGAACTGTCGTACTTGCTGGTCCGCGGCAACAACGACCGCCCTGTCCTGGCCCTGGACTGGAAGGACCGGAAGAAGCTGCGTGCCGCCCTGGTGGAGGCGTGCCGGGATGAGCCCTTCTATTCGATGACCGTGGACGCCAAGAAGAAAACCTCGGTCCTGGTGGCCGACGGCGATTTGTCCCCCAGCCGCCAGGCCCGCATCTTCCGCCTGTACCGGCCACGGGTGGAGCCGGAGGGCGGCTTCGAATTCGGTGCCTCCGCCGGTGTCCAGATCGAACTCTGGTCCTTCTTGGGCGAGCAGCTTATCCTCCCGATCGAAAACTCGTTAACCCGCAGGACGCTGCTGCGCCAGGACGCCGTCCGGGGCACCGTGGAACGCTACGGCCACACGTGGCCCACTATCGAGAACATGTTTGCCGACCACGCCAGCGACATCAGCTTCGACGTCGACATCGTCTTCTCGTGGGTGGACGGAAGCTCTCCGGAGTACATCGCGGCGCGCCGTGCCCAGCAACAGGGACATGTCCTGGGCGAAGGCGATGACCATGAAGCCCGGTTCCGGCAGATCAACGAACTTAAGTACGCTCTGCGGTCCGTGTACATGTTTGCTCCCTGGATCCGCCGGATCTTCATCGCCACGGACTCGCCGGCTCCTGCATGGCTGGCAGAGCACCCTTCCGTGACCATCGTCCGGAGCGAGGAGTTCTTCTCGGATCCGACGGTCCTCCCCACGCACAATTCGCAGGCCGTAGAGTGCCAGCTGCACCACATCGAGGGGCTGTCAGAGCACTTCCTCTACTCCAATGACGACATGTTCTTTGGCCGCCCCGTGGGCCCGGACATGTTCTTCACGCCCGGCGGCATCACCAAGTTCATCGAGGCGGAAACCAGGATCGGGCTGGGCGAGAACGACGCCGAGCGCAGCGGGTTCGAAAATGCCGCCCGCGTGAACCGCAAGCTCCTGTGGAACCGCTTCGGCCGGATCACCACCCGCCACTTGGAGCACACTGCGGCGCCCCTGCGGCGCAGCGTGGTGGGCCAGATGGAGGAGGAGTTCACGGAGGAGTTCCGCAAGACGGCCGGCAGCCGCTTCCGTGCAGCGGACAACATCTCCGTGACCAACTCCTTCTACCACTACTACGCCCTGCTCACCGGCAGGGCAGTGACGCAGACAGCGGCAAAGGTGCGGTACGTGGACACCACCATGCGCTCCGGCCTCAAATACCTGCCCAAGCTGCTCGCCAAGCGGAACATGGATTTCTTCTGCCTGAACGACGGCAGCTTCCCCGAGGTCAGCGCGGACGAGCGCGCCGAAGTGGTGACGGACTTCCTGGAAAAGTACTTCCCCATCAAGGCGCCCTGGGAGAAGTAGGCCGGCCCGGCGTCGAACGTTGCAAGCCCAAAGCACTGGGGCCGGCTCCTTCAGGAAGCCGGCCCCAGTGCTTTGTGGAGCCGGTCCTACCGCCTGGTGGGCACGTTGAGCTTGGCGCTGCCGCGCTGCTTGGTGGTTTCCGGGATCCGGATCCCCGCGGCCTCCAGCCGTTGGGCCGTTTCCTCCGGTGATACGTACTCGCCAACCGTAGGGGAGCTGCCCAGCGGCACCACGGAATGTACGATCGTGTGCTCATACACGTGCACCAGGTTGAAGGCCTGGCCGCCGTCCTGACCGCGGGTACCGCCCACAGGGACGTTGAGGTCCTGGGTGTAGCAGGAGGCGGAGGCAACCGAGACGGGAACGCCGGCGAAGCTCGCCGTGGTGGAGTAGTGCAGGTGGCCGGCGAGGATGCTCCGGACGTCGGAGTTCCGGACCACTGCTGCCAGCGACGCCTGGTCGCGCAGTTCCACCAGCACCGAAAGGTCCAGCACTGACGGAACCGGAGGGTGGTGGAGGGCCAGGATGGTGCCGTCCGGGGCGGGGGTTTCCAGCTGGCGGGCCAGCCACTCCAGCTGCGCGGAGCTCAATTCGCCGTGATGGAAACCGGGGACGGTGGTGTCCAAAGTGATGACCCGCAGCCCGTTGATGAAGTAGCTGTGGTCCACCGGTTCGTCGGTGCCGGGCTGGTCCAGCAGCCCCTGGCGGAAGTTGGCCCGGTCGTCATGGTTTCCCATGGCCCAGATGACCTGCGCGCCCATCTCCTTGCAGGCCGGCTCAACGATGGCCCGAAGCTTCACGTACGCCTCGGCATCGCCCTTGTCGGCAAGGTCGCCCGTGAAGATCACGGCCTCCGGCCTGGCCTCAGACGCTTTGACTTCATCGAAGAGCTGGATAAGCCTGGCTTCGCTGTCGACGGTTCCGTAGAGGGGTTCTGGACCTCCCAACAGGTGGGGATCGCTCAGGTGGAGTAGGAAGTGGCGTGGCCGGGGGTGTTCGGCCTCGATGTGCTCCATTGCTACCTCTATGGTCGGTGGGAAGCCGTTCTTCCCTTGTACCCTTCAGTAATATTTATCCAATCAGACATTTGGCAAACATGGGGTAAATCTCCGTCGCTGATGTGGAAAAAGTTACAAGAACTGCGCTTTTGCCGGGCAAATTCGGCGGGCCACCCTCTATTCGAGGGCATGCTCGATGGCCTCGATGATCTCTGCTGAGTCGGGCTCGACGGTGGGGGCGAACCGCGCCACCACGTCGCCCTCGCGGTTGACCAGGAACTTCTCGAAATTCCACTTCACCAGCCCCGGCAGCAGCCCGGTCTTGAACTTGGTGAGCTCGGAATAGAGCAGGTGCTGGTTCCTGCCGCGGACTTCTGCCTTGGCCGTCAACGTGAACGTGACACCGAAATTCCGGTCGCAGAAGTCAGCGATGTCGCTGTCGGTCCCGGGCTCCTGCCCTGCGAACTGGTTGCACGGAACGCCGAGGACCTCGAACCCCCGGTCGCGGAACTTGCCGTAGAGGGCCTCCAGGCCGCCGTACTGCCGGGTGAAGCCGCAGTTGGAGGCCACGTTGACCACCAAAACCACTTTTCCTTTGAACTGGCCGAAATTTGTCCTGGTGCCGTCATTCAGGATCAGCGGGATGGGATAGAGGGGCCGCGGGCTGCGTGTCAGGGGAAAGTTGCTCATGCGGGGCATTCGTTGCCGACCCGCACCTCGTACGGGTCAGCGGTGGAAATTTCCTAGGGCAGAGGCGCCGTCGGTGCGGTTGCAGTTGACGTAGGAGCGGGTATCGGGGTCGCCGTTGGCGCAGGTTCCGCGGGCGGCAGGGTCGGGGCAGGCGCCGGGGCGACAGTGGTGGGTGCCGGCGCGGGTGCGACCGGTGCAGGTGCAGGCGCAGGTGCAGGCGCAGGCGCAGGTGCTGGAGCAGGTGCAGGCTCAACCGGCGCAGGTGCGGGAGCAGGTGCAGGCTCAACCGGCGCAGGTGCGGGAGCAGGCGCAGGCGCAGGCTCAACCGGCGCAGGCGTCGGCGTAGGCGTGGGCGACAGCGTAGGCGTCGGGCTTGCAGGGTCAGTTGGAGACGGCGACGGCGTAGGCGACGGCGTTGGCGTCGGGCTTGCAGGGTCAGTTGGAGACGGCGATGGCGTGGGCGTCGGGCTCGCAGGGTCAGTTGGAGACGGCGACGGCGTAGGCGACGGCGTGGGCGTCGGGCTCGCAGGGTCAGTTGGAGACGGCGACGGCGATGGGCTCGGCGAAGGCGATGGTTCCGTGGGTGATGGGGACGGCGTCGGGCTTGCCGGGACACCCAAGGGATCGCCGGGTGCCGTGTCGGGCGACGGCGGCGCGGCACTGCCTGATGATTCAGAAGAGGGCGGGGCCGTCGTCGTCAATTGGGCATTCGGAGGGGGCAGCACAACGCCCGTTGGCTCAGACGGCGAGGGTGCCGGGCGTGGTACCAGGAGCGGTGGGAAAGGTGAAGCCTGGAGCCCTGCTGCGGGGAAGCCGTCCCCCGAGTCAATCTGGAGGGGGATGGTCCAGCTGATCCTGCCGCCGGACAACCCGGTTCCGGGCGCGTAGGAAACCATTTCCATGGGAAGGGCTTGGTTCAGCGAGCGGAGCTGGAGGAAGCTCCATCTCAAGGGGTTGGTGTAGCGGCCATTGAGGATTGCCTCGAAATGCAGGTGGCAGCCCGTTGACCATCCGGTGGTTCCAACGCGGGCGATGACCTGGCCCACCCGCACCTGGTCGCCGGTGTGCACTCCGATAGATTCCAGGTGGTTGTAGGTGGTGATGAGCCCGTCGCCGTGGTCAATCTCTACCCGGTTGCCGCCGCCCCACGGGTGCCACCCGGCCGCCCGCACCACACCGGAATCAGCTGCATAGACGGGCGTCCCGCAGGGTGCTGCGTAATCCTGGCCGAGGTGGAAGTCTCCGGCTGACCCGCTGATCGGGCTGACCCGGAAACCGAACGGCGAACTCGGGTCCAGAAGTTGGAGGGGTGCCATCAGGAAGCCCGCCAGCGGTCTGTCCGCACGCGCGGGGTCCACCGTCAGGGCGGCTGCGGCGCGCTGGTCGACACCGCCGACTGAGGTGTGCGGAAAAGCCAGCGTCACCTGAGGATTGGACAGGATGGCAGGCGGAAGGGCGGCCGCGCCAACCTGGTCCGTCGCCGTCGAAGGTGTCTCGGATTGCGTTTCCTGGGCGTTCAGCGTTCCGGACATTCCAGACGGGGCAGCAGCGCCTGCTCCGTCAACCGCGCGCGCCAACTGTGGCGGCTCTGCGGAGCCGGCAGAAAGATTGACGGCGCAAGCTGACGCCGCCAGGACGCCGGCAGCAGCGACGGCGCGGGCAACGGGGGGAAAGGTACGCTGGTCCGGCCTGCGATTGCCGGGCACGGAATTCTTGCCCAATAGACTGACTCCACGACGTGGCCTGCTGCCGCACGGTGTCTCGACGGTATGTCCCATGGGACCACAGGACGGCAGGACTGGAAACCCCGTGGCCGGACAATGCGGGTTTTTTGTGGGCCGTTAGGGGGATTGCCGGCGCTGCACTGCTGGATCCAACCGGTTCCCGCTGAAAATGGGCAACAATGTCTCATGCGCAATGTCCTTCGTACATGGCAGGACGAAATTAAAAAGACCTTCTCGGGCAGGGCCGATGCGCCGCCCGACTGGACAGTGAAGCTGGCAGAAGGCGACGACACCGGCTTCCACCTTCCCGGCTCGGCGGTGTGGGCAGTTCACGGCTCCATGACGCCCATCGTGGGTGGCATCCGAACGCTGCTCATGCAGTCGCTCCATCCTGGCGCCCTCGCAGGGGTGCACGAACACTCCAACTTCCGTGAGGATCCCCTGCGCCGGCTGGCCAACACCATCCGCTGGATCTTTACGGTGACCTACGGATCCACGGCCGCCGCGGAGGAGGCAACGGGGCGTGTCCGCCGCTTGCATGCGCCAGTCCAAGGCGGCTACAAGGACAACGACGGCGAAGTGCGCACCTACAGTGCCAACGATCCCAGGCTGGCCAACTGGATCCATCTGGCCTTCACGGATGGCTTCCTCGCAGCCCACAGGATTTGGGGCGGGCCCATCCCCGGCGGGCCGGATGCATACGTCCGTGAGTGGGCCCAGGCGGGGCGGCTGATGGGAGTGGAGGACCCGCCGCTGACGGAAGCACAGATGCGCAGCCAACTGGACCGGTGGTACGCGCAAGGCGAGCTGCGGGCGGATGCCCGGGTCAAGGAAACGGTGGAGTTCATCCGCAATGCGCCGCTGCATCCCTTGCTCAGGCCCGGATACAGGATTCTCTTTGCCGGTGCCGTATACAGCCTGGAACCCCGGTACCGGCAAATGCTCGGCCTCTCCGTTCCACGGCTGGGCCCGTTTCCCCTGCCGGTGAGGTTGGCCACAAAGGTGGTGCTCGGCGTCGTCCACCTCGCCTTGGGCGGCCCCCGGAGACGCATGGGGCCCAGCGAAACAGCAGCGAGGCAGCGCCTGCGGCGGCTGGGTGAACCGTTGGCAGACGGGGCCTGATCCCCACTTTCGGAGCCTGCACGGTCCGCATAAAGCAAGAACCCGGCCCCGCGGTGTGCGGGGCCGGGTTCTTGACCGGCGGAGAATGGGGGATTTGAACCCCCGAGGGCGTTAACCCAACACGCGTTCCAGGCGTGCGCCATAGGCCGCTAGGCGAATTCTCCAACTGCTTCTGAATCAAAAGCAGGTACTAGATTACCTGAAGTTTTCCGCATCGCCCAATTGGCCCATCCTGCCCAGGTTTTGGGCGGGCACTTTCCCCTCCCTGAGGGCCGGCGATGGTCGCCTTAACCTGAAAATGGACGCCCCCAATGCGCCCATTCCCTGTTGCACCGTTGAGCTGCCGGGTCCGTCCCGTTATGCCAGGCCACGCAGCTCACAACCTTGAGATTGCCCCAATCGGTGTACATACCCATGATCCCGGGTGGGCGGGAGTTAAGCAATGGAAAATTGGATTCCCTCTCAGCTCGGCAAGGGGCCGGGGACGTTCAAGGGCGCCCGCCTGGCGGCACCGGGGGCCGATTCGAGTCGGGCCGCATGTTCGGGTAAAGTATCTGACGGCCCCTCATGTGGCGTCATCCTGTTGAACTCCCCCAGGACCGGAAGGTAGCAAGGGTAGACGGGCTCTGGCGGGTGCATGGGGGGTCTTTACTATTCCCCCACAGGGCGGCATGATGTCAGCCCGGATTGGTAGGGTTTTCTCTGTGACAGTTACTACCGCCCTGTACCGCAGATACCGTCCCGACTCGTTCGCTGACGTTATCGGGCAGGAGCACGTCACCGAGCCGCTGATGACGGCTTTGCGGAAAAACCGGGTCAACCATGCCTACCTTTTTTCGGGCCCCAGGGGCTGCGGCAAGACCACTTCGGCCCGCATTCTGGCCCGCTGCCTCAACTGCGCCCAAGGCCCCACGGACACCCCCTGCGGCACCTGCCCCAGCTGCATTGAGCTCGCACGCGGCGGTTCCGGTTCGCTTGACGTCATCGAGATCGACGCCGCGAGCCATGGCGGTGTTGACGACGCGCGGGACCTCCGCGAGCGCGCCACCTACGCACCGGTGCGGGACCGCTACAAGATCTTCATCATTGACGAAGCCCACATGGTCACTTCCGCGGGGTTCAACGCCCTGCTGAAGATCGTGGAAGAGCCGCCGGAACACATCAAGTTCATCTTCGCCACCACGGAGCCGGACAAGGTGATTGGAACCATCCGGTCCCGGACCCACCACTACCCGTTCCGGTTAGTGCCGCCCGAGCCCCTGATGGCCTACCTGGAGCTCCTGTGCCGCCAGGAAAACGTTCCTGTCGCCCCGGGCGTCCTGTCACTGGTGATCCGCGCCGGCGGCGGCTCGGTCCGTGACTCGCTCTCGGTCCTGGACCAGCTCATGGCAGGCGCGGGCTCCAACGGGCTGGACTACGAGCTCGCCGTGGCCCTGCTTGGCTACACCCATGCGTCGCTGCTGGACGACGTCGTGGAGGCTGTGGCTGCTTCCGACGCCGCCACCGTTTTCCGCGCCGTGGACCGGGTCATCCAGACAGGCCATGATCCCCGCCGGTTCGTTGAGGACCTGCTGGAGCGCTTCCGCGACCTGATCATTGTGCAGGCCATGCCCGAAAGCGCCCATGCCATCCTGCGCGGGATGCCCGCGGACCAGATAGCCCGTCTGCAGAACCAGGCCCACAACCTCGGGGCGGCGGAACTTTCCCGTGCCGCGGATGTCACCAATACCGCCCTGACGGAAATGACCGGGGCCACGTCCCCCCGGCTGCACCTCGAACTGCTGTGCGCCCGGATCCTGCTGCCCAGCTCCGAACAGAACGAGCGCGGCATGGCCGCTCGGATCGACCGGGTGGAGCGGCGGCTGAACTACGCAGGGAACGACGTCGGCGCTCCCGCCACGGCAGTGCCGGCAGCCACGCCTGGCAATTCCTCGCCAGGCCCCCAGCGTGCGCAGGAACCGGCCCCCCGGGAGTCGGCTGCGCAGGAACAGGCTGTGCAGGAACAGGCCGTCACGGAACCATCTGTCCAGGCCGCTCCGGCCGTACCGGCAGCTCCTGCCGCCCCGGCAGCTCCTGCCGCCGCGGGCTCCGGAGACGGCCGTGTTGTTCCCGCCGCTGATGGCGCCCGCAGTCCCCTCACACCACCGCGGGTCAGCACCAGCGACTGGCCCGTCGAGGAGCCTTCCCGTGCCCGCACACCACAGGGCCATGCCGTTGCGGGGACCACCAACGCCGTCCAGCAAACTTCTTCGGCGCCGCAGACCACGGCGGCGCCGCTGGCACAGGACAATGGCGTGCCCCGGGCGCAGGAAGACCGGCAAGCGCCCGGCCGGGCGCCCGCGCCGCACAGCCAGGACCGGCCGCACGCCCCAGCCAACCACCCGGCAGACCAGCAATCTCCCGGACATCAGGCACCTGCCCACCAGGCTTCGCCAGCGCACTCCGCAGAACCGGGCGCGTCCGTACCAGCCGCTCCCCCGGCCATGGGCGACGTGGAGGTACTTCGCCGGGCTTGGCCGGACGTCCTGCAGGCGCTGTCCAAAATCAAGCGCAGCACATGGGCGCTCGTTGAGCCCAATGCGCAGGTCCAGGCGTTCGACGGCCGTATCTTGACGCTGTCCTTCACCACGTCCGGGCTTGCCGGCGCGTTCGGCCGGGCGGACCACTCGGACAACCTGCGCCAGGCCATCCACAAGACGGTCGGCATCGACTGCCAGATTGATGCGGTTGCCGGCGGGGGAAGCCAAGCGAGCTCTGAGCCAAACCCAAAAGTGCCCGCCAGCCCGGTGGCTCCGGCCACCTCAGCTGACGTTGCCTGGGGGCTGGCTCCTGCGCCCGCCCAGGCAGCCCCGGCGGTGCAGGTACGCGCAGCCGCGGCAGTTACCGGGACGCCGCTGGCCGGAAGCTCCGCCGTTGCCGGCAGTTCCACCACTGCTGGGAACACCACCCCTGCCGACCGTTCCGGGAGTTCTGCTGTCGCCGCAAGCCCGTCGGCCGCACCTTCGCTCACCCCTGCGGCTGCAACCGCTCCGGGGGAACACCCGGTGGCCGACGCCGACGAGGGCGGCACCCACGGGATTGAGCCTGGCCGCGGGGCGGCTAATGGCGCGCTGGTCCAAGCCCACACGTCCGGTACCCCAGCCGCCCCATCCACCTACCCTTCTGCCGGAGGCGACTACTCCTACTCCGATGACGATTGGGGACCGCCGCGGGATGAGGACGCTCCCCCGCTGGATGAGGAGCCTCCCATGGACTGGGAGCCCTCTGCCCGGCCCGGCAACCGGACGGCACCATCGTCCCCTGCCATCGGCGGCCACCAGCCGGCAGGCAACCAGACAAAGGCTGCTGCAAACCCCCAGGAAATGACTGCACCTGATGGCCCGCGACCGGCCACCGCCGCGCAACCGGCTGCCCAGCCGGCCGCCCAGCCTGCGGGTGGCGCCCACGATCCCTGGACCCGGGCTGTGGAACAGGCGCCCGGAGTATGGGTGGTGGGAGACAAGAGCAACGTGGGCGCTAATACCGCCCCCGCTTCCGCAAATGACAACATCGGGGCATCGGCCACCGTTCCCCATTACGCGCCGGCAACGGCCCAGGTGCCCCCGTCGATACCCGTGGCGCCGGAGGCGAGGGCTGCTGCAACGGCGGCAGGCTGGGATCCTGGAGCGGTCTCCGGCCCCGTACAGGCGGAGCCGGCTGCGGGAACTTATCAGTCACCGGTCCCCGGCCCCGCTCCGGCACCTGAATTCGCCATGGCGGCCGCCGCACCCGTCCCAGTTGCGCAGGCCGCGGTCACGCAGCCTGCGGTTCCACAGGCTACAGTTGCACCCTCCCTTCCGCAGCCGGGGCCTGCTGCGCCTGCTTCTGCGCCGGTGGCCCCGCGAACGGAAACGCGGCAAAGCCTCTACCAACGTCTGTCCAACAGCCCTGAAGCGGAGGCCGGTCGCGCCAAAGCGCCGGCCAGGGCCGCCGCTGCCCCGAGCGCGTATGTCCAGGACATACCCAGCGCCGACGACGAAACCATCGAGGAATCGGGCGTGTTCGGCCGGGCCGCCGTCGAACGCATACTGGGCGGAAAACTGATCGAGGAGCGGTCCCTGGACGGAAGCCCGGTTCCGCCGCGCTATTGACGGCCACGGCCGCCGTCCGGGCGTGGCCAAATGATTGATCCATCCGCTGTTCACATCAAGCTAAAGAGGGAAACGTGTACGAAGGTGCTGTCCAGGAGCTGATCGATGAGCTCGGACGCCTTCCGGGTGTGGGGCCCAAGTCCGCACAGCGGCTGGCGTTCCACATTCTTGAAGCCGACCCCCAGGACATGAAACGGCTGGTTGAGGCCATCACCACCGTCAAGGAGCGGGTGAAGTTCTGCACCGTCTGCGGCAACGTCACCGAGCAGGAGCTGTGCAACATCTGCCGCGATCCCCGCCGCGACCCCGCCGTCATCTGCGTGGTGGAGGAGTCAAAGGACGTCCTGGCAGTGGAGCGCACCCGTTCGTTCCGCGGCCGGTACCATGTGCTGGGCGGCGCCATCAACCCCATTGCCGGAGTGGGGCCGGAGCAGCTGCGGATCCGCGAACTGCTCACCCGGCTGAACGACGGCGAAATCCAGGAAGTCATCATCGCCACCGACCCCAACCTGGAGGGTGAGGCAACGGCCACCTACCTGGCCCGCATGCTCAAGACCATCGGCATCGCAGTCACCCGCCTTGCCTCTGGCCTCCCCGTGGGCGGTGACCTGGAATACGCCGACGAAGTCACTTTGGGCCGCGCCTTCGAGGGCCGGCGCAACGCCCTGGGCTGAGGCACCCAGCGGCCTCCCGCCGTCGTGCTTCACCCCGGCCGGACCTGCCGCAGCCCTCTCTGCAAGCACCACTGCCCGCGGACGCAACAGCCCTCCGTGGCCGGGATGTGGTCACAATTAAACGTCCCTCCGGGCGCGGCGATAAACTGTCCCAAGGATTGCCGCGCCCTCCAGCGTCAGGCTGCCTGGCCTCCAGAACTCCAATTGATCCGATGAAGGTACGCGCATGAGTACGCCCACCACCGAAGTGCACAACGCAACACAGCCTCGGGCGGCAACCGCCTCCGGCGCGGTGACCAAACAACTCATCGTGCAGAAGTTCGGCGGCTCCTCCGTTGCGGACGCTGACGGCATCAAGCGCGTTGCAAAGCGCGTGGTGGATGCACAGCAAGCCGGCAACGAGGTGGTGGTGGTCGTCTCCGCAATGGGTGACACCACCGATGAGCTCCTGGACCTCGCGGCCCAGGTGACCGATTCCGCCCCCGCCCGCGAAATGGACATGCTCCTTTCTGCCGGTGAACGCATTTCCATGGCATTGCTGGCCATGGCCATCAACAAGCTCGGCGCCTCCGCCCAGTCCTTCACCGGGTCGCAGGCGGGCATGATCACCGACGGCATCCACGGCAAAGCACGGATCATCGACGTCGACCCCCACCGCATCCGCACCGCCCTGGACAAGGGCAACATCGCCATCGTTGCAGGCTTCCAGGGCATGACCCGGGCCACCAACGAAATCACCACGCTGGGCCGCGGCGGTTCCGACACCACTGCAGTGGCGCTGGCCGCAGCCCTTGAAGCGGACGTTTGCGAGATCTACACCGATGTTGACGGCATCTTCACCGCAGATCCGCGCGTTGTCCCTTCCGCCCAGAAGATCGACACGATTTCCAGCGAAGAGATGCTGGAACTCGCGGCCTCAGGCGCCAAGATCCTCCACCTGCGCTGCGTGGAATACGCCCGCCGCTTCGGCGTCCCACTCCACGTCCGTTCCTCATTCAGCCAGCATGAAGGCACCTGGGTCATCCCCAGCGCCGACGACAAGATCACCACACAAGAGGGAGTTGCCTTGGAGCAGCCAATCATCTCCGGCGTTGCGCACGACCGATCCGAAGCGAAGGTCACCGTGGTCGGCGTCCCCGACATCCCCGGCAAGGCTGCCGCGATCTTCCAGGTCATCGCCGATGCGCACTCGAACATCGACATGATTGTCCAGAACGTGTCCACCCACGGCACGGGCAAGACCGACATCTCCTTCACCTTGCCCATCGTCGAAGGCGCCGATGCCCTGGCCGCCCTTCATGCCGCACAGGACCAGATCGGCTTCGAAGCCATCGAATACAACGAGCAGATCGGCAAGCTGTCCCTGATCGGTGCCGGTATGCGTTCGCACCCCGGCGTCTCCGCCACGTTCTTCAAGGCACTGTCAGACGCCGGCATCAACATCAACATGATCTCCACCTCGGAAATCCGCATATCGGTGGTCACGCACGCCGATCTGCTGGACGAGGCGGTGCGCGTGATCCACAAGGCGTTCGGCCTGGACACCGAAAGCGAAGCGACCGTCTACGGCGGCACCGGCCGCTAGCCGCAAAGGAAAAGCCGGGCTGCCCTTCCCCGAAAGGAGGAGGCGGCCCGGCTTTTCTGTCTCTGGAGGTATCCAGGAAGGATCAGGTTTCGCGTTCCAGATCTTCGCGGCGCACCGCATAGTGGTGACCGGTCGAATCGGTCTCCACCACGAAATGCGAAAGATCCTCTTCGGAGGCCTGTTCGAATTCGTCGTGTTTGTGCACCACGGGCGCATCCGCGTCCAGTCGGGTGGCAGGACCAAAGACGAAGCGGAGCCTCTCAGTCAGGCCCATGAAACTGGTGAGGACATGTGCCACTGTTTTCCACCCCCTTCCCGAACATCGGGCGAAAGTGCAGCCGGCTCCGGCAGGAGCCAGTGCCCCCATTTTATGCCCGGGACAGGAAAAAGGCTCCGAAGCATGCGGGAAGGAATTGCTACCGCAGGGAGCGGTCCTCAGGGTTCTTTGGGACCACATAGGTGCTGCCGTCCGCCCTGGTAATGGTCTCCCATTGCTGGGTCTCCGCCTGGCGCTGGGCCAGCAGGCGGCGGTTCTCTTCAGTCATATCGTGCGCCAGCGCAGTGCGGCTGGCGGGGCCGAAGACGGCCCTCAATTTTCCGGTGGCGCGCATGAAGCGCTGGGAGGCGTTGCCCTTGTCCGCGGACCTGTCCCTGCCCATGAAGAGGTTCCTTCCACTCACTGTTGACCTGGTACAAATGTACACTAATGGTTAGTGCCCTAACAATTGGAGGACCAATGACTGCCACAGCGGCAACGGACCCGGAAGAAATGACCGCAGCAAGCGAGGAAGACCTGCTGCTGGAACATCAGCTCTGCTTCGCGCTGACAGTGGCTGCCCGCAGCGTAGTCGGCGCCTACAAGCCCGTACTCGAGAAACTCAACCTCACCCATCCTCAGTACCTGGTAATGCTCTGCCTGTGGGAAGACAGCCCCCGGACCGTGCGGAACATCAGTGAAGCCCTCGCCCAGGAACCGGCCACCATCTCCCCGCTTTTGCGCCGGCTGGAGGCAGCGGAACTGATTACGCGGCACCGTGCGCACGGCAACGAGCGCGCACTGGCGGTCGAACTGACACCCAAAGGCACCGCACTGCGGGAGCAGGCGCTCCAGGTGCCGGGCACCATGATGGAACGGCTGGGGTTGACCCGGGAGCAGGTCACTGAACTTCACGCGTCCATGATGGGACTGATCGCAGCCACCACCCAGTGAGTGATTGCGGCCAAACAGCAACCTGCAGGCCATGGCCAAGCGACTAGAATTGCTGGACGAAGGAGAGGTGGCCTGATGCGGAATTTTCGGATGCTCGCGGCATTCCTGGCAGTTGGCGCCGGACTGATCTCCGGCTGCAGCGGCACTCCTGACAGCGGCACGTCCGGGTCGACAGCCCCTCCCTCGTCCTCGTCCAACTCTTCCTCCCCCACGCCGGGAAGCTCGTCCTCCGGCACCGCCGCTCCCTCCGCCGACACGGAAACCTCTGTGCCCGCTCCCGCCCCCGCCACGTCACGGCCAAGCAATGGACCGGGGCAGGGTAACGCTGAACTTGCCATCACCGTAGTGCCGTCGCCGGGCGCGCCTGACGTCAACTACACCTTGGTCTGTTCCTCAGGCACGCCCGCCGAGGAGAGCAGCCATCCCAACGCCGCTGCCGCCTGCGCTGCACTGAAAGACGATCCGGCCATCGTGGCTCCGGCCGCGCCGGGCACCTCTCAGCCCTGCACCCAGCAGTACGGCGGCCCCCAAACAGCCACCGTCACGGGCGTGGTGGACGGCGTCGCCGTGGATTCGAAGTTTGCGCGGACCAATGGATGCGAGATCAGCGCCTGGGAAGCTGCCAAGGACGTATTGGGCGCATCCGGTGGAGCCTCTTAAGCTCCTGGCGGCGGACAGTGCGCGGATAAGGGAAGAGTCCCACCTGCAGCGCGTCAGCCGCTATGCCGATCCATATCTCGCCCGGCGGTCCGCGGGACAGAAACACCCGGTGGAGGACTTCCTCTTCACCTATTACACGCAAAAGCCCGGCCAGCTGAAGCGTTGGCACCCCGGCGGGGGCGCGGTCCTTACCGGCGACCCCGCAACCGAACGGCTTGGCTGGAAGCATTACCGGACGCTCGACGACGGCGAACTTGCCTCCCTGGGGCTGGCTGCGGGAAGCACCGCGGTCACCTTCGACCGGCGCGCCTTCCTTGCCGACCGCAAGGATGCAGTGGCCTTCGCCGGCATCATCCTCCGCGGCACTGAGGCCAGGCCGGCCCAGTTCGGCTGCTTCGGCCTCCACGAGTGGGCTATGGTCTACCGGCAGGACAAGTTCGAACTCCGCCATGAGTACCTGCAGCTGCGTTTGGGAGCAGCCGGTACGGACAAGGTGGTGGAGGACAACAGGATCCGCTGCACCCACTTCGACGCGTTCCGGTTCTATACCCCGGACGCCATCCCGCTCAACGAGCATTCCCCCAGCCGGGAATCGCAACGGCACATGGAGCAGCCGGGATGCCTGCATGCCAACATGGACCTCTACAAATGGGCATACAAACTGCTGCCGGCGCTGTCCAGCGAATTGGTGATGGACTGCTTTGAGTTGTCGTGGCGGATCAGGGCCATGGATATGCAGGCATCCCCGTACGACCTGGCGGACTGGGGATATCCCGCAATCCCCATCGAGACGACCCACGGCAAGGCCGCCTATGTCGAGCACCAGCGGACGTTCGCAGCGGAGGCGGGGGTCCTGCGCGGAAGGCTGGCCGTGGAACTTGAGGGCATCGCAGCGGGAGCCCCGCGGTGATAGACCTCACCATCAGCATCCGTGACCACCCCGACGCCCCCGAACACGTGTTCCGGCTGGTATCCGAGGACGGCCACCCCATCGCCGGGACCACACTGCCCGAGCCCGCGGGCGCCCTGGCAGCCGTGGAGCGGTTCGGTGAGGACATCTTTTTCCCAAAGCCGGGCCCGCCCAAGCTGTGCACGCAGCAGTACGGGGGCCCGCAGGTTGCTGTGGTCACCGGTACATTCCGTGGCCGCAGCGTCCACGCGACCTTCAGCCGCACCGACGGCTGTGAAATTGCCCGCTGGAAAGCCATGGGCCCCTTGCTGGGCGGGACCGCCACCTAGCTTCCCGCGCACGGACCAACCGGGCGGGAACCACAGCGGCAGGAAACGAAAAAGGTCCCGGGCGGCCTGGCGACCACCCGGGACCTTCCCCCCATGTCTTCCCGGCTACGAGGCGGGTACCGCCTGTGCCAGGCCAAGCTGGGGAGCGCCGGCCGGAGCGGGAGCCGTGCCCGTTCCCACCTGCACGTTCACCCAGGTTTTGATGCCGTTGCTGCCGAGGCTCAGCCGTGAGAGGTAGGACCCCTCGGCAAGGCCCGTCCAGTTCAGCGTCGCGGAGGTGGCGGTTCCGTTCGGCGCCACGATGGGGTTCGGGTTCACTGTCAGGTTGCCCGCATCTCCGGCAAAGGTCACGGCCTGGACGGAGGCAGTGGCTGGCCCGTTGTCCGGGGTGGCATACAGGTTGGCCACCACGTAGTAGGTACCGGGACGGGGTGATTCCAGGTCCAGGAATTCGCTCGCGGATGCCGTTGCCACCTGGGTTGCCGTGAGGCCACCCGCTCCGTTCGGGGCGTAGACCACCATGTCCCAGTCGACGTCGTTCGACTGTGCCTGGATGCCCAGCCGGGCAAACGACGTGCCTGCCGGCACGTTTACCTCGAGCAGGGCATTGTGCGCGTCATTCGTGGGCGCGTACGCGCCCGGGGTCTTGGTGACGGCGGTCTGGCTGAGCGGCGCCAGGCCTTCCACGCCAACGGCGATGGGGTTGTCCGAGCCGGAGACGAGCTCCATGGTGCCGCTGCCGGTGCCCGTGGCCGAGTTGAAGGAGAACGACGGGGCGATCTGGGCGTCAACGGGGCGGATGGCGATTGGCGACGTCACCGTCCGGGGGCCCTTCCAGGTGAGGCTTCCAGTAGTGAATTGCCCCACTGGTGCGCTGGTGTTCCGGATGGTCACGGTCACTTCACGGGTCTGGCCGGCCTTGGCGAAGTTCAGTGCCTTGGGTTCCACATTGACGTTGAAGCCCGGCATGTTCACTTCGGGCCGGTAATTACCCGGCACCAGGGCGGTGATCTTGCGTTTCACCTGGACCTCCCCAACCAGGCTGCCCAGCGCGATGGAGGGCAGGTTGAGGTCGCGGGCAGCGATTGTGCCTGCCTGCGGGGCTCCGGTGTCCACGCCCTGTCCGTTCAGGAAGCCGAGCCAATCCTGGATGCCGGAGTCGTAGACCAGCCCGGGATCGAGGACTCGGGTTGAATCGATATGGCCTGCACCGCCCTGGAAGGGATCCGTGTTGGGAGTGCCGTCGGCCTTAACCAGCGGGTAGGCGGTGGTCATCATGGCGGACTTCACCATGGCGGGGCTCCATTTGGGCTGCTTGCCCAGTACCAGGGCGCCGAAGCCGGCGATGTGCGGGGCCGCCATGGAGGTGCCGGACATGAAGCCAAACTGGGCGCCGTGGTTGCCGATGGTGGAGACACCAGCCAGGACGTTCACACCCGGGGCCGAAATATCCGGCTTGAGCAGGTCACCGCCGGATGCAAGGGTGGGTCCGCGGGATGAGAAGCCCGCGATCTGGGGTGCGGCTGCCGGCGGCAGGCCGGTCAGGTCGCCCTTGACCAGGCTGACAGTCAGCGCCGGGTTGGCTTCCAGCTTGGACTTCAGTTCCAGGCTCTCGGGGGCGTTGACGTGGACCGTGGGAACGACGTGGTTGTCGGCGTCCTCCGAGCTGCTGGTGAGGTTCACCAGGATCATGCCCACGCCGCCCTTGTCCAGGACTTCCTGGCTCTTGGCGGTCCGGTCCACCACGCCGCGGTCGCAGACCACCACCTTGCCGGCCACTTTGGTAGCATCAAGGGTTCCCGGGCCGCAGAGGTTGGGGTTGGCTGCACCGGGCGCGGCGGCAGCGGCAGCCACGACAACGGGCTTGTCCGCCACTTCCGATTTCATGATGGACGCACCGCGGTACAGCGAACCATCGGACACCTTGACCGTTCCCAGCAGGTCGCTGGGGAAGGTGGAAGCAGCCACCGTGGTCAGCCACGGAGAAGCGTGGTTCACGGTGGAAGCGGTGGGGCCGGAGTTGCCAGCGGAGGCAGATACGAAGATGCCGGCGGCGGCAGCGTTCAGGAACGCCAGCGCCACGGGGTCGGTAGTGCTGTTGTTGTTGCCGGATATGGAGTAGTTCAGGACGTCGACGCCGTCCTTGATGGCGGCGTCCACGGCCTCAACGGAAGCGGAGGAATAGCAGCCGCCGGTGTCCGGACTGGTGTCTTCCCAGCAGACCTTGTAGACGGAGACTTTCGCCGCGGGGGCCACGCCGGAGCTCTTTCCGAAGCTGGCTCCGTCGATCACCTGCTCGATGTTGGCGTTGCCGGCTGCCGTGGTGGCGGTGTGCGTGCCGTGGCTGCCAACGTCAACGGGAGAGATCTGCTCTTCCGGTGCTCGGTTTCCCGGGGGCACGTACTGAAGGAAGGAATCAGCGAAATACCGGGCACCTATGACCTTGGAATTGCACAGCGATCCGTCAAAGGATGCCCTGGTGTCCTGGCCCTTTTGGCATTCGCCCTCGAACGTGGTGCCGTCCGCCTTAAGCATGGCAATTTTGCCGTCACCAGTGCGGTAGGGAACACCAACCTGCGGGGTCCCCTGCAGCGGCTTCAGCGGTTCGCCCTGCAGGAAGGGGTTGTCCGGCGCGTAGCCGGAGTCGATGACGCCAACCACTACACCCTTGCCCGCGTTGGCTTCTCCGCCGAACTGCTTGGCCCACGCCCCCTCGGGGCCCGTGAGCTTAAGGAAGTCGTTGGTGGTGTAGTCAGGCTTGTTTTCAACGTCGGGCGCTACCACCAGGACCCGGTTGTCCTTTGACAACGCAGAGGCCTGTGCCGCTGTCAGCTCCGCGGTGAATCCGTTAAGGGCTGCGGTGTACTGCTGGACGGGGGTGACGCCTTGGGACGCTGCAACGTCCCGCTGCTGGTTGCGCAGGTGCGCGTCGTACGCCTTGTAGTTGGGGCTGGCGGCGTCCAGCTTCCTGCCCTGCTGGGGCTTGGTTGCGCCCAGCCCTGCTGCTCCCCCTTCATAGGCTGCGGCAGCCGGGCCGGCGAGTACCACGATGTACCGGCCGTCCTTGAACTGACTGTTCTTTGCGCTGGAGGAAGCATTTCCCGCACCCTGGGCGTCAGGCGCCGCCGAAGCGGGGCCGACGGCCAGCGAGCTCAGGATCAGGGGCAACCCGACGGCCAGCGCGGCCGCCTTCCGGAGTCCCCCAGCCCGCAAAGGGCTCATTCCAGTTGATTTCACGTGCAACCCTTTCACGATGTGCCGCCCAGACTTGGCGGGCGCCGACCGACTGGCACTGCAGCGGAAATTACAGGTTTTGTAATGTGCTGAGACCAGACTGATCACAGAGTACAGAATGAGAGCGCGATATGACATAGGGCACAATGTGGGAAATTTTGCTTGTCATACGAACGGCCGAAAGATAACCAGGTATAGAAAAAGGGCGTCCCGAAGGACGCCCTGTAACGAGCGGAGAATCGCTGCCCGCGCTATTGCCGGGGAGTGCGCACCACATCACTGATCCATTGCCTGGTCTTCTCATCCACCGGCCCGGCTACGCGGGTGTCGCGGGCCAAGCGGTCCGCTTTCACCTTCTGGAACACCATCCGGCCCAGGCCGGCGAACACGGCGGCGGCAACCACCGGCAACAGCACAGACTTCGAATTCTCAGCCATCCAGCAATCCTAGTGAAGGCCTCCCGTCAACTCCAGAACCACTTTTGGAAACCGCCCCCGGCTCCAGGTTTCCGCCGGCCCGGCTGCACGGCCCCCCGGGATACAAAGGGGTGCGCGCGGGCCGGTAGAATGGTAAGGCAAGCTCGCGGAGCGCCCGACCTCATGGTGAACCAACCCAAGGTGACCCTTTGTCCCCGACACACCGGTACGGCGTGAGACGGCACCACTCCGCTGCGCCCTTACCCAAGCTCACGCACAGGAGTTGCCGGATGCCCCGGATCGTTGTTGACGTCATGCCCAAGCCCGAGATTCTGGACCCGCAGGGGAAAGCGATCGTCGGCGCTCTCCCCCGGCTGGGCTTCACCAGCTTCAGCTCTGTCCGCCAGGGCAAGCGTTTCGAACTGACGGTTGACGGCGAGGTGACGGAGGAAATCCTGGCCCAGGCCCGCGACGCCGCCGAAACCCTCCTGTCCAACCCCGTGATCGAGGATGTCGTCAACGTCGAGGTCGTCGAGGCCTGAGATGACTGAACTTCCCCTGATTGGCGAGGCTGTCGCCGTCGCCGCGGAGCCGCGCCTTGCCGGCGCCCGGATCGGCGTCGTTACGTTCCCCGGCACCCTGGACGACCGGGACGCCGCCCGCGCCGTGCGCCTGGCCGGTGCCACCGCCGTCGAACTCTGGCACGGCGACACCGAACTCGGTGACGTGGACGCCGTCGTGATTCCCGGCGGCTTCTCCTACGGCGACTACCTCCGTGCCGGCGCCATTGCCCGCTTCGCACCGCTGATGTCCAAAATCATCGACGCTGCGAATTCTGACGCCAAGCTGCCCGTGCTCGGCATCTGCAACGGCTTCCAGATCCTCACCGAGTCGCACCTGCTGCCCGGTTCGATGATCAAGAACGACCACCTGAAATTCCTCTGCCGGGACCAGGTGCTGCGCGTTGAGAACACCAACACCGCGTGGACGCTGGACTACCAGGCGGGGCAGGAAATCACCATCCCGCTGAAGAACCAGGACGGCCAGTACATCGCGGACGAGAAAACCCTCGACGCCCTTGAGGCCGAGGGCCGCGTCGTGTTCCGCTACGTGGGCTTCAACCCGAACGGGTCCCGCCGGGACATCGCCGGCATCTCCAACGCCGCCGGCAACGTGGTGGGCCTCATGCCGCACCCCGAGCACGCCGTGGAGCCGGGCTTCGGCCCCGAATCCCTCGATGGCATCGGCGGTTCCTGCACCGACGGCCTCGGTTTCTTCACCTCCGTACTGAACAAGATTGTGGGAGGCGACAAGTGACCACCGAAACCACCAAGAAGTTCAACATCGACACCGTCGAGAACGCCGCGAAGACCCCGGACACTGAGCTGCCCTGGGCCGAGCTGGGCCTCAAGCAGAACGAGTTCGACGAGATCGTCAAGGTCCTGGGCCGGCGCCCCACCGGCGCAGAGCTGGCCATGTACTCCGTCATGTGGAGCGAGCACTGCTCCTACAAATCCTCCAAGAACCACCTGCGCCAGTTCGGCCAGAAGGTCACCGAGGAAATGAAGAAGGACATGCTGGTGGGCATCGGCGAAAACGCCGGCGTGACCAACCTGGGGGACGGCTGGGCCGTAACCTTCAAGATCGAATCACACAACTCGCCGTCGTTCGTTGAGCCCTACCAGGGTGCCGCGACCGGCATCGGCGGAATTGTCCGCGACATTATCTCCATGGGCGCCCGGCCCGTGGCCGTCATGGATCCGCTGCGCTTCGGCGCCATCGACCACCCGGACACCGCCCGCGTCATGCACGGCGCAGTGGCGGGCATCGGCGGCTACGGCAACTCCCTGGGCCTGCCCAACATCGGCGGCGAGATGGTGTTCGACTCCGTTTACCAGGGCAACCCGCTGGTCAACGCCCTCGCTGTTGGCGTCATGCGCCACGAGGACATCCGCCTGGCGAACGCCTCCGGCAAGGGCAACAAGGTGGTCCTGTTCGGTGCGCGCACCGGCGGCGACGGCATCGGGGGCGCGTCCGTGCTGGCCTCCGAGTCCTTCGACGACACCAAGCCGTCCAAGCGTCCCGCCGTCCAGGTGGGCGACCCGTTCGCGGAAAAAGTGCTCATCGAGTGCTGCCTGGAGCTGTTCAAGGGCTCCCTGGTTGAAGGCATCCAGGACCTCGGCGCTGCAGGCATCTCCTGCGCCACCTCGGAACTGGCCTCCAACGGCGACGGCGGCATGCAGGTCGAGCTGACCTCCGTCCTCCTGCGCGACCCCACGCTGACCCCGGGCGAGATCCTGATGTCCGAGTCGCAGGAACGCATGATGGCCGTTGTCACCCCCGAGAACGTGGAAGCGTTCGAAGCCGTGATGGACAAGTGGGCCGTGGAGTACTCCTGGCTGGGCGAGGTGACCGACACCGGCCGCCTGATCATCACGTGGGAGGGTGACGTGATTGTCGACGTCGATCCCCGCACCGTGGCGCACGACGGCCCGGTCTACGACCGCCCGTTCGCCCGTCCCGAGTGGCAGGATTCGGTCCAGGCCGACACCTTCACCGGGTCCGTCCAGGACGCCGGACGCCCGGCAGCTCCGGCTGAGCTCGCTGCGGCCGTGACCGAACTCGTGGCCTCGCCGAACATGTGCTCCAAGTCCTGGATCACCAACCAGTACGACCGCTATGTGGGCGGCAACACCTCCATGGCCTTCCCGGACGACGCCGGCGTGGTCCGCGTTGACGAGGAGTCCGGCCTGGGCGTGGCCCTGGCCACCGACGCCAACGGCCGCTACACCTACCTCGACCCGTACCACGGCGCGCAGCTGGCGCTGGCCGAGGCTTACCGCAACGTCGCCACAGCAGGCGCCATCCCCATGGCCGTCAGCGACTGCCTGAACTTCGGCTCTCCCGAGGATCCGGACGTCATGTGGCAGCTGGCTGAGGCCATCCGCGGCCTGTCCGACGCCTGCATGGTGCTGGGCATCCCCGTCACCGGCGGCAACGTCTCGCTGTACAACCAGACGGGCACCACCCCCATCCACCCCTCCCCCGTGGTGGCGGTCCTGGGCAAGCTCGACGACGTCGCGCGCCGCACGCCGTCGGGCTGGCGCGAGGATGGCCAGGCCATCTACATGCTGGGCACCACGAGTGCCGAGCTGGACGGCTCCGAGTGGGCCAACATGCGCGGGCACCTCGGGGGGCAGCCGCCGAAGGTAGACCTTGAGGCCGAGCGCTCACTGGGTGAGATCCTGATCAACGCTTCCCGCGACGGCATGATCGACTCCGCGCATGACCTCTCCGAGGGCGGCCTCGCGGCTGCGCTGGTGGAGTCTTCGCTGCGCTACGGCGTGGGCGCCCGGATCGCGTTGCAGGACATCATGGACCGGGACGGCGTGGACCTGTTCACGGCGCTCTTCTCCGAGTCCCAGGGCCGTGCCATTGTGGGCGTCCCGCGGTCCGAGGAAGTCCGCTTCACGGACATGTGCACCGCCCGCGGTTTCGCCCACACCCGCATCGGCGTGGTGGACGCGGCCAGCGGCAAGCTGGAGATCAACGGCGTGGAGGGCCTCTCCCTTGACGCCCTCCGCGAAGCCCACGAGGGGACGCTGCCGAAGTACTTCGGCTGATTTAGCCCTCATCGATTGCTCCGTACTTGTCGTTTTGAACCCTCAGAACGACAAGTACGGAGCACTCGTTTTTAAGCACCCCTCCGCCAGCCGGCCTGCGCCAGGGCTACGAGGACTTTGGCGGCGGCGGGCTTGGCGTCGTTGAGCATATGGCGCTTTGAAATCCTGACCTCGGTCCACCCCAGGGCGGCGTAGCGCTCTGAGCGGTGGATGTCCCGGACAGTCTGCCCCTCTTCGCCATGATGTTCGCCCTCATATTCGATGCCAATCCGGTACTTCCGGTAAGAGAGGTCAGGCTCATGATGCCTGCTGCCGTCGTCTGCAACGATCGGAACGTTCAGCTCGGGTTCGGGCAGCCCCGCTCGGACGATAGCGAGCCGCAACATCGTTTCCTGCGGTGAATCCGACCCGACCCGGATAAGCTCCAGGGCCTCCTTCGCCTTCCGGAGCCCCCGCTTTCCCCGGTGCCTGTCAATCATCCGCTGCAGGTCCCTAATGGTGCACAGCGGCATATCCCGGCCTTCCAACTCGGGTCTGGGCACGCGCACGCAACTGTCCCCCATCGCCACGATTTCGTCGATTGACAGCAGCTCAGCCATGTCGAGCCAGGTCCGCTCCGGCGTCGTCACCGGAAGGCCTTCAATCGTGGTGACCTCGTCCTCGTACAGCTTCATCCGGTGGACGATGACGTGGGGCCTCTCCAGGTGGGCTGCGCCTTCCGGCCGGATGAGGTGGTATACGTCAAAGGTTTCGTTTTGCCGCCGCTGTGGCAGTGAATGCAGCTCCGCGGCGGTGACATGGGATGCGGCGCAGCGCTCATTGACCTCAATGAAAGGCCGGACCCGCGTGCCCAACGAAAGCTCCGCCGTCGGGCCTTCCATCCTGATACCCCTGCCACGCCGTGTCAGGGAACCGTGCCGCCAGCGGCGTGGGGAGACTCCGGCAGCCGAAGCGTTAACAAGCGTGAAGGGGCGTCCCCGGAGTTCCTCCGGCAGCGGCTGTGGGGTCTTCATCGATCCATGAGAGCAAAATCCTGGCATCCGCGCAGAAGTTATCCACACCCCTCATCGATTGCTCCGTAAATGTCGTTTTGGAGCGTGAAAACGACAAGTACGGAGCAATCGATGGGATCAGTCCTCGCTGTGCAGCTCGCGCTGGCGGACGCTGAGCAGTTCGATCTCCGGCCTCCCCGCCACGAAGCGTTCGACGGCGGCGAGCACCTCCACGAGGTGCGGCCGGTCCGCTGCCACCAGGCCAACGCCGAGCTGCGTGCGCCGGTACTGGCTGTGGTCCCCCACCTCCGCTACGGACACCTCGAAGCGGCGTTTGAGTTCAGCCAGGAGCGGCCGGACCACGGACCGTTTCTCCTTCAGGCTGTGCACGTCACCGAGGAGGATGTCGAACTCACTCCACCCGATCCACATGCTTCATGCTATCGATTGCTCCGTACCTGCCGTTTAGGAGGACCAAAACGACAGCTACGGAGCAATCGATGGCGGGGTTAGATGGTGAGTTCGCCCATGAGGTCCCAGCCCTCGCCCTCCAGCTGGCGGCTGACGATCCGTGGAGTCTCGGCAAGGGCCTGCGGCATATCCGCCATGGCCTTCTGGAAGTGGTCACTGTTCACGTGGTCGCCGGCGGCGTCGTCCTTGAAGGCTTCCACCAGGACGTATTCGTTGGGGTCATCCAGGCTGCGGGACCAGTCGAACCAGAGGTTGCCGGGTTCCTGCCTGGTGGCTTCGGTAAAGTCTGCCACCAGGGCAGGCCAGCGCTCGGACCACTCGGGCTTGACCTTGAACTTGACGACAATAAAGATCACTGGGACTTTCCTTCCGCGGCGAGACTGCGTGCCCCTTCAATGTACCGAGAAGTAACGTAACGCTGCGCCGCACGGGTCACCACGCCACCGGCGGCGTAGAACCAGTTGGCAGGCCTGCTGAAGGCCCGGATCCGCAGCCACACCTCTCCCTGGCTGTTGATCTCCACTTCAAAAGATTCCTCTCCGCGGGCCGGGTGTCCGGGCAGCGTCCCGTAGCCAAAACCCGCCGATTGCGGAACACCGTCCGGCGCCGGCTCATGGACCCACACCACCTGGCAGGGGGCCGGCATGCGGAAGGGCCCGACGCCGAATCCGCTCACCACGTGTGCGCCTGGGACCGCCCTTGGTGAATCGGCGCGGACGCGCAGCCCTGCCCGCCGCTGCAGCTCCCAGCCCAGGATGCCGTCCGCCACGCGCCGGTAGACGTCCAGTCCGGTGCCCAGCCGGGCTTCCTCAAGAACGCGGTCATAACCTTCCGGCGCGCTGCCCTGTTCCGTGCCTCCCACTCCCGGATAGTCCAACCCGGCCGTTGCCCTGTCAGTCATTGCTACCTTCCTTCCCGAGCCGTGCCCACCCGAGTTGTTCCTGCTGCTTGCGGCTCAAGCCTGACACCACCAGGTCGTAGGAGTCCTCCACCATGTCCCGGATCATCCCGTCCGGCAGCGAACCGTCGAGGCGGACACCGTTCCAGTGGGCCTTGTTCATGTGCCACGCGCCGGTAATCGCCGGGTGCACTGCCCGCAACTGCACCGCGAGCGCCGGTTCACACTTCAGGTTCACGTAAAAGTCGTGCTCGTCCATCGATGACAAGGCAAACAGCTTTGCCTCATGGCGGGTGCCGCCGGCAACCGCGGCGCGGACCTTGAAGACCGAGGTTTCCGGTCCAAACGGAAAATCCTCGTAGGCTCCCGGAAACGACAGGCAGATCGTCCGCAGCGCGTTGGGGTCCATGAAGGAAGCCTATAAAGCGGACCTGCACGGTGCTAGTCTGCGAGGATGTCACGTGACCAGGGAGCCATACCTGTTCTGGATCTGAGTTCGGCACGGCAGCCTTATGGGCCCTTCAGCCCGGAGTTCATCGAGCAGCTGCGGCACGCCACCCACGATGTGGGTTTCTTCCAAATCACCGGCTACGGCGGCCGTCCGGGCCAAGCCGAAGAGCTCCTGGACCTGGTGCGGCGCTTCTTCAGCCTGCCGCTTGAGGAGCGGATGAAGCTGGACAACCGGCTGTCGCCGCACTTCCGTGGATACACCCGCATGGGAACGGAAGTGACCCAGGGCCGGGCGGATGCGAGGGAGCAGATCGACTATTCCCCGGAGCGCGGACCGGTGGCGGACTACCCGGAGGACCAGCCGTTCTGGCTGCTGCAGGGGCCCAACCTCTGGCCGGACGAAGCGTTCCCCGAACTCAGGCCTGCCGCCATGGAGTGGGCGGACCTCATGTCAGAGGTAGGGATGGAGCTGCTGCGGGCCATCGCGGTTTCGCTGCAGCTGCCGGAGGACTACTTCGACGAACCCTTCCGGGACACCCCGGCGTGGATGGGCAAGCTGGTGCACTACGTGGGCGGTGTGGTGGAAGCCGCCGGCGACCAGGGCGTCGGATCCCACGCCGATTACGGGTTCGTGACGCTCCTGCTGCAGGACGATGTGGGCGGCCTTGAAGTGCTGCCGCCCGGTACCAGCGAATGGCTGCAGGTGGAGCCCCTACCGGGCGCCCTGGTGGTGAACCTGGGCGAGATGCTGGAAGTGGCCACCGAGGGTTATCTGGCGGCCACCATCCACCGTGTCCAGGCCCCGCCGCCGGGGGTTGACCGCTACTCGGTGCCGTTCTTCTGGTCGCCGCGGCTGGACGCTGTCATCGAGCCGGTCCCCCTGGCGCCTGAGCTGAAAGCGGCTGCCCGCGGCATCACGGACGATCCCGCCAACCCGCTGCTGGCATCGTTCGGCCTGAACATGCTTAAGGGGCGCATGCGTGCGCACCCGGATGTCACCGAACGGCATTATCCTGAATTGCTGAAGCGCCGGGGTTAGGGGAGCGCTAAAGCCCGTACTTCCAGGCGATCTGGGCAGGGCAGACGTTCATCACCACATCGAGGCCGGCCGCCTTGGCGCGCTCCGCCGCCGCCTCATCAATGACGCCCAGCTGCAGCCACACGGCCTTGGCACCGACGGCAATGGCCTGGTCAACCACGCTGCCCACCTTCTGCGAATTCACAAAGCAATCCACGACGTCGATGGGCTGCTTTTCCGCCGGAATGTCGGCCAGGGTGCGGTACCCCGGTTCGCCGTGGACAGCATCGCCGGGCAGGTTGACGGGGATGATGTCCATGCCCAGCCGGTCGCGGATCAACAGCGAAACATCGTAGGCTGAGCGCCACTCATTGGTGGTCAGGCCCACGATGGCCCACCGGCCCTTGGTTCGCATAAGCCGTTCAATGACTGCAGGATCGTTCGTGTGGCCCATGGGATCAGCCTACGCTCCATACCTGAAGTCACAGCGGATCGAATAAAAGAATGATCCGGGGCGCCGATGGACGCTGTGAATGAATATTACGCGGCGGACGCGATAGTTTGCTCTCGCCGATTCATTGCTGTGTAGTGGTCTTTGACCATCCCGAGCGGCCGAGAGACCTGGATCAATGACGCCGCAGCAACCCTGGTCGCCGGACGCGCCCCAACGCCCCGGCGATAGCAAGGACCGCAGCAACGGATATCCGGAACTGGCTTTTCCGGAACGCTGCCTCCGTCGGGTGCTACCGCCAGGACCGATGGAGTGAAACGATGGGCTTGAGCGCCTCTGAAACGATGGACCTGAACGCGGGGGTGCACCCGGACAACGTTGCCTTCTGGGAGCAGCAGGCGTTGCGCCTGGACTGGGACACCCCGTGGCACACTGCGCACCGCTGGAATCCGGCGGACCCTGAAGCCGGCCGCGGACCGGGCATCACCTGGTTTGAGGGCGGACGGCTCAATGTGGCCGCCAACTGCGTGGACCGCCACGTCGCGGCCGGCCGCGGCGCCAAGGTGGCCCTCCTCTTCGAAGGCGAGCCGGGCGACAGCAGGTCCATCACGTACGCCGAACTCCAGCGCGAGGTGTCCAAGGCAGCCAATGCGCTCCTGGCCCTGGGCATCACCAAGGGCGACCGGGTGGTCATCTATCTCCCCGTCATTCCCGAGACAATCATCATCACGCTGGCCGTGGCTCGGATCGGCGCCATCCATTCCCTGGTGTTCGGCGGGTTTTCCGCGGAAGCGCTGAAGTTCCGGGTGGAGGACACCGGCGCCAAGCTCCTGGTCACCACCGACGGGCAGTTCCGCCGCGGCGTCGCCGTCCCGGTGAAGGACAATGCTGACGCCGCCGTGTCCGGCGAGAACGCAATCGAGCACGTCGTGGTGGTCAACCGCACCACCCCGGCCGCCGAGCTGGCTACCGTCCCCATGACTGCAGGCCGCGACGTGTGGTGGCATGACGTCGTCGGAAACGCCCCTGACGTCCACGAGCCGGAGTCGTTCGACGCCGAGACGCCGCTGTTCATCATGTACACCTCCGGCACCACCGGCAAGCCCAAGGGCCTGGTGCACACCTCCGGCGGCTACCTGACGCAGGCCTCGTGGAGCTTCGAGCACCTGTTCAGCAACCCGGACCCGGCCTTGCGTGACCAGGACGTGCACTGGTGCACCGCGGACCTTGCCTGGGTCACGGCCCACACCTACGAGATCTACGGCCCGCTCTCCAACGGCGTGACGCAAGTGATCTTCGAGGGCACTCCCAACACGCCGCATCCCGGGCGGCACTTCGAGATCATCGAACGCTACGGCGTCACCCAGTACTACACCGCGCCCACGCTGGTCAGGTCCCTCATGGGCTGGTTCCCCGACGGCGTCCCGGACACCTACGACCTCTCCTCCATCCGTCTGCTGGGCACCGTGGGAGAAGCGGTCAACCCGGAGGCATGGCGCTGGCTGCGGGATAACGTCGGCGCCGGCACCGCACCCGTGGTGGACACGTGGTGGCAGTCCGAAACCGGCGCCACCATCCTCTCCCCCGCGCCGACGGACACAACCTTCAAGCCCGGCTGCGCAGCCCGCCCGCTTCCCGGGGTCAGCACAAGGATCGTGGACGACGCCGGCACAACAGTTGCCCCGGGCGTCCAGGGAAACATCGTGGTTGACTCCCCCGGGCCCGCCATCGCGCGCACCGTCTGGGGCAATCCGCGGCGCTACTTCGACTCCTACTGGAGCAAGTACGCGGACCAGGGCTGGTTCCTGGCCGGCGACGGCGCCAAATACGACGCCGACGGCGACATCTGGATCCTGGGCCGGGTGGACGACACCCTCAACGTCTCCGGCCACCTGCTCTCCACCATCGAAATCGAATCCGCCCTGGTGTCGCACCCGGACGTCGTGGAGGCCGGCGTCTGCCCGGTGGCGGACCCCAAAACAGGGCACGCCGTGGTTGCCTTCGTCGTCGTGAAGGCCGGGGTTTCGACAAGCTCAACAACCGAGGCTCTCCGGAACCACGTGGCCAAGGAGATCGGCCCGATCGCCAAGCCGCGCGACGTCGTCGTGGTCCCCGATGTTCCCAAAACCCGCAGCGGCAAGATCATGCGCCGGCTGCTCACCCAGCTGTTCGAAGGAACAACCCTGGGTGACACCACCTCCCTCCAGAACGAACCGGCTATCGCCGGCATCCAGCAAGTCCTGCACCAGCGGGCCCTAGCAAAGGAAAATTCATGACCGAGATCAGCAACGTCGCCCGACTCTCAGAACCGCTCAAATTCGCCTACTGGGTTCCCAACGTCTCCGGCGGCCTGGTGGTATCCACCATCGAACAGCGCACCGGCTGGGACTTCGACTACAACAAGAAGCTGGCCCGCATCGCCGAGGAATCCGGCTTTGAGTACGCCCTGACCCAGACCCGCTACGCGGCCTCCTACGGGGCGGACAAGCAGCACGAGGCCACCTCGTTCAGCCTGGCCCTGCTGGCCGCCACCGAGCGGCTCAAGGTGATCGCCGCCGTCCATCCCGGCATGTGGCACCCCGGCGTCCTGGCGAAGTACATCATCACGGCCGACCACATCTCCAACGGCCGTGCCGCGGTGAACATCGTCTCCGGCTGGCTGAAAAGCGAGTTCACCAACTTCGGCCTGGAGTGGCTGGAGCACGACGAGCGCTACGTCCGCACGGAGGAATTCATCAACGTCCTGCGCGGCCTGTGGACCGAGCAGGAATACAACCAGTCCGGCAAGTACTACAACATCACCGACTTCACCCTGAACCCCTCCCCGGTGGACGTGCCGGGCCGCGCCCACCCCGAGATCTTCTTCGGCGGCAACTCGACGGCGGCCCAGGCCACCGCGGGCCGCGTGGCGGACTGGTACTTCTCCAACGGCAAGGACCTGGAGGGCTTCAAAGACAACATCGCCGGCGTGGTCGCCTCGGCCGGTGAGGCCCGCCGCGGCACTGCGGGACAGCTGGCCGCACCCCGGTTCGGCCTGAACGGTTTCGTCATCGCCCGCGACTCCGAGAAAGAAGCCAGAGACACCCTCCGCGAGATAGTGGAAAAGGCGCACAAGCCCGCCGTGCAGGGCTTCCGGGACGCGGTGCAGGAAGCCGGCGCGTCCACCAAGGACGGCAAGGGCATGTGGGCCGACTCCACCTTCGAGGACCTGATCCAGTACAACGACGGCTTCAAGACCCAGCTGATCGGCACCCCGGAGCAGATTGCCGAACGGATCGTCGAGTACAAGAAGATCGGCGTGAACCTGTTCCTCACCTGCTACCTGCACTTCCAGGAGGAAGTGGCCGCGTTCGGCCGGGACATCCTGCCGATCGTCCGCGAACTGGAAGCCGACCTGGCACGGAAGAACGGCACCGAGCTGGACCTCTCAACCACTCCCGTAGCCGCCCAGGCGGTGGCCGTCTGATGGCTGAACGCACCTTCGGTTTCCGCACCCGCGCCCTGCACGCCGGCGGCACCCCCGACGCCGAGCACGGGGCCCGCGCCGTCCCGATTTACCAGACCACGTCTTTTGTCTTCAAGGACACCAATGACGCCGCCAACCTGTTCGCCCTGCAGAAGTACGGCAACATCTACTCCCGCATCGGCAACCCCACGGTCGCGGCCTTCGAGGAGCGCATCGCGTCCCTGGAAGGCGGCATCGGAGCGGTTGCGACGTCGTCGGGCATGGCCGCGGAGTTCATCACCTTCGCCGCGCTGACCCAGGCGGGCGACCACATCGTGGCCGCTTCGCAGCTGTACGGCGGCACCGTGACCCAGCTGGACGTGACCCTGCGCCGCTTCGGCGTGGACACCACCTTCGTTCCCGGCACCGACCCCGCCGACTATGCCGCGGCGGTCCGGGACAACACCAAGGCGATCTTCGTGGAGGTGGTGGGGAACCCGTCGTCGGAGGTCCAGGACCTTGCGGGGCTGGCGAAGGTGGCGCACGACGCCGGGATCCCCTTGGTAGTCGATGCCACCTTGAGCACGCCGTACCTCGTGCGGCCCATCGAACACGGCGCCGACATCGTGATCCACTCCGCCACCAAGTTCCTGGGCGGCCACGGCACCACCCTGGGCGGCGTCGTGGTGGAAAGCGGCCGCTTCAACTGGGGCAACGGCAATTTCCCCACCATGACCGAGCCAGTGGCTTCCTACGGAAACGTCTCCTGGTGGGGCAACTTCGGCGAATACGGGTTCCTCACCAAGCTGCGCAGCGAGCAGCTGCGTGACATTGGCCCGGCCCTGTCGCCGCAGTCGGCGTTCCAGCTGCTCCAGGGCGTCGAAACCCTGCCGCAGCGGCTGGATGAGCACCTGAAGAACGCGCGGGCCGTAGCCGAGTGGCTGGAAAACGATGACCGGGTGGCCTACGTCAACTACTCCGGCCTTCCCTCGCACCCGCACTTCGAGCGGGCCCGGAAGTACCTGCCGCTGGGCCCCGGATCGGTCTTCTCCTTCGGGGTCAAGGGCGGGCGTGCTGCAGGGCAGAAATTCATCGAATCGCTGCAGCTCGCCTCACACCTTGCCAACGTGGGCGACTCGCGGACCCTGGTGATCCACCCGGGCTCCACCACGCATCAGCAGCTGAGCCCGGCGCAGCTGGAATCCGCGGGCGTGCCGGAGGACCTGGTCCGCATCTCGGTGGGCCTTGAGGATATTGAGGACATTCTGTGGGACCTGGACCAGGCGCTCACCGAAGCGTCCAGCGTGGCGGCCCCGGACGCCGTCGTCATTGAAGAACCGGCAGACGCCTGCACGATCGGAGCAAACGCATGAGCACCGCCGAACGTACCTGGTCCGGCCCGTCAGCGCCTGAACGGCTCTCCCTGCTTCGCCAGGCGAAGTCCATTGCCATTGTTGGCGCCTCGGATAAGCCGTCCCGGGCCAGCTACTTTGTGGCCACCTATCTGCTGTCCTCCACCCGCTATAAGGTGTACTTCGTCAACCCGGTAGTCAAGGAGATCCTGGGCCAGCCCACCTATGCCTCCCTGGCGGACCTGCCGGAAAGCCCGGACATTGTGGACGTGTTCCGCAAGCACGACGACCTTCCAGGCGTCCTTGACGAGGCAGTGGCCGCCGGCGCCAAAACGCTCTGGCTGCAGCTGGGGTCCTGGCACGAAGGCGTCGCAGCAGGCGCGGAAGAGGCCGGGCTCAACGTGGTTATGGACCGCTGCGTGAAGATCGAGCATGCGCGCTTCCACGGCGGACTCCACCTGGCCGGCTTCGACACCGGCGTGATTTCGTCCAAGCGCCAGGTCATGGCCTGACGGGAAACGGGATAAGACAACAGCGGGTCCGTCCAACGGGCCCGCTGTTGCTGTCTGGCGGTTATTTTGCCGGAGACGTGGGCTTTGGGCCTGCTCCCTGTCCTGCCCCCTGGGAGCCGGATTGCGCCTGCGCGGGCGTTGCATTGACCGCGGAGCCGGCTGCCTTCTGCACCTCGCCCGCTGCATCCGCGGCGTCCGGCGCGGCGGTTGCCGCTTGGAGTCCATCCTTCGCCGACCCTGCGGCCCCTGGCCGCGCCGGCGTCCCTTCCGCCACAGCCCCGGGGACTTCCTTGCCGCTGCCCGCTCCGTTGCCCTGCGCAACAGCCCCGGGAGCCGCCGGCGTGCACGTTCCCGTGCCGGCGGCGGCCTCGGGTTTGACCGGACCGGCGCAGGGCGGGGTACCGGTACGCGCATACTCCCCGCGGCGCGAGCCGGCAGGATCCTGAAGGAGGCGGGAGGCAAGGTTTGCGGCATCCACGGTCCCGGCGGGCGCAGCAGGCGAACCAGCAGCGGCGAGTTCCCCATCCGCTGCCACCTGCGGCGCACGGTAACCAGAGCCTGCCGTCGGTGCCCCGCCGGCCGTACTGCTCCAAGGCGCCCAATCCTCCAGCAGGTACTCCACGGCGCTGCTTCCGGCAGGTGTGGAGCTGGCGGCTACGCCGCCCACCCCCAGCCCCATCCCGGCCACCAGCACCAGGCCCAGCGCGGTGGGGCGGTGCCGCCGGCGGCGGCGCGCCAGCTCGTCCTCAGGCTGCGCATCGGGCTTTCCACCGGGCTGTTCGGCTGCCTCTTCAGCTGCTTCCTCGCCCGGCTCCCCGGCTGGAGCCGGGCATTCCAACGGTGAAGGTCCCCCGGCTGCGAGCAGCGCGGCAAGTTCCCCTGCGGGCGCAGGCGCGGGCAGTGATGCCAGGGCGCCCAGTGAGAGCAGGGCGCCGCGAAGGTCCGCATCCTGTTCAAAGCCGGCATCCAGCAGCATGTCGTCAATGATGGTGGCGAGGTTGTCCGGGACGGATGTCATGGCGCGAGGTACTCCTTCACTGCGGCAAGTTCCCGGAGTTTGAGCAATGCGCGGCGCTGAAGCTGCTTCACCGAACCGGCGCTCTTTTCCATGGCCTCCGCCGTTTGTTCCACCGTGAGGCCTCCTATCAGGCGCAGCGACAGCACGTCGCGCTGGTCCTGGGGCAAGCCGTCCAGCAGCGCAAGGACCTCTTGGGGCGAGATGCGCTGCAGGGCTTCCTTCTCCGCCGAAGTGTCCTGGCGCTGGTCGAGCTCGGGTTCGAAGGACAGCTTGACGGGAGTCCGGCTTTGGCGGCGATGGTCGTCCACCATGCGGGCGTGGGCCACGGAGAAGATAAAGGTCCTTAGCCCGGATTCTCCTCCGCGCACTGTATCGAGCCGGGGCAACACGGAAACGAACACTTCCTGCATGGCGGCCTCCGGATCCTCGACTCCCCGGGCCGTGAGATAGCCCAGTACCTGTGATGCGTATGTCTTGTAGACGAGGCTGAAGGCAGCAGTCCCGGACAATGGCTGGTCCGGAGCCTCGTCTGTCTGTGCATCGGTCACTGACGTGGTGCTTTCCGTCAAGAAGGGTGGTGGCAAGGCGAGCGCCCAGTACATCCTGAACGCTGCCCTTACTTTACCCTCCAGTAACCGCGCAGCCCGAAGCGCCACGGACCCGGGCCAGTGACGGGCGCAGCATGGGCAGCCACCCTTGCGGAAAGATGAAAGAGCCGGCCTGGAACGTGATGGGGGACAGGTTCCAGGCCGGCGCTACATAGGGGTAATCGCTCCAGGCCTCCGGAGGGTTACGCGTTTTCGAGAAAACTTTTGAAAGTCTTTCAGCGGACTGCTGCCCTGCTCCACCGCGGTGCCGTTGCATGCCGGCGCAGCGCATCTGCCAGTGCAAAGGCGTGCGGGCTGGAGGGCGTGCGTTCCTCGCCGCACACAGGTACGACGGCGGCGGGCTGCTCCACCGGAGCAGCGGCAGCAACCGAAACGGGTACAGCCGCGGGACGGGCAACGGCTCCGGCGGGACACAGGTCGGTGACCAAGCCCGTCCCGGCACATTCACGCACGGCAGCGATCCCTGCCGCCACAGCGGCCTTGTCCTCAAAAGGGCCGGAGACGGCGATCACGGCCCCATCCGGCGCCAGGAGGCGGAACCGGAAAAACGACTCAGCGTCAACGAATGCTTCAAATTTTCCGGCCATGACGATCCTTCCTTGGGCACCAGGTGGTACAGACGAGTCTGGCCGCGGCACCGGAAGCCTCACAAGGCCGGTCGCGTTAAGCCTGTGTAAATTTGCGCTGCCGCGCCCAAAGAAAAGCGGCAGGCCACCCGCAAAGGTGGCCTGCCGCCGTCGTAATCCCCGCCCGCTCCCTAGCCGGCGGGGCCCACACATCAGTCGTTGATGAGGTCGTTCACCACGATGGTCTGGTCCCGGTCCGGGCCAACGCCGATGGCGGAGAAGCGGGTTCCGGAGAGCTTCTCCAGCGCCAGCACGTAGTTGCGGGCGTTCTCGGGAAGGTCCGCCAGCGTGCGGGCGCCCGTGATGTCCTCGGTCCAGCCGTCGAAGTACTCGAAGATCGGTTTGGCGTGGTGGAACTCGGTCTGCGTCATGGGCATCTCGTCATGCCGGACACCGTCCACGTCGTAGGCCACACATACCGGGATCTGCTCGATGCCGGTGAGGACGTCCAGCTTGGTGACGAAGTAGTCAGTGAAGCCGTTGACGCGGGAAGCGTGGCGGGCCAGGACGGCGTCGTACCAGCCGCAGCGGCGCGGCCGGCCGGTGTTGACGCCAAACTCGCCGCCGGTCTTCTGCAGGTACATGCCCATCTCGTCGAACAGTTCCGTGGGGAACGGGCCGGCACCAACGCGGGTGGTGTAGGCCTTGATGATGCCGATGGAGCGCGAGATCCGGGTGGGGCCGATGCCGGAACCAACCGACGCGCCGCCGGCGGTGGGGTTGGAGGAGGTCACGAACGGGTAGGTGCCGTGGTCCACGTCCAGGAACGTTGCCTGGCCGCCCTCCATCAGCACTACCTTGCCCTCGTCCAGGGCGGAGTTCAGGACCAGTGTGCTGTCGATGACCAGCGGGCGGAGCCGCTCGGCGAAGGACAGGAAGTACTCCACGATCTCGTCCACCACGACGCTGCGGCGGTTGTAGACCTTGACCAGGAGTTCGTTCTTCTGGCGGAGCGAGCCTTCCACCTTCTGGCGAAGGATGGACTCGTCGAAGACATCCTGCACGCGGATGCCCAGCCGGGCCACCTTGTCCATGTAGGCGGGGCCGATGCCGCGGCCGGTGGTGCCAATGGCCCGGCTGCCCAGGAAGCGTTCGGTGACCTTGTCCAGTACCTGGTGGTACGGGGCCACCAGGTGGGCATTGGCGGAGACCCGGAGTTTCGAGGTGTCGGCGCCGCGCGCCTGCAGCCCGTCGATTTCCTGGAAGAGGGCCTCAAGGTTCACCACGCAGCCGTTGCCGATAATGGGAACGGCGTTGGGGCTGAGAATGCCTGCCGGCAGCAGCTTGAGTTCGTACTTTTCACCGCCTACGACGACGGTGTGCCCGGCGTTGTTGCCGCCGTTGGGCTTGACGACGTAGTCAACACGGCCGCCCAGCAGGTCGGTGGCCTTGCCTTTTCCTTCGTCGCCCCACTGGGCTCCTACGATCACAATTGCTGGCATGGGATCCTCCCCCATTCGTTCGGGGCCGCCCGGTTCCGGCCACCAGGTGGCAGGCCTATGCAGCGCCGTTCATGAGAATGCCCCGAACATACCGGCCTTCGCACAGCCGCAGCACGGCGCAACGAAGCAAGAGTTCCGGGGCTCTTACCACCCAAGTTTAGCCGATAGGGCACTTTGTCCATTGTTTTTGCCCGCCGCGGCCCTTTCTGTGCAAGGACCGTGGCGTGCACCCTGGTGCTATGGTCCTCAGCCTCCCCGGCAGCCCGGGACGTCAGTTCGGCGAGCGTGTCCCATGCAGCGGCATGCTGACAGCTTTCGATTCCCGGGAGCAAGCGTGGCCACGACAGGCCGCCGCGACATAAAGCGGAGCCGACTTGCCCAAAGGGAGGCATCTGGATTTATGTGAGAGTGAACCATCCGGAGCGGCCGAGAGACCTGGCTCGATGACGCCGCAGCAACCACGGTCCAGCAGCATTCCTGCCGGCCGAAGGTGCTACTGCCAGGACCGATGGAAAGGAAGATTCCAGCATGTCCCTGAACACCGACCACATCCGCGTCACCCACGCGGGATCCTTGCCCCGCACCCCGGAACTGATCGCGGCCAACGCCGCCAAGGAAACCGACGGCGTCACCCCCGAGTTCCTGGAACTCCTGGAGTCCTCCGTGGTGGACGTGGTCCAGCGCCAGAAGGACCTCGGCATCGACATTCCCAACGACGGCGAATACGGGCACACGATGTCCAGCTCGGTGGACTACGGCGCCTGGTGGAACTACTCCTTCGCACGGCTCGGCGGCCTGGAACCGACCAACGTGGACCGCTGGGCCGATGCGCAGGTGCACCGTTCGTCCCCCGGCAACATCGTCCTGACCTCCTTCCCGGACCGGCGGGACAGGCAGGCCTTCAACGAGGCCTACAACGATCCCTCTTCGGGAATCCTGTCGCACCGCAAGAGCGTCACCCAGCCCAAGATCACCGGCCCCCTGACCTACACGGGCCAGGACCTGGTGGCCTCGGACATCAGGAACCTGAAGAAGGGCCTCGCCGCCGCAGGCCTCTCGGACGGCTTCGTCGCATCCCTCTCCCCCGGCTCATGCGCCCGCGTGGCCAACGAGTACTACACGTCGGATGAGGAACTCGTCTACGCCTGCGCCGACGCCATGCGGGAGGAATACAAGGCCATCATCGATGCCGGCCTCACCGTGCAGCTCGACGATCCTTCCCTGGCCGAAAGCTGGGACCAGATCAACCCCGAACCATCCCTGGAGGACTACGTGAAGTTCATCCAGCTGCGCGTCGAGGCCACCAACTGGGCCCTGCGGGACCTCCCGCAGGAACAGATCCGGCTGCACGTCTGCTGGGGTTCCTGGCACGGCCCGCACACCACGGACATCCCCTTCGCAGACATCATCGGATCGGTGCTGCAGGTTAACGCCGGCGCGTACTCCTTCGAAGCGGCCAACGTCCGCCACGAACACGAATGGCGGGTATGGGAGGACACCAAGCTCCCCGAGGGCAAGGTGATCATCCCGGGCGTCGTGTCGCACGCCACCAACGTGGTGGAACACCCCGACCTGGTGGCAGACCGCATTGTCCGCTTTGCCGATGTCGTGGGCCGCGGGAACGTCATTGCCTCCACCGACTGCGGCCTGGGCGGCCGGGTCCACCCGCAGATCGCCTTCGCCAAGCTGGAGGCCCTCGGCGAGGGTGCGCGCCGGGCCACCAGCCGCCTCTGGTAGCTGCGGGAGGCGGACCGGGAAACCGCCGGTTCCGTGCGCTGACTGAATCAGGTGCACGGGACCGGCGTTTCGTTTCCCGGGGCTTGCTAAACTGGGTAAGGCCGACCAGGAATCGGTCCACCCCAATCAACCGCCGCTGATGGTCGCGCCCCCGCGTGCCCATTTCTGTGGCGGCAGCAACGCCAATCCCCGCAGGAGAACCAGCACTTCATGACAGCCCTGGCACCCGAAACATTCCACGAACAGCTCATGAGCCGCCGCTACGAACCCAGCGTTGCCGCCGTTAACGAGCTGTGTGATTCCCTGCAGGAGGCCAAGCCCGGCACCGTGGTCCCCTACGTGGACCCCATGCATGACGTCGAGGAATGCCGCATCATCAGCCTGTTCTCCAATATCGCTGAGGTGGACCCGTCGGGGTTCATCACTGCCGGGGACCAGGATGCCGCCACCCGCATGCTTGGCCTTCAGTGGAAGCTGGGCCTGCGCCCCGAGTTCGTGATGCCGTGGAACGTCCACCCCTGGCACGTCCCCGGCGAAGCCAACGGCAAGTTCACTCCTGACCAGATCCAGGCGGGCCTGAAGCCGCTGCTGAAGTTCCTGGCACTGGTGCCCCGCGCCTCGGTCATCGTGGCACACGGCACCGAGGCCAACCGCCTGGCCAACCTGCTGCTGAAGACCGAGGTGCCCCTGCTGTGGCGCCGTGGCCTGAAGACCTACAAGGTCCGGTCACTGAGTGGCCGCGCGTTCGCCGGTTCCCCGGCGCGCCAGGAGGAGTACCTCGAGGACATGCGCGCGGCCTACGCCGACGCCATGGCCCGCACGGGCATCGCCCGCAAGGCCTAGCCAGCAGTTTCAAACACACGACGGCGGGTGGTCACCTTTCACAAGAAAAGGTGACCACCCGCCGTCGTTGTTTATGTGCCCGGGGACCTACTTGCCCTCGATGGCTGCCTTGGCTGTGGGATCGGAGTCGTTGAGGAACTTCTCGATCCGCTCCGGCTCGTCAGCCTCGCCGATGGCCGACGAAGCCCTGCCCAGGGAATAGAGGGCCCGCAGGAACCCGCGGTTGGGCTCGTGCTCCCACGGGATGGGACCCACGCCGCGCCAGCCGTTGCGGCGCAGTGCATCCAGGCCCCGGTGGTACCCAACCCGGGCGTAGGCGTAGGAGTCGATGGTCCGGCCCTCCGTCCACGCCTCCTCAGCGAGCACGGCCCAGAGCAGCGAGGACGTGGGGTGCTTCGCCACCAGGTCCAGGGGCTCGTGGCCGGCCTCAAGTTGCCCGTACACCTCGGTTTCGGCGGGCAGGAGCGTGGGCTCCGGCCCCATCAGGTTCCGGCGGAACTCGTCCGACATCTAGAAGGTCTTTCCGGCCGAACCGAGCTGCTTGGTGGCTTCGACCACGCGGGCTGCCAGGCCGGCTTCGGCGGAGGCGCCCCAGACACGGGGGTCGTAAGTCTTCTTGTTGCCCACTTCGCCGTCGACCTTCAGGACACCGTCGTAGTTCTTGAACATGTGGTCAGCTACCGGACGCGTGTAGGCGTACTGGGTGTCCGTGTCGATGTTCATCTTGATTACGCCGTAGGAAACGGCGTCGGCGATTTCCTGGTCGGAGGAGCCGGAGCCGCCGTGGAACACGAGGTCGAACGGGTTGTCCTTGCCGATCTTGGCACCCACCTGCGCCTGGATGTCCTTGAGGATCTCCGGGCGGAGCTTGACGCCGCCGGGCTTGTACACGCCGTGCACGTTTCCGAAGGTCAGGGCCGTGATGTAGCGGCCGTTTTCACCGGCGCCGAGGGCGTCGATGGTGGCCAGGGCGTCCTCCACCGTGGTGTAGAGCTTGTCGTTGATGGCGTTTTCAACGCCGTCTTCCTCGCCGCCCACGGTGCCGATCTCCACCTCGAGGATCATCTTGGCGGCAGCGGTGCGGGCCAGCAGGTCGCGGGCGATCTTCAGGTTTTCCTGCAGGGTCTCGGCGGAGCCGTCCCACATGTGGGAGTTGAACAGCGGGTTGCGGCCGGCCTTGACCTCAGCCTCTGAGGCTTCCAGCAGGGGCAGGACGAAACCGTCCAGCTTGTCCTTGGGGCAGTGGTCGGTGTGCAGGGCGATGTTCACGCCGTAGTTCTTGGCCACTTCGCGGGCGAAGGCGGCGAAGCCCAGGGAACCGGCAACCATGTCCTTGGTGGAGGCGCCGGACCAGTAGGCGGCACCGCCGGTGGAGACCTGCACGATGCCGTCGGACTCTGCTTCCGCGAAGCCACGCAGTGCCGCGTTCAGCGTCTGCGAGGACGTGACGTTGACGGCGGGGAAGGCGAATCCGCCCGCCTTCGCACGGTCGATCATCTCGGCGTAGATCTCTGGGGTTGCAATGGGCATGCTGGCTCCTCTGCTGAGTTTCGTCTGTGGGTGGATGACCCTCAAATAGACCGCTTACGGCTTGGCACCATCCTAGCCATTCCCGGGCGCGGAGTGCTCTGGGTTACGCCCCCTCCCCCCGCGGGATGGCAGTTCGCGGCAGTGTTGCGGCCAGGGATTGCCCTCATCTGCCATCTCGGGTCCAGCCGCGGCTCTGCAGTGCCTCCCGCACCTTACGCACGACGGCGGGCCGGTCACCTTCGAGGTGTTGCTTGCCCACGCGTACTTCAAGCCAGCCCAGCGCCAGGGTCCGGTCCTGGCGTTCGATGTCCCGCTGGTACTGCTCTTCCTCCGCATGGTGGCCGCCGTCGTACTGGAGGGCAATGCCAAACTGCGGATAGGCAGCGTCGGGCCAGAGTTGTGGAACCCCCCACTGATCAATCAGGACGTGGTTCAGCACTGGTTCGGGCAGGTGGGCGTCAATCAGCGCCAACCGCATGTGTGTTTCCGGAGCGGAGTCGGCGCCTACGCGCACCAGTTCGATCGCTTCCCGCGCTGTCTTTATGCCCCGCATGCCCCGATGCCTGCTGATGATGTCCCGGAGTTCGTCAGTGCTGCACAACGCCGCCCTCGGACGGGGAAAGCCGTCCCCATGGGAGCAGGCTAAATAATCTCCTGCGGCCACAAGGTCCTGAACCGCCAACCCCGAGGCCAGATCCAGCCAGGTCCGGGCAGGCGAGGTGACCCTGACGCCGTCGTACTCCACTACCTCGTCCGGCAGGAAAGACAGCAGGTGGCCCACGACGTTGGAGCGGCGGGGGAAACTGGATCCCCGCCGCCGGGCCAGGTGGATCCTCCAGTCGCCGCCGCAACCGGACGGCAGCGGTACTCCCCACACGTGCGCGGCGGACAGGGATGCGAGGACGGAGGTGTCATCAAGGTCGGTGTAGGCGCGCAAAGCCGCTGCCCGGTTGGCACCTGAGTGGACCGGCACCCGGACGCCCCTTGAGACGGTCACCAGGTCCTTCGCCGCCGTTCGCGTACGGGTGACTCCGGCTTTGTCGGAAGCCCGGAGGGAGAAAGACCCCGTCATCAAATGTTCTGGAAGGCTGGCCCTGCGCATGCCCCATTCTGACGCGCAGGACAGGCCCGGGAGAGGTTATCCACAGGTAAAGCGCACGAGGGACCCGCGAGGTGGCATTTGACGGCAATCATCGCCTCGGCGACTGCCGTCAAATGCCATCTCGCGGGTCAGGACACGTGCTGGTTGAAGACGTGCCGCCGGATCCAGGCGTGCATGGCGATCGCCGCGGCGGAGGCGGCATTGATGGAGCGCGTGGAACCGAATTGCTCGATTGACAGGGTGGCGACGGCGGCGTCATGGACCTCGGGCGTCAGGCCGGGCCCCTCCTGCCCGAAGACCAGCACGCAGTCCCGCGGCAGTTCGTACGTTTCCAGGGGCACAGAGTCCGGGAAAATATCGATTCCGATGATCGCCAGCCCCTCCCCCTGCGCCCACTGGACGAAGTCCTCAACAGTGGGGTGGTGGCGGACATGCTGGTAGCGGTCGGTGACCATGGCGCCGCGCCGGTTCCACCGCCGTCGGCCGATGATGTGCACCTCTTTGGCGAGGAAGGCGTTGGCGGTGCGCACCACGGTGCCGATGTTCAGGTCGTGCTGCCAGTTTTCGATGGCCACGTGGAAGTTGTGCCGCCGCGAATCCAGCTCCGCCACGATGGCCTCGTGCTTCCAGTACCGGTATTTGTCCAGGACATTGCGCCGGTCGCCGTCGGCCAGGAGGTCAGGGTCCCAATGGTCGCCTTCCGGCAGTTCCCCTTCCCAGGGCCCGACGCCGACCTCCGCCTTTGCGGGGTCGGCCTCCCCGGGCTGGTGGTCGGGTTCGTCTGTCATGCCGGGCGTTTGGTTCACCCTTCAACACTAGACTGGACTCTTCTGGGCAAACATCACAGGCGGAGGCAGGGCATGGCAGACGAGGACCAGGTAGCAGGCAACCCGGCGGTATACCGGAGCGGCCAGGAGATTGAGTGCTGGCTGACGGACATGGACGGCGTCCTGGTGCACGAAAACCAGCCCATCCCCGGTGCGGCGGAGCTGATCCAGCGCTGGGTGGATACGTCCAGGCGCTTCCTGGTGCTGACCAACAACTCCATTTTCACGCCGCGCGACCTCGCCGCCCGCCTGCGCGCTTCCGGGCTGGAGATCCCCGAGGAGAACATCTGGACCTCCGCCCTGGCCACGGCCCAGTTCCTGAAGGACCAGGTGTCTGCCGGTGGTTCGGAGTCGGGCAACCGCGCCTACACCATCGGCGAGGCAGGGCTGACGACGGCGCTGCACGAGGCAGGTTTCATCCTCACCGACCAGAACCCGGACTTCGTGGTGCTCGGCGAGACGCGCACGTACTCGTTCGAGGCAATCACCACTGCCATCCGCCTGATCCTCGCCGGAGCCCGGTTCATCGCAACCAACCCGGACGCCACCGGCCCGTCCAAGGACGGGCCCATGCCGGCCACCGGAGCCATCGCGGCCCTGATCACCAAAGCCACGGGGCGTGAGCCGTACATTGTGGGCAAGCCGAACCCCATGATGTTCCGCAGTGCCATGAACCAGATCGATGCCCATTCCGAGACCACCGCCATGATCGGAGACCGGATGGACACGGACATCATCGCGGGCATGGAGGCCGGCCTGCACACCGTCCTGGTCCTCAGCGGCATCACCCACAAGGACGACATCGCAGCGTACCCGTTCCGGCCCAACCAGGTGCTGAACTCCGTGGCGGACCTGAAGAACCAGATCTAGAAGATACTGACCCTGGAGCCGCCCCGGGGCAGCGGGAAGTATTCGTCCAGCAGTTCCGTCACCAGCGGCCGGTAGACCTGCGGGTTCCAGCCGGGGCTGGCGTGGGCGGGCGCCGCCCCGGTGGTCTGCAGGTTGCTGGAGACCATGTTGTCCTTGAACACCACGGCCCAGGTTTCGGCCGCGGTCTCGTAGTCCACGGTCCCGTCCTTGGGGTTGCCGATGTAGGCCATCTTGGCGGTGCCAAGATGGCCGGCGAACTGGCTTCCCTCGAAGTGGTAGATATAGGCGGACTCCGTTTGGACCAGGACATTGGACGGGGCGATCGGTGACAGCTGTTCCAGCGTCTGGTTCAGGATCTGCCGCCAGCTCCGTTCGTCCTTGTGGATGATCCGCTCCCCCAGTTCGTAGCCTCCGCGCAGGGTGGAGGGGAACCTGACGCCGCTCTCGTAGAGGAACACCACGCCGTCGAACCAGCTTTGGTCCAGGACGTCGTGGGCGCTGTAGGGGCTGGAGTCCAGGAGGATGAACTGCACCTGGACGTTCTGCAAGGCCAGGAGCCGGGCGGCCACCTGGGTGGCGAGCATGCCGCCGAAACTGTGCCCGTAAAAGAAGAGCTTGGTGATCTTCTCAGCGGCGATGTAGTCGGTGATCGCCTTGACCACCTCGGTGATGTTCAGGCCAAGGTTGGAATACCCGACGGCGGCAAGCCGGGCGCGCTTGTTCAGCGAACCCCTAAGCGTGTTCAGGATCCACTGCGCCTCTTCCCAGCTGGTTTTATACCCCGGGAACAGGAACCAACTGGCGTCCGGGTAGTAGGCATCGGCGAAGTCGTCCGCAACAGTCAGGATCCTGGTGGTGCGGCGCTGCGACTGCACTTCACGGGTCATCAGCATGTCCGCGGCCAACAGCCCGGACGCGCCGGCACCTGCCAGGAACGTGCGCCGCGAGAAGCGTTTCAGGGCAGCCGCTTCCACCAGCAGACGGGCATCAGAGACCCCGCGCCGGTTCTGCGGACTGACCTCCCCCTCATACGGCACAGTCCTACCGTAAGCCCACCCAAACGTCGCGCCGCAATGTGCGGCCGTAAGGGGTCGGTGGCCCGGGGGTCAGCTGGCGGCCTGTCCTTCCGTCGCCGGGAAGGGCGCCTGCGGTTCCTGCCGGCGGCGAAGGATTTCCAAGCCGATGTCGTTGTAACGGCCCAGCAGGTCAGCGCCGTCGGGTGCCTCCGGGGTGTCCAGCAGGGCAAAGGCGGAGTCACTGGCGTACAGCAGTTCCTGGTCCGTGTATTCGGTCAGCGGACGGCCGTAGAGCTCTTCAATCCACATGACCGGCAATTGCGGGTATTCTCCTGCGTACTCGCCACCGGGGAAAAGCTCCCTGATGTCATCGTCCATCAGGAGCGGCCGTCGGCTGGAAGCGTCCCGTACTGCCCGGTCGTGCACTGCGGGCGTGAGCTGAAGCGACACCCCGGCAGCCGGAAAGCCCGGCAGGGACGTGGTGTCCATGGCGTTGAGATCGCTCCGCAGCCCGGCCAGTGCGCAGGACTCAACAAGCTCAGCCTGTGAAAGATCGACGCAGATACGGCAGCGGATGCCCATCCTCCGGACGCGGCGGATGATGTGGACCAGTTCAGCGCGGGAGTGGTGGTGAAGGGATCCCCGGACTTCAATCCGGACAATGTCAGCGGGGACATCAAGGTTAACGAGTGCGTCTAGCGCGCGGTCCATAGGTACTCCAAAAGAGGTTCTATGGCCGACGGCTCAACCTCCGCAAGCGTAACTCTCCCTGCGTCCCTGCACAACCTGCCGTTCAGGAACGCGGACCCTGGCTGACTTTGCGCGGTTCCTGGTAATGGGTACGCGCACCGGCGCCGCCCACAGAATCCACCAACGATTTGGCAATGTCCCGCAGTTTGGTGTTGCTGTTGCTGGACGCCTCGGTAAGGATTTGGACGGCGGCTTCCTGGCTGCACCGGTTCTGCGCCATGACGATGCCGATCGCGATATCGATGATGGTCCGCGACTCAAGTGTCGCCCGAAGGTTCGATGCACTGTCTGCGTGCAGCGAGAACCGGACAGCCAGCCGCAGCGCTTCGGAAATCTCACGCGTGAAGTCCCGCGCCCTGTCCGCCGCCCGGCCGTCAAACTTGTGCGGGGCGTCGGAGTAGAGGTTCAGCGCGGCCTTGGCTTCCCCCTGCAGGTTGAACGGCAGGGAAAGCACCGAACGCAAGCCGTGGGAGGCAACCGCAGCGGCGTAGTCCGGGCCCCACCGGTGCTCCTGCAAGAGATCCGGGACGTAGACTTCGCGCTCTTCCTTTGCCGCGGACAGGCATGGCCCTTTGGCAAGGGAGTACTGGATTTCATCCACTTCCCGCGCCGACTCGCTGCTCCAGCCGATGGTTGCCGCCTTGCGGTCGCGGAGCAGCGTGATGCCGCACAGGGCGTCGTCGCCGTCGCCTGCCATCTGGTGCGCAGAGAAGCGGGCCAACTCGTTGAGGAAGGCCTCGAAATCGGCGCTTTCCAGGATGAGGTTCTGGACCTGATCGGTTGCGCTCAAAGGCTGTTGTGGGGGGAGCAAAGTGCAGGGTCTCCAAGCAACTAAAAAGTGTTAACGCATATCATAAAGCAGCCTTCAGTGGCCGGCCAAACACCGGCCCCGATACATTCCGGGGCCGGCCCCTGCGGCCGGCCCCGAGCTGCTTAAGCCAGGCCCAGCTCGTCCTTGCCGAACGCGAACAGGTAGGGAACGCCGGTTTCGGCTTCGATCTTTTCCTTGGCGCCGGTATCGCGGTCCACGATCACAGCCACTGCCACGACGTTGCCGCCCGCCTTCCGGACGCCCTCCACCGCGGTCAGCGCGGACCCGCCCGTGGTGGACGTGTCCTCCAAAACCAGCACCTTTCGGCCTTCAACGGACGGGCCCTCCACCTGGCGGCCCATGCCGTAAGACTTCTGGGCCTTCCGGACCACGAACGCGTCAACGGTCCGGCCGGCGTCAGCGGCAGCGTGCATTACCGCAGTGCCAACGGGGTCGGCACCCATGGTGAGGCCGCCGGCGCACTCGAAGTCGATGCCGGCGTCGTCCGCCAGTGCCAGCATGACCTGGCCCACCAGCTTGGACGCCTCGTGGTGCAGGGTGATGCGGCGCAGGTCGATGTAGTAATCGGCCTCGGCTCCGCTGGAGAGGATCACCTTGCCGCGGACAACGGCGAGTTCCTTGATCAGTTCGAGCAGTCGGGCGCGGGCAGCCGCGGTGTCTACCGCAGTGTCAGTGGGCGAAGTCATGGCCCCAAGTTTAGTGGGTGGCGGGACGGTGAGCGGGCGGGCGAAGCCTGGCGCGTGCTCGGGACGCGGCCCGATGGCAATGACCCGGGGCAGCACACGCCTGACCACGGGGTTGTGGCGCAGGATGAAGAAGAGCAGGCGCTGGAGGGAGAACGGATTCCCGGCGCCCATGCTGGCCAGCTTGCCCCCGGACAATGTCCCCGCGAAGAGCGGAACGAACACAACCCGGTGCATGACCCGCTGGACGGCCTGGACCACCACCGTTGGCAGGCTGCGGCGGCGCTGGATGGAAGCAAGGGTCCTGGTCCGTACGTGCCCTTGGCGCAAATCAGGGGCCAGGCGTTCCGCGGCCGCCACTGCATCCTGGATGGCCAGGTTGATGCCCACACCGCCCGCGGGCGACATCGCGTGTGCCGCATCCCCGATGCACAGGAAACCATCGGTGTACCAGCGCCGCAGCCGGTTCAGCCTGACATCCAGCCAGTGCAGGTCCGCCAGGCTGCGGATCGAATCAACACGGTCGGCGAGGTCCGGGCGGAGTGCTGCCACCCGCTGGCGGAACCGTTCCACGCCGCCTTCCCGGATTTTGGCATCCGAGCCCTTGGGGGCCAGATAGCCCATCTGGTAGTAGTCGGTGCGGTTGAGGGCGATCAGGGCATCCCGGTCCCCCAGGGCGGGGACCACCCCGGCAACCTCGCCCTGCTCGGAGGCGTGGCGCGGGATTTTGAACCACCAGGTGTCGAAGGGCACCGGGTACTCCTTCGCCCGCATCCCGGCTGCATCCCGCAGGACTGAATGCCTGCCGTCCGCGGCCACCACGACGTCGGCGTGCAGCACCTGTTCCGGGCTCTCCGCGCCACCGGCGGTGGACCGGTAGCGCACCCCGGTGACGCGTTCGCCGTCGAACTCCAAGCCGGTGGCCTCCGTTTCCATGAGCAGGGTGAACGTCGGTTCCACGGCGGCGGCCGAGGCGAGGAAATCCAGGAAGTCCCACTGGGGCATCATGGCCACGTAGTTGTACGGGGGCTTCAGGGAGTCAAAAGCCGCAAGCGTGACCAGCCCCGTTCCGGGGACCGGGACGGCGACGTTGCTCAGCCGGCTCTGCGGCAGGGCCCGGAATCCGGCCCCCAGCCCCAGCTCGTCGATCAGCCGAATGGTGGACGCATGCACGGTGTCACCACGGAAATCCCGCAGGAAATCACGGTGCTTTTCCAGGACTGCCACGTGCACTCCGGCCCGTGCCAGCAGCAGCCCCAGCATCATTCCTGCCGGGCCCCCGCCCACCACGGCACATCCCGTCCGCTCCATGCACTTAAGCTACGCCGCGCAGGGCCGGCCGGGAACAGTTGAGGGTTGTTGACAGCGCTGGCTAGGCTGGAGAACATGCGCGAACTCCAGGCCAAGATCATTGAAGAAATGGGCGTCCAGCCCCGGATCGATCCCGCAGGGGAGGTGCGCAAGCGCGTCACATTCCTCAAGGAATACTTGAAGGCCACCCACACCAAGGGATTTGTCCTGGGCATCTCCGGCGGACTTGATTCCTCGCTCGCAGGAAAGCTTGCCCAGTTGGCGGTTGATGAACTTGAAGCCGAGGGCGTAGAGGCCAACTTCGTTGCAGTCCGCCTGCCCTACGGCGTGCAGCACGATGAGGAAGACGCCCAGGCTGCACTGGACTTCATCAAGGCCAAGACCGAATGGACGTTCAACATCTCGGCAGCGGTGGACGGCTTCGAGGACGAGTTCGAGAAAACCGTGGGCTCGGAGATCTCCGACTTCCACAAGGGAAACACCAAGGCCCGCACCCGGATGATCGCCCAGTATGCGCTGGCCGGCGAGTTCAACTACCTGGTGCTCGGCACCGACCACGGCGCCGAGTCCGTCACGGGCTTCTTCACCAAGTACGGCGACGGCGGCGCTGACGTCCTTCCCCTGTTCGGCCTCAACAAGCGCCAGAACAGGGCCCTGCTGGCTGAACTGGGAGCCCCCGCGCGCGTCTGGGAGAAAGTGCCCACCGCCGACCTGCTCGATGACCGGCCCGGCCGCACGGACGAGGACGAGCTGGGCATCAGCTACGACCAGATCGACGATTACCTTGAAGGCCGCGATGTTCCGGGCGCCGTTGCCGAGTCGATTGAACAGAAGTACCTCCGGACCCGCCACAAGCGCACCGTGCCGGTGACCATCTTTGACACCTGGTGGAAGGGCGAAGGTCCCGTGGAGCCCCGCGCGGGCCTGTAGCCCCCGGCCTTCTGCTGATTTTCCCCACCTTCGGGGAGTACGACGGCGGGCCGCGCCGAAAAAGCGCGGCCCGCCGTCGTCGTGTCCCGGCAAAGCCGTGGGGGCTTAGCGTGTCCGGCGCCCGCCGTCGGCCCCTCCGCCCAGCTGCTGCGTAATCCGGTGCGCCTCCGCCATCAGCAGGCCACCCAGCTCCTCCTGCCGTTCGGCCTTGAACCGCGGCTCGATGCCGGTCAGTGACAACGCCCAGGCCGGCCGTCCGGAACGGTCGAACACCGCAGCGCCCATCCCCCAGCTTCCCTCCAGGACAAGCCCTGGGTTCACCGAATAACCGGCCAGCCTGGTGCGGGCAAGGTTCCTCCGGACCAGGTCAACAGTGTGGTTCACCGCGAAGGCGCCCGCATGCTCCGGCCACCGGCCCAGCAACTCCTCCTGCTCATTCTTTGGCAGGAAGGCCAGGATGGCTGTCCCGGCCGATGCAACCCCGAGCGGGAAGCGGACGCCCTCGTGCAGGACAAAGGACCGGACAGGGAAGCTGCCCTCCTCGCGCAGGAGGCACACCGTCTCATTGCCTCGGCGGATGGAGAAGAAAGCGCTCTCCCCCGTGGCCTGGGCAAGCCGGCGCAAGCTGGGCCGGGCGATGTCCTCCATGGGAAACCGTGCCGAGGCCACCGATCCCATCAGGAGGATTTCAGGGCCCAGGACCCAATTGCCCGTAACGGGATCGTGGTCCAGCAGGCCCTCCGCGGCGAGCGATGTCAGGAGCCGGTGGACCGTCGGGCGGGTGAGGCCTGATTCCCGGACCACGACGGCGAGGGGCATCCCCTCCGCGCTGCGGCCCACCAGCCGCAGCAGTTCAGCGATCCGTGCCACCACCTGGGCGCCCTGCACCGGCGTCGATGCCATCACTTCCCCTTTTGTCCATAATATGGATGCTTTACACCCTACTGTCCATACTGTAAGGCATGCGCCCGTGATTCTTGACACGTTCCGACAGGCGCCCGTAGTCTCCAAACTCAGATCCCAAGCGTCCACTAAGTGGACTCCCGCGCTCAACGAGGAGACGTCATGAAGAAACTCCAGGCTTCTGCCGCCACAGCCCTGGACGGGGCCCTGCAGGACGGCATCACCCTCGCCGTCGGCGGGTTTGGCCTGAGTGGCATCCCGGCCGACCTGATCGAAGCCGTCCGGGACTCCGGCGTGCGGGACCTCACCGTGGTTTCCAACAACATGGGCGTGGACGGCAAAGGGCTGGGCATCCTCATCGAGGCGGGCCAGGTCCGCAAAGTGATCGCCTCCTATGTTGGCGAAAACAAGCTGTTCGCCGAGCAGTACCTCGCCGGCAAGCTGGAGGTGGAGTTCACCCCGCAGGGCACCCTGGCTGAGCGCCTCCGCGCCGGCGGCGCCGGAATCCCGGCCTTCTACACCAAGACCGGTGTGGGCACCCTGGTTGCCGAAGGCAAGCCGCACGAGGTGTTCGACGGCGAAACGTACGTCCAGGAGCGCGCCATCCGCGCCGACGTCGCACTGGTCCATGCCCACACGGCAGACACGGACGGCAACCTTATCTACCGCTTCACGGCCCGCAACTTCAACCCGGTGGTGGCCACGGCCGGGATCCTGACCGTGGCCGAGGCGGAAGTGATCGTGGAGCCCGGTGACCTGGACCCGAACCACATCGCCACCCCCGGCGTCTTTGTCCAGCGGCTGGTTCAGGCCGCGGACCGGGTCAAGGACATCGAGCAGCGCACCGTCCGGCAGCGCAGCGGCCTTGTCCCCGGCCTGACCGAACCCACGCCTCACCGAACCCACGCCCGCCCCTGAAACAGCACTCAATGGAGAGAAACACCCTCATGACCAGCACGCAGCTCAACCACCAGGACGTCCGCCAGAAGGGTTTGGCCCGGATGGCTGAAACGCTGGCCGGCTGGACGCAGAAGTGGTTCCCGGACGCCTACATTTTCGCCCTGGCCGGCGTGCTGCTGGTGGCCATCGCGGCCCTTGCCATCGGTGCCTCCCCCAAGGCTGTCGTGGATTCCTTCGGCAACGGATTCTGGGACCTCACAGCCTTCACCCTGCAGATGGCCATGGTGGTACTGACCGGCTACGTGGTGGCAACATCACCGCCCGTGGCCCGGCTGATCGACCGGCTGGCACAGGTTCCCGGTACAGCACGCTCCGCCGTCAGCTTCGTCGCCGTCCTGTCCATGTCCGTCTCGTTCGTGAACTGGGGCCTGAGCTTGATCTTCGGCGGGCTCCTGGCGCGGGCCGTGGCCCGGCGCACGGACCTGCACGTCGATTACCGCGCCCTCGGCGCCGCGGCCTTCATGGGCCTGGGCGCCGTCTGGGCCCTGGGCATGTCTTCCTCCGCCGCCCAGCTGCAGGCGACCAAGGCCTCCATTCCCCCGGCACTGCTGAAGATCACCGGCGTCCTGGACTTCGGGACCACCATTTTCACCTGGCAGTCCCTGGTGACCCTTGCCATCCTTATGCTCCTGACCACGGTCATCGCGCACTTCTCGGCCCCGACGGGAGCCGGCGTGAAGACGGCGGCCGATCTTGGCGTCGACCTCGATGACCAGCCTGAACCGCCGGCCGAAAAGTCCCGGCCCGGCGAATGGCTGGAATACAGCAGGGTCCTGCCCATCCTGGCCGGCGTGCTGACCCTTGGCTGGCTGGTGTCCCAGCTGCTGACCCTGCCCATCCTCAGCGTGGTCAGTTCACTCAACGGATACCTGCTGGTCTTCCTGATGCTGGGACTGGTGCTGCACGGCACCCCGCGCAAATTCCTGCAGTCAGTCACCAAGGCCGTCCCCGCCACGGCAGGAATCCTGGTGCAGTTTCCGCTGTACGCGGCGATGGCCGCCATCCTGACCAAGGCCACCGGGGCCGGAGGCCTGTCCGTATCCGAGCACCTGGCACACTTCTTCACCAGCATCGGCGGCAACGGGGCGTTCGCCGTCATCATCGCCATCTACACGGCCATCCTGGGCATGTTCGTCCCGTCCGGCGGCGGAAAGTGGCTCGTGGAGGCGCCCTACGTCATGCAGTCCGCCACGGACGTGAACATGAACCTTGGCTGGACCGTGCAGATCTACAACATGGCCGAGGCCCTGCCCAACCTCGTCAACCCGTTCTTCATGCTCCCGCTGCTCGCGGTGCTGGGCCTGCGGGCCCGCGACCTGGTGGGCTTCACGTTCCAGCAGTTCCTGTTCCACCTGCCGGTGGTGCTGCTGCTCGCGTGGCTGCTGGGCATGACGTTCGAGTTCGTGCCGCCGGTAATACCAACTAAGTAGAGCTAAAAAGATTAGGAGAAACCCCATGGGATGGACCAGGGATGAAATGGCTGCCATCGCGGCCGAGGAACTGCACGACGGCGACTACGTGAACCTGGGGATCGGCATCCCCACGCTGGTGGCCAACAACCTGCCCGAAGGCGTGCGGGTGGTCCTGCAGAGCGAGAACGGCCTGCTGGGCATGGGCCCGTTCCCCTATGAAGGCGAAGAGGACGCGGACCTGATCAACGCCGGCAAGCAGACCGTCACGGTGCTGCCGGGCGGGAGCATCTTCGACTCCGCCACCTCCTTCGGCATGATCCGCGGCGGGCACGTCAAGGTGGCCATCCTGGGAGCCATGCAGGTCTCCGGCAACGGCGACCTGGCCAACTGGACCATCCCGGGCAAGATGGTCAAGGGCATGGGCGGGGCCATGGACCTGGTGGCCGGGACCCCGCGCGTCGTGGTCCTCACCGAGCACAACGCCAAGGACAGCACCGCAAAGATCGTCCGCGAATGCACGCTGCCGCTGACCGGGCTCAGCTGCGTGGACCGGATCATCAGCGACCTCGCCGTCTTCGACCTTTACAAAACGGACGACGGCGGGCGGCAGCTCACGCTGACCCGCCTGGCACCGGGGGTCACCGAAGAGGAAATCCGGGAGAAGACCGAGGCCGGCTTCGACGTGCGGCTTGAGACCAAGGGAGTGGCGGCATGAGCCTGAAGGAACAGTTCGGCAAGGACGTCCTGCTCACCGGCTGGGGACACAGCCGGTTCGGCAAGCTGGCGGAGGAGACCCTCGAGTCCCTGATCGTCCAGGTAGCCACCGAGGCGATCGGCAATGCCGGAATCGAGCCCGGGCAGGTTGACGAGATCTACATCGGCCAGTTCAATTCGGGCATGATGCCGCTGGCGTTCCCGTCATCGCTGGCCCTGCAGGTCTCCCCCGACCTGGCCAACGTCCCTTCCACACGGGTGGAAAACGCCTGCGCATCGGGATCGGCCGCGTTCCAGCAGGGCACCAAGTCGCTGCTGGCCGGCACTGCCAGGACCGTGCTTGTGGTCGGCGCCGAGAAGATGACCCACGCCGGAGCGGACGTAGTGGGCGCCGGCCTCCTCGGAGCTGACTACGACATGGCCGGCAAGCCCTCCACCACCGGCTTCACCGGTCTTTTCGCCGAGGTCGCGAAGCACTACGAAAAGCGGTACGGGCCCGTCTCCGACGTCCTGGGCACCATCGCGGCGAAGAACCACCGCAACGGCGTGGACAACCCCTATGCCCAGCTCCGGAAGGACCTTGGCGAGGAGTTCTGCCGGACCGTCTCGGACAAGAACCCCATGGTGGCAGACCCGCTGCGCCGCACCGATTGCTCCCCCGTTTCCGACGGCGCGGCCGCAGTGGTGCTCAGCGTCGCCCCCACCGGCGGCACCACCGCCCCGGTCCGGCTCGCGGGCTTCGGCCAGGCCAACGACTTTTTCCCGGCCGAGCGCCGGGACCCCACCGCTTTCGCAGCCACCCGCGCCTCCTGGCAGCGCGCCATGGCAATGGCCGGCGTCGGACTCGAAGACTTGGACTTCGCCGAGGTGCACGACTGCTTCACCATCGCGGAGTTGCTCATGTACGAGGCCATCGGCCTGGCCGAACCCGGCCAAGGGGCCAGGGCGGTAATGGAAGGCTGGGTCTTCAAGGACGGCAAGCTTCCCATCAACGTCTCCGGCGGCCTCAAAGCCAAGGGCCACCCGGTGGGTGCCACCGGCGTCTCCCAGCACGTCATCGCCGCAATGCAGCTCACCGGTACTGCGGGCGGCATGCAGTTGCCGGCGCCACGGCGGGCGGCTGTGCAGAACATGGGCGGCGTTGGCATCGCCAACTACGTCAGCGTCCTGGAAGCGGTCTGAGTTGAGGGGCCGCTGAATTTCCCGGCTTCCAAACCCGACGGCGGCGCGTCGCACCAAAAGTGCGGTGCGCCGCCGTCGTTATCCCGCAAAGGTGGGGGAATTCGGCGGTTCGGCAAGCCAGCGGGCTAACCCTGATCCCTGATCACGGCCGCAATCTCCAGGAAACCGAGCCGCTCAGTGTTCTGCAGCGCCGTCCGGCCTTCCGGGTCGCGGACTCCGGGGTCTCCGCCCGCCGCCAGCAGCAGCCGCACCACCTCCTGCTGGCGCGGCCCGCCGTTGTTAAGCAGGATGGCCTCCTGCATCGCGGTCCAGCCAAGGTTGTTGACATGGTTGACCGGGACTCCGGCCGCAATGAGGATCTTTACCGTTTCGACGTGTCCGTGCTCGCTGGCCGGGATCAACGCGGTGCCGCCATACCGGTTGGTGCTGGCAACATCTGCCCCGGCAGCCAGCGTCAACTGCAGCACCTCGTCGAAGCCCTCAGCTCCGGCGAAAAGGAACGCAGAGTCCTGGATGGAGTCCTTGGCGTTGACGTTTCCACCCCGGCCGATGAGTTCGGCCACCAACGGGGCGTTGTTGGCTTTGGCGGCTGCAATAAGGTCCTGGTCCAGCCGTTCCTGGTCCGCGCGGGAAAGCGCAGGTGGGGACGCAGTGGAAGGCGGCGCGGGTGTCCCGGCACCGGCGCTCGGACTGACCGAAGCAACTGGTGGTGGGGTATCAACTTCCTGTGGCGCGCCGGGACTGGCCTGGCAGGCGGCAAGGAACATCGCCAGCGCGGCCGCAGCCATGAGCGCTGATGTGCTGCCACGCCTCATGCGGCCAGCCTATTTCGCGGCGCCGGCGATGGCTTCCGCCCCGGCCGCCGCACAGGCTTCGTCCAAGGCGCCGTCAGGGGCCCCGCCGACGCCGATCCCGGCCACCGAAACGCCGTTGACCTTCAGGGGCACACCTCCTGCCAGGAACAGGGTGCCCGGCAGGTCCGCGATTGAGGGACCGTTGCCGTTGGCGCGCTTGGCCAACTCGCTGGTGGGGGCGCCAAAGGCGGCCGCCGTATAGGCCTTCTGCTTGGCCGCTTCGATGGTGTGGGCGGCGGCGTTGTCACCCCGGAGCAAAGCCTGGACCATCCCAAAGCGGTCAACCAGGGCCACCGTGACGAACGGCAGCTTGTCGGCCTGGCACTTTGCGAGCGCAGCAGTGACAGCCTGGGCGGAGGCACCGGCCGCAATCCGGTTTTGCTGCACCACGGTTTCCGGAGCCGGCTGGACATCAACGGCAGGTACGACGACGGATGCTTCCGAAGTGCCGGCGTTGGCGGCAGCGGTTGCTCCGGCAGTGATCAGGAGGGCTCCGGCTGCGGCAGCGGCGAAAGCTTTGGTGGACTTCTTCAAGGTACTTCCTTAGGTCGGGGAGGGATCGAGTTGCCGGTTTCCATGTTTCCGGGAAGAACGGCCCATGCCATCGGGCCTTCGTCTGGTCCTGGCTCCGACGAAAGGCCAGCCGTATCAGCCAAAAGGCTGAGGCACCGGAGAGGCCGTGAGGCCTAGCATGGAAGGCAGCACTTCCCGCCACCAGATCCGGATCCAGCATGCCCGCCAGAGACACCACCGAACACACCGGGCCAGCGCAAGCGGTCGCCGGTGAGGGCGCCGGGCGGGCACCATTGCCGAACGGGAGCGGGTTTCGCGGGAAATCCACGACACTGTCACCCAGGGGCTCGCCAGCAGCCTGCTCCTGCTGGAGGCCGCCGCCCGCGGATGGCCCAGCGCAGCAGCCCGTGACGGCCTTCTCCAGGCCACCAGCCTGCTCCGTGAGAACCTGGCGGAGACCCGGAGCCTGGTCCACGAGCTGGCCTCGCCCGGTTTGGAATCGGTTCCATTGCCCGAGGCACTGCTGGCCACCGCCCGCCAGTACGTTCCCGGGGCTACGCTGCTGGTGACCGGTGAGCTGCGGCCGGTCTCCCCTGACGTTCGCCACGCCTTGCTGCGCGTCGTGCAAAGCGCGGCGTCGAACATCCTGCTCCACGCTTCGGCGTCGGCAGCCACCGTGACGCTGGGCTTCCTGCCGGACGCCGTGACCTTGGACATTTACGACGACGGCGCCGGCTTCGATCCGGCCGCGGCAGCTCCGCCGTCGCACGCGGGAGGCTATGGGCTGCGCGCCATGCGGCAGCGGGTGGAGCAGCTGGGCGGAACATTCTCCCTGCAGAGCGCCCCCGGCGACGGAACAATCGTGGCGGCGCAGCTGCCGGTGGAGGCGGGCACATGAACAGCATCACCGTCCTGCTGGTGGACGACCACCTGGTGGTCAGGAGCGGGCTGCGCGCACTGCTAAGCACGGAGCCCGACATCGAAGTGGTGGCCGAAGCCGCGTCCGGCGAGGATGCCGTGCAACTGGCCCAGGCTTTCTCCCCCTCGGTGGTGGTGATGGACCTTGCCATGGGACCGGGCATGGACGGGCTCGAAGCGATCAGGCGGATCAGGGACCTCAACGGCCGGCAGGCCATCCTGGTGTTCACCACGTACGACTCTGACGCCGATATCGTCCGGGCCGTGGATGCCGGCGCCATGGGCTACCTGTTGAAGGACGCCGCACCCGAGGAGATTTTTGCCGCCATCAGGGGGGCGGCAGTGGGCAGGAGCGTGATGAGCCCGCCGGTGGCATCCCGGCTGTTCCAGCAGCTCCGCAATCCCGACGAAGTCCTGACGCCACGGGAGGCCGAGCTGTTGGGCCTCCTCACCGAGGGCCTCAGCAACCGCGAACTCGGCCGGCGGCTCTTTATCTCCGAGGCCACGGTCAAAACCCATTTGGCGCACATCTACGCCAAGCTCGGGGTGGACACCAGGGCGGCCGCCATCGCCACCGCGATCCGGCGCGAGGGCATGCGTTGAGGGCACTTTATGGCGCATACCCTTGCACCCGGAGCCTGCGCCCCGTACGTTGGGGTCTGTGGGGGACTAACTCCCGCACACTCCGGGACGATTCCCGGGGAGAGAATCAGAGTCACATGAAGGAATGCAGCCATGGCAACAGGCACAGTTAAATGGTTCAACGCCGAAAAGGGTTTTGGCTTCATTGCCCCCGATGACGGGTCCGCTGACGTATTCGCCCACTACTCGGCAATCGCCTCCAGCGGCTACCGCTCACTGGACGAGAACCAGAAGGTCGAATTCGATGTGACCCAGGGTCCCAAGGGCCCGCAGGCAGAGAACATCCGCCCGCTCTAAGTCTTCGGCGGCCTCCGGCAGATGCCGGAACCCCATCCAGCGGCTCCTCCAACATCAGTTGGAGGAGCCGCTGTTTTGTGCGGCAGCTCTTTGGCTTTCCGCATTTGGGATAATTGATTCATGACTCGACAGGACCATGACAGGGATCCGTGGGAGGAATTCGACTCCCTGGGTCCCGCGGCGCCGGACCGCGTCCCTGGACAGCCCGGCGGGGAGCCTCACGGCTTCGGCTTCCGGACCGGGGTACGCAGCGCCCGGGTGGCCGTCGGCTTCGCCATTTATGCGCTGGCCCTGGGAACCATCCTGGCCCTGACCGGATGCATCGTCTTCATCAGCCGGCAGCAGTGGTTGCTGCTGGGCCTCATGCTGCTCATCGAGGCCATCTTTGTTTTCGCGTTCACGCGCCTGGTGGCCCAGGCACGGCACCGGAGGCCCCACGGCCGCCGGGTAGGATGACCATCCCGCACCGTTGACCTTGACTGCGCCCTTGACCTTGACGCTGCGTCAACCCCTAGGCTCGCAGCATGCAGGATTTCTCCGACACCGGCAGCAGGGACTGGTCCATCCAGGACGTGGCCAGGATCGCCGGCACCACCAGCCGCACGCTCCGGCACTACGACGATATCGGCCTGCTGAAGCCGAGCCGGGTAGGCCACAATGGCTACCGCTACTACGACGGCGACGCCCTCCTCCAGCTGCAGCGCATCCTGTTGCTGCGGGAACTGGGCCTGGGCCTGCCGGCCATCGCGGAGTTCCTCCAACGCCAGGCCGACCCCGTCACCGGGCTCAGCCGCCACCTGGACTGGCTCGTCCAGGAGCAGCAGCGGCTGGCCCTGCAGGCGGAGTCCGTCCGGAAAACAATAGAAACAGTGAAGGCAGGAGGCCAGCTAATGGCAGAGGACATGTTCCAGGGCTTTGACCACACCCAGTACAAGGACGAAGTTGAGGAACGTTGGGGTAAGGACGCCTATGCCGCATCCGATGCGTGGTGGCGCGGCATGGCGGCCGCGGAAAAGCGGGAGTGGAAGTCCCTTGCGGAAAGCCTTGCCCGGGACTGGACAGCCGCTGCGGGTGCCGGCGTTGCGGCGGACGGGCCGGAAGCCCGGGAGCTGGCAGGGCGCCATGTAGCGTGGTTGAAGTCCATCCCCGGAACACCTGCAGCCAAAAGCCGCGGGGATGTCCGGGCATACATCACCGGGCTGGCGGACATGTATGTCGAAGACCCACGCTTTGCCGCCAATTACGGCGGGGCGGAGGGGGCGCGCTTCGTCCGGGCCGCACTGCTCAGCTTCGTGGAGAAGCACCTCTAGGACAAGCGCAGAAGCCGCCCTACGGCGTTGAGTCTTCCCGCTGTGCCTTGGCCCGCTTGGTCCGCCGGATGACGAGCAGCACCACCGCAACGGCCAATGCACCGTAGACGGCGTAGTTCAGGAACCTGGAGTATTCCTCTATGAGCCGGTACTGGGTACCCAGGAGGTAGCCCAGCCCAATGAGGGCGCCGTTCCACAGCCCGCTGCCGGCAAGGGTGAAGAGGGTGAATGTTGCCAGCGGCATGGCCGCCGCGCCCGCGGGGAGGGAGATCAGGCTCCGGACCCCGGGCAGCAGGCGGCCGAAGAAAATGGATGACCTGCCGTGCCGCCGGAACCAGTGTGCAGCATGCTTGAAGTCTTCACGGTCCACCAGCGGGAGTTTTGACAACCAGCGGATGGACCGTTCCAGCCCCAGTTTCGCACCCAGCGAATAAAGCAACAGTGCCCCCAGGTATGCGCCAACGGTGCTGGTGGCAAAGACCAGGAAAAGATTCAGGGACCCCTGCTTGGCAAGATAGCCGGCCAGCGGCAGGATCACCTCGCTGGGGATGGGAGGCACCACCGTCTCCGCCAGTGTAAACGCCCCCACGCCCCACTCGCCCAGCGCGTCAATGGCCCTCGCCGCAAAGCCCACGATTCCCGTGAGCCCTTCGGTGGGGCTGGCTGCACCGGTCATGACTGTCCACATACGCTTATCCCGTTCCGCTGCGTGCCGCGGCCGCGTGCTGGCCCGCGCTGTCTACCTTACGGGGGCCGCGGGATGCGGGACCGCGCCGGCCGCGCACGGCACGGCTGTATGTGGCGGGCTACCGGTGTTTGAAGTCCGGCTGGCGCTTTTCGGTGAACGCCGCCATGCCTTCCTTCTGGTCCTCCGTGGCGAACAGGGAGTGGAACAGCCGCCGTTCGAATACCACCCCCTGGGCCAGTCCGGTTTCGAAGGCAGCGTTCACTGCTTCCTTCGCCGCCATGGCCACCGGCTTTGATTTTGCGGCGATCAGGCCGGCTACCTTGAGGGCCTCGGACACCACGTCTGCCGCCGGAACCATCCGGGACACCAGCCCGCACCGGTCCGCTTCCTCCGCGTCGATGAACCTGCCGGTGAGGATCATGTCCATGGCCTTGGCCTTCCCCACAGCCCGGGTGAGGCGCTGCGAGCCACCCATGCCGGGGAGCACGCCAAGGTTGATTTCCGGCTGCCCGAACTTGGCGTTGTCGCCGGCGATGATCAGGTCGCACATCATGGCCAGTTCGCAGCCGCCGCCCAGGGCGAAGCCGGACACCGCGGCAATGGTGGGGATCCGCAGGCGGGTGAAGTCTTCCCAGCCCCGGAACCAGTCCGCCACGTACATGTCCATGTAGCCCTGGTCCGCCATCTCCTTGATGTCGGCGCCCGCAGCGAAGGCCTTGCCGGAGCCGGTGATCACGACGGCGCCGACGCCCGGATCGGAATCCATGGCGGTCACGGCGGCCACCAGTTCTTCCATGGTGGCCTTGTTCAGCGCGTTCAGTGCCGAGGGCCTGTTGAGGGTCACCAGCCCTACCCTGCCCTGCTGCTCCACCAGGATGTTGGCGTACTCCGTCATTCCGGACTCCCGTCGTCGTGTGCTGTTGTGGCTCTGTGCCCGGCCGGTCTCTCCGCCTCGGCGTCCTCCCCTGCGGGCCTGTCCCCGCCCTGCCGCTCCGATGCGCCGCGGATGTCCGTGATGATGGCGGAGAAGTCGCGGCCCGCACCGCCCTCCGCGGCAAACCTATCGTAGATCCGGGCGGCGAGCGCTCCCATCTGTCCCGCCACCCCGGTACTGTCGAGCGCGTTGACGGCAAGGTTGAGGTCCTTGGCCATGAGGGCCGCGGCGAAGCCCGGCTGGTAGTCCCTGTTGGCCGGGCTGGTGGGGACCGGCCCGGGCACGGGGCAGTTGGTGGTCAGCGCCCAGCACTGCCCTGACGCGGCGGAGGCGACGTCGAACAGGGCCTGGTGCGTCAGGCCCAGCTTTTCCCCGAGGACGAATGCCTCGCTGACGGCGATCATCGAGACGCCCAGGATCATGTTGTTGCAGATCTTGGCGGCCTGGCCTGCTCCGTGGCCGCCGCAGTGCACCACCCGCTTACCCATGACCTCCAGGAGCGGCCGCACTGCCTCGAAGTCCTCCACCTCACCGCCGGCCATGAAGGTCAGCGTGCCTGCCTCGGCTCCCACCACGCCGCCGGAAACGGGGGCGTCAACGGAACGGTGGCCTGCTTCGATGGCCAGGCGGGAGGCTTCCCGGGCCTCATCCACATTGATGGTGGAGCAGTCCAGGAACATGGTTCCGGGCTGCGTGGCAGCCAGCAGCCCCGGCTGTCCGGCATGTCCAGCGCGGCCCCGGTAAGCGTCCAGGACCTCCTGGCCGCTGCGGAACATGGTCAGCACCACGTCGGCGCCCGCCACGGCTTCCGCCGCGCTGGCCGCCACCGCCACGCCTTGCGCCTGCGCCGCGTCCATGGCTGCTGGCACCACATCGAACCCTGCCACCCGGTAACCGGCACGGACTAGGTTCAGGGCCATGGGACCGCCCATGTGTCCCAGGCCCAGGAAGGCCACGCTGCTGTTGTCAGGCATGGTCCGCCTCCTTCGCTTCCAAATCCGGCCCGGGTTGCAGGTCCAGTTCCCCGCCGTCCAGCGGCTGGAAGAACCCGTCCACCCGCCCTTGCAGGACCTCGGCCAGCGTGGCCGGCTTCCACTGCGGGTTCCTGTCCTTGTCCACCACCTGGGCGCGGATACCTTCCCGGAAATCGGGCCCGGCCAGGAAGCGGATTCCTGCCCGGTACTCCTGGGCCAGGGCCTCATCAAGGGTCAGGTTTGCTGCCCGGCGCAGGGACGCCAAGGTGACCTTGACCGAGGTGGGTGACTTGGCTTCGATGGTGTCCGCCGCTTCCGTGGCATCTTCCCGGCCGGGCCCGGTCCAGGCCCGGAGCCGGGCAACAATGTCCCCGGCATCGTCGCTGGCGTAGCAGGCATCGATCCAGTCCCGCTGCCCGGCCAGTGCCGAGGCAGGAGGCTGTCCGGCGCAGCGGGCGACGGCGGCTTCGGGGCCTTCGTCCTCAAGCGCCGCCACCAGCCGGGGCAGCGCGTGCGACGGGACGTAATGGTCGGCAAGGCCCAGGAACAAGGCATCGCCCGCGTCAAGGTGTGCCCCGGTCAGGGCGGCATGGGTTCCCGTCTGGCCTGGTGCGCGGGACAGCAGGAAGGTGCCGCCGACGTCGGGTGCGAACCCGATGGTGGTTTCCGGCATCCCCATCCTGGTCCGTTCGGTGACCACGCGGACGTTCCCGTGCGCCGAGATACCCACCCCGCCGCCAAGGACCAGCCCGTCCATGAGGGCGATGTATGGCTTGGGGTACCGGGCGATGAGAGAGTTCACGCGGTACTCGGTCTGCCAGAAGTCAGCGGTCTGGGTTCCGCCGTGCAGCATGTCCCGGTAGATGGCCACGATGTCCCCGCCCGCGCACAGGCCCCGCTCCCCGGCGCCCTGCACCAGGACGGCGGCCACGCCGTCGTCCGTTGCCCACGCGGTGAGGTGCCGCAGGAGCAGGTCCACCATTCCCGCGGTGAGCGCATTGACGGCCCGCGGCCGGTTGAGGGTGATGACGCCGAGCCGGCCGCGGCGGTCAAAGAGTACTTCCGCGGTTCCGTTTCCTGCCGCGCTGTCCGTTGTGTTGCCCGTGGCTGCCGTCATCGGCTGGTGCTCCTTCGCATGGTGGCCGGCCGTGTGATCCAGGTCATTCTGCTGCGAATATACCCGCCGCCTGCTGCCCGGGACCAACCACACCGCGGCGCTGGCGCGCCTGCCCGGGGCTTTACCCCGTAAGCGGCGGCCAAGGTAAGTTAGGAACCGTGAAGATAGCTACCTGGAATGTGAATTCGCTCCGCGCCCGTGCCGACCGTGTTGAGGCCTGGCTCCAGCGCAGCGACTGCGACGTCCTTGCCATCCAGGAGACCAAATGCAAGGACGACAACTTCCCGTGGGAGCTCTTTGAACGGATGGGCTACGAGATTGCCCACTTCGGGGTGAACCAGTGGAACGGCGTGGCCATCGCTTCCCGGGTGGGGCTGGAGGACGTGGAACGGACGTTCCTGGACCAGCCGTCGTTCGGCAAGGCCGGCAAGGACCCCGTCCAGGAGGCCCGGGCCATGGCCGCCACCTGCGGAGGCATCCGCATCTGGAGCCTTTACGTCCCCAACGGCCGCTCGCTGGACGACGAGCACATGCCGTACAAGCTCAAATGGCTGGAAAGCCTTAAGACGCACGCCCAGGCTTTGGTCACGGACAACCCGCAGGCGCAGGTGGCCCTGATGGGCGACTGGAACATCGCGCCTTTCGACGACGACGTCTGGGACATCGACCTGTTCATCAGGAACCGTGCCACGCACGTCAGCCCGCCGGAGCGGGAAGCGTTCCACGCGTTCGAAACAGCCGGCTACACCGATGTGGTGCGCCCCTACACCCCCGGCCCCGGCGTCTACACCTACTGGGACTACACGCAGCTGCGGTTCCCCAAGAAGGAAGGCATGCGCATCGACTTCGTCCTGGCCTCCCCCGCCCTGGCTGCGCGCGTCACCGGAGCCTCGATCGACCGCGAGGAACGCAAGGGCAAGGGCGCCTCTGACCACGCTCCCGTTTTGGTGGAACTGGCGGACTGATGACTGCACCCCGGACCCAGCCAAGGAGACCGTGATGACGGGGAACCTCTACCGGGGCCAGGCCGGCCTGCCTTTTTCCTCCACCCTGCGCGTCTACGAGCCCCTGGAAGCCTTTCCGGAGGAACAACGCCCGGCCATCAAGGCGGCCGGCGCGCAGGCCGTGTCCCGGGCCGCCGTCGAAAACGCCGAACTGCTGGCGTCGCTGGGACGGATTACCCGGTCGGGCGGGGACCCGTTCCCCACCGGGCGCACCGACCTGGTGCGCGTCACCGCGGCGCCGTCGCCGGAAGGCGGAACGGCCGACGACGACGCTGACGCCGGCACTGAGCCCGTCCTTCTGTATTGCCCCAGCCAGCTTGTCCTGCGCGCCGGCTTGGCCGCCAACGCCCTGATGGAGGGGATCCACGGCCCGCTGGCCGAGCTCCTGATTCCGGAGGAGCAGCGGGACCGGCACCAGGAGCGGATCGACCTGATGAAGGCGCGTGACGGTTCCGTCCGCGTCCACACCCGGGCGTCCACCTGGGGAATCCCGTTCAGCTGGTTCTCCTTGTTCATGGAATCCGACCGCAAGGATGTGGTGGAAGCCGCCGGCCGTATCCTCACTGTGCGCGTCTGGGCATCCATCACCGATGCCTTGGAGCGGGCCCGCTACGCGGTGGCCAACCTGGCCCTCGCCGCCCCGGACCTGGACATGCTCGATGACCTGGCGCAGCTGAAGGAATGGCTTGAGCTGTTCCACGTGGACTCCATGGTGGAGCTGGACTACGGCGCCGTGGCGGACAAGGTGTACCCGGACGAGTCCCCTATGGACATCAGGCTGGGTATCGAATGCCTGGCGGAGGGTGATATGACCGGCGCTGCGGCGGCCTACCGGCGGCTGGCTTCGCGCTGGATTCCTATCCGGCAGCTGGCGCGCGCGTCGTAGGCCTTTGGTTCCCGGGCTGCTACAGGTTGCGGGGAGGCGCGGTGGTGCGCCGGATAATCAGTTCGTGGGGTGCGACGGCTGAGCGGACTGCCCCGTCCTCGCCATCCAGTTCGTCAAGCAGCATTTTGGTGGCCAGTTCGGCCTGCTCGTCAGGGCGTTGCCCCACGGTGGTCAGGCCCATGGCGTCGGCAAAGTCATGGTTGTCGATGCCCACTACGGACAGTTCGCCGGGAACGCTGACGCCCATGCTGTTGGCCTCGAAAATGATGCCCATGGCCATTTCATCCGAGGCGCAAAAAATGGCGGTGGGCTTCTGCCCGGGCCGGGACCACAGGCGGCGGAAGGCTTCCTGGCCGCTGCGGACGGTGAAGTCCCCCCATTCATCCCATTCCGGCCGCGTCGGCAGGCCGGCCGCCGCCATGACGTCCTTGAACGCCAGGATACGCACCCGCGGGACGTCGAAGTTCAGGTCGGTCTCGTCGTCGCCGTGCAGCAGGGCAATGTCCCGGTGGCCGAGGTCGATGAGGTGCCGGACTGCGGTGGAGGCGGCAGCGTAATCGTCGATGCCGATGTACGGGCATTCCTCCACGTGACCTCCCACCACAATCAGCGGGATGTCGATCTTCTGCAGGTGCTCGATCTCTTCGTGCGTCAGCGCCATACACAGGACCAGCAGGGCGTCGATCTGCTTGTAAACCATGGTCTTGCTGAAAAGCCGCTCCCGGTTGCTGCCATGGCCCCCGAGATTGAACAGCGAAAGGTTGTAGTGGCGGGCGTGCAGTTCCCGGTCTGCACCTTCGATGGCCTTGGAGAAGAACCACCGGCTGACGAATGGCGCCAGGACGCCAATGGTCTTGGTCCGTCCGGTGGCCAGGCCGGAGGCCGAAGAAGATGCCACATAGCCCAGGTTTCCCGCTACTTCCAGGATTTTCTCCCTGGTGGCCGGCGAAACCCTGGGCAGTCCGCGGACTGCCCGGGAGACTGTGGCTGTTGAGACTCCGGCGGCCGCCGCCACGTCCTCGATGCTGACGCCGTTATGGCCGCCCCGCTGGGACCTTTCCGTTGTCCGTGCCACAGTGGGCCCCCTCTTTGACTCCTTTGCGGCGTAAGGCCGGCCGGCCCTGCGTCTACCCTCGGCCCTGTATTTTTCCATTCCGCGGGCAGGGAATGTTAACCGGCCCGGTGGCTGCGCGCGCCTTCCCCGCCACGGCTTGGGCGGCCGGCGCCGTCCCCCAGCTACCGGCGGGCTGGAAGTTTCCTGCGCAGCCGGACCATGCCATACAGGGCCAGCAGGGTTGCCAGCAGGCCCAGCGCCCAGCCAAGGGCAGGCTGGGCGGTAACTTCCATCCACACCGTGACCACCAGGAGGACCAGCGCCCAGAATGCGAGGAAGCCAATGATGATGTCGAAGTCTTCGCCCGAGCGGACCAACCGGCTGCGGGTTCCCGCCCCCGGAGTGCGGGGGCGGGAACCGTTGCCGGTCACTTGACTGCACCTGCCGTAAGGCCGGCCACGATCTTGCGCTGGAAGACCAGTACCAGGATCACCAGTGGGATGGTGACGATGGTCCCGGCGGCCATGATGGCCGTGTACGGGATTTGGTTGGGCTGTGCACCAGCGAAGTTGGCAATGGCCACCGTCACCGGCTGGGTTGCGTCGCTGGACAGCTGGCTGGCAATCAGGAACTCATTCCAGGAGGAAATGAACGCCAGGATCGCCGTGGTGAAGATCGCCGGTGCAGCCAGGGGCATGATGACCTTGCGGAAGGCCTGTCCCTGGGTGCAGCCGTCCACCCGGGCTGACTCCTCAAGCTCCCAGGGCATTTCCCGGAAGAACGAGGTCATGGTGTAGACCGTCAACGGGAGCACGAACGAGATGTTCGGGATAATCAGCGCCTGGTACGTACCCATCCAGCCGATGTTGGTGAACAGCTGGAACAGCGGGGTGATCAAGGCAACACCGGGGAACATGGAGGCCCCCAGGATGAAGCCGAGCACCAGGAACTTGCCCTTGAAGTTCAACCGGGCAAGGGCGTACGCGGCGAATACACCGATCAGCAGCGAGATGGCGGTGACCACCGCGCCAATGAACACACTGTTCAGCAGAGCCTGGCCGAACCTGTTGCCGAAGGAGGTATCAAAGGCGGTCTTGAAGTTGTCAAGGGTGACGTGGCTGGGCAGGATCGACGTGTCGTAGGTGAAGCCCACGTCGCGGAACGCGGTGACGACCATCCAGTACGCGGGCGCCAGGCACCAGAGCAGGATGACCGCGGCGCTGATGTAGGTGCGCCCCTGTGCCCACTTTTCGCGGTTCTGCGCGGCCTTGCGGCCTTTGTCCTGCCGGGCCCGCAGTGCCGAGGCGTCTGCTGTTGCCGTGGTCATTTCTTCCCCTTTCCTGTGGCGCCGCTTTGCTCAACCACGTTTGCCCCGAGGAAGCGGACAAAGATGAAGGCGACCAGGAAGATGATGATGAAGGTGATGGTGGACAGTGCGGCCGCCGAATTGAAGCCTTGCCTGATCTGGTTGATCACCAGGATGGACAAGGTGGTTGTGTTGTTGGCACCGCCGGTAAGGATGTACGGCAGGTCGAACATGCGCAGCGCATCCAATGTACGGAACAGGATTGCCACCATCAGCGCCGGCTTTACCAGTGGGAGGGTGATCAGCCGGAACCGCTGCCAGGCACTGGCGCCATCAACCTTGGCTGCTTCATAGACTTCCGCCGGGATCATTTGCAGACCGGCGAGGATCAACAGCGCCATGAAGGGCGTGGTTTTCCAGACGTCGGCGATAATCACGGCCCATTTGGCCGGCCACTCGCTGCCCGTCCACAGGATGGTGGTGTTGAACAGCTTGTTGGCGATGCCCTCGAAGGCGAAAATGAAGAACCAGAGCTTGGCCGTCACGGCGGTGGGGATGGCCCACGGCACCAGCACGGCGGCCCGGACCAGGCTGCGACCGCGGAACGTGCGCGCCATGATCATCGCCATCCAGAATCCCAGGACAGTCTCCAAGGTAACCGTGACGATGGTGAAGAAGAACGTTGTGGCGGTAGCGGACCAGAACTGGCCGCCCAGGGTGCCCGGCGGGCAGGCGACGGTTCCGCCGCCCGGTGCCGAGCATTGCTGTGCCAGCCAGTTCACATAGTTCTGGATGCCCGCAGAGCCACCTTGCGTGAAGAGGCCAGTAGCGGGGTCCAGGCCGGCGTCCTTCTGGAACGACATAACGATGGCGCTGACGATCGGGTAAACGATCACCACAGCCAGCGCCACGATAGTCGGTGCCAGCAGCCATGAGGCCCAACGCCCCTGGCTTGCGATCCTGTTGTCCTCCCCTACGCCCTTGGGCGCATGATGGACGGGGGTACCGCCCGACGCCGGTGACTTAACCGGCGTCGGGCCTAGTTCGGTTGCCATGGCAGAACTACGATCCCGCACCGGCGGATTCGATGGACTTCTGCATGTCAGAGAGTGCGGCTTCCACTGACTTTTCTCCCTTGATAGCTGGGTATGCGTTGTCTTGGATTGCCTTGGTTACGGCAGGGTAGAACGGCGTTACGGGGCGGGGAACGGCGTTTTCGATCGACGTCTTCAGCACTGGCAGGTACGGAAGCTTGGCAACCAGTTCCTTATCCTCATACAGCGAGCCAAGCACCGGAGCCAACGAACCCTGGGTTGCGTAGAACTTCTCGGTTTCCGCCGACGTCATGAACTTCAGGAAGTCCAGTGCCGTGGCCTTGTACTTGGAGTAGACACTGACCGCGAGGTTGTGTCCGCCAAGGGAAGATGCACCGGGACCGTCCTTGCCCGGCAGGGCAGCCAGGCCGGTCTTGTCCTTCACGGCTGACGAGCCTTCCGTGGTGATCAGGTTGAATGCGTAAGGCCAGTTGCGCAGGAACATGAGCTTGCCGCTCTGGAACGCCTGGCGGCTGTCCTCTTCCTTGTAGGTGATGGCTTCCTTGGGGATGTTGCCATCGGCATAGGCCTTCGCCAGGTTCTCCAGTCCGGCTTTTGCCTCCGGCGTGTTCAGGTTGGGCTTGCCGTCCTTGTTCAGGACCGAGCCGCCGGCGGAGTTGATGGCCTCGGAAGCATTCACAGTGAGGCCTTCATATTTGGCGAACTGTCCGGCATAGCAGCCGATGTTGTTGGCTGTGGCGATGGAGCACATGCCCATCATCTCGTCCCAGGTCTTGGGCGGAGTGGGAACCAGGTCCTTGCGGTAGTACAGGATCCCGCCGTCAGAGGTCTGCGGAGCAGCGTACAGGGTGCCCTTGTACGTTGCGCTGTCCACGGTGGGCTTCAGCATGGCGCTGGTGTCGATCGCCATCTTGTCCTTCAGCGGCTGCAGCCAGCCCTTGGCCGCGAATTCCGCGGTCCAGACAACGTCCACATCCACAACGTCGTAGTCGGACTGCTTGGCCTGGAAGTGCTGGACGATGTCATCGTGCTGCTGGTCGGCCTGGTCGGTCTGTTCCTTGAAGGTGACCTTCTCGTTCGGGTGCGCCGCATTCCACTTATCGACCAGGGGGCGGACAACGTTGCTGTTGTCCTTGCCCTGGACATACGTGATGGGGCCGCGGCCGTCGAGGTTGGCGTCAGCGTCGCTGCCCCCACCGCCCGTGGAGCCCCCTCCACCTCCGCCGCCGCAGGCGGACAACGTAAGGGCCAGAATGCCGGCAGTGGCAGCCGGAAGCAGGAATCTCGGGGTTTTCATTAGCTTGAAGCTCCTCGCTGAGTGACAAGTAAGTCGACAGTGCGCTTGCTAGGTGAGGTTGATGTGGTGACCATCACACTAGTAAGGTTGCTGTCTGCAATGCAAGCGTTTACATCAAAAAGTTATCAGAGGGGAACCAAATGCCGAATCCGTCCGTTCCCGCGCCGCGTCCAGCCTCCACTGCATGGTGGGCCGACGCTGTGGTCTACCAGATCTACCCCCGCTCCTTCGCGGATGGCAACGGTGATGGCATGGGCGATCTCAGCGGCGTCACCGGCAGGCTTCCCTACCTTGAAGCCCTGGGAGTGGATGCCATCTGGCTGTCACCGTTCTACAAGTCGCCGCAGGCCGACGGCGGTTACGACGTGGCGGACTACCGCCAGGTGGACACCCTCTTCGGCTCCCTGGCGGACTTCGACGCCATGTTGCAGGAAGCCCACGGCCGCGGACTGAAGGTCATCGTGGACCTGGTTCCGAACCATACCTCGGATGAACATGAATGGTTCCAGGAGGCACTGACGGCAGCTCCGGGGAGCTCCGCGCGGGACCGGTATATCTTCAGGGACGGAAAGGATGAGGTGCCGGGATCCGGGGACGGCGGCCGGGCCCCCAACAACTGGAAGTCCATTTTCGGCGGTCCGGCCTGGAGCCGCGTGAATGAAGCCGACGGGTCACCGGGCCAGTGGTACCTCCACCTCTTCGACACCCGGCAGCCGGACCTGAACTGGGATAACCCGGAAGTCCAGGAGGAGATGCGGTCAGTGCTGCGCTTCTGGCTGGACCGCGGCGCCGACGGCTTCCGGGTGGACGTGGCCCACGGCCTGGTGAAGGAGGCGGGGCTTCCGGACTGGGAGGGCGTTGCAGCCATGGTGGAGGGGACCTCTGTTCCCCGCCTGGAGAGCCACCTGCCCGGTGATGCGCCCCATGCCCATACCGATGCCGAGGAACCCCACAGGGCAGTGTCACCCATGTATCCGCCGTCACCGTTCTTTGACCAGGACGGGGTCCACGCCATCTACCGGGACTGGAACCGCGTCCTGGCCGAATACGGTGGGAACCGCATGATGGTGGCCGAGGCCTGGGTGGAACCGGCCGAGCGCCTGGCCCGCTATGTCCGGCCCGATGAAATGCAGCAGGCCTTCAACTTCGATTTCCTGCTGGCGGGGTGGAATGCCGAACGCATGGCCGACGCCATCGTCGCATCCCTGGCAGCGGCAGCATCTGTGGGGGCTCCGTGTACGTGGGTGCTCAGCAACCATGACACCGTGCGGCACGCCACCCGCTTCGGACTCAAGGATCCCACGACGTTCCCGAAAGGCATCGGCCCTGCCGACGAACAGCCCGACCCGGCCCTGGGCCTTGCGCGCGCCCGTGCCGCCACGCTGGTTGCGCTGGCGCTGCCTGGCTCCGCCTACCTCTACCAGGGCGAGGAACTGGGACTTCCCGAGCACACCACGCTTCCCGACTCCGCCAGGCAGGACCCCACCTTCTTCCGGACCCATGGTGGCGAAATTGGGCGCGACGGCTGCCGGGTCCCGCTGCCGTGGACGCAGGACCAGCCCGGATTCGGGTTCTCCGGAACGCTCGCCGGCAAGGCGTCCGGGCCATGGCTCCCCCAGCCGGAAAGCTTCGGCCCCCTGGCCGCAGACCAGCAGGACGGCGAGGAGGGCTCAACGCTTGAGCTTTACCGGGCCGCCCTGGCTTTCAGGTCAGCACAGCGGCTGGGCCGCGGCAGCGTGGAATGGACTGGCGAACACGCGCCGGACAGCGGACTGCTGGCGTTCCGGAACGGAGATGTGGTGGTCCTGTCCAACATGGGCTTCGCCTCCGCTCCCGTGCCCGAGGGCTATGCCGTAGTCCTGTCCAGCGGTCCCGAACCGGCCGACGAATGGGCCGGCATGCGGGAAGTTCCCGTGGACAGCACCGTGTACCTCATGAGCGGCCGGGAGCGGCAGGTGCCCTGATCTCCACAGCGCGAAGGCAATTCAGCGGACGCGCTCGGCCCGGCCGAAACGCGTCCGCGCGCCCGCTCCGATGTGGATGAGGACGGGAATCTCCTTGCCCACCACAGATTCCAGGGCGTTCATAAGTCCATGGACCTCGGCGGCGAGCAGGTGCGGGGCCACCCCCTGGCGCGGCAGGAGCCGGACCTTCAACGCCGGGGAACCTTTCACGTCATAAGTGGTGACGGTGGCGCCGGCAAGGTCCGGCCGTCCTTCAAGGGCCTGCCGGAGGGCCTGCTCTGCAACCCCGCCGCCGATCCGGACATCACCGGGAACCTCACCCGGATCATATTCGGCGGCCAGCAGATTGGACCGGCCCTTGCCCTGCTGGGCGATCCAGGCAACCATGAGCCCCATCAGCGCCAGCAGAGCCAGCGCCACCACGATCCACAGCCAGCTCTCCGGCCTGCCCGGGAACCGGGTGGAGTCGAACAGCCGGCTGATGCCGTTCCAGGCTCCGGCGGACCAGGAATGCCACCAGGAGCCCACCGGAGGAACGGTTGCCAGCAGCACCAGGAGGAACCCGGTGCCCAGCAGGATCAGGCCCAGCACGGTGAGCAGGATGCGGTTGAGCAGTGCCGGGGTGCTGTTCATGCCCCGATCACCCCCGACGGGGTCACATTGATTCGCGGAGCAGGTGCCGGCTCCAGCAGCATCTGGTCCAGCTCATCCTGGACGGCGTCAAGGACAGTGTCCGGATCCACGGGCACACCGGAGGTGGGGCGGACATTCACCAGCACCTGCCGCTGGGAGACGACCACCATGACCTGTTCGGGGGTGACGTTGGCGGCCAGCCGCGCGCGTCGTGCGAGCGAGGACGCGATGACCTCGTCGTCAACCACAACGGCCGGGAGCCCCTCACCCGGCGCGCCGGCCAGCAGATGGCGCGCACGCCTGCCCGGGAGGACCCCGTTGAGCAGGAAGATCAATCCCAGCATGGCCAGCACGGCGCCGATGGCCACCAGCAGCAGCGGAGGGATTCCGGCGGGGAGGTCAACGATGCGCTGGGCAGCCACCTGCGGCTCGATCAGCCACGCCGGCTGCCCCACGGCATGCACGCCGGATTCGAGGACGCCGTAACCGGCCAGTACCAGGACCAGGACGGCGGCCACGACCGACACCACGGCCCGGGAGGAATGGGTCTCGCGGTAAATCACCCTACGCATGTCCGGGCCGTTGCGTCCCCGGGATCCGCTGTTGGCCCGGCGGTTTTCCACGCTGCTGCTCACCGTACCCGCCCTCCTGTACTGATCCTTGCACCGCTGATGCGGATGTCCACCCGGCTCAACTGGGAGCCGCTCAGTTCCGAGACCCTTGCCAGGATGCTTTCCTTGGCCCGCACCGTCCGGTCCCAGATGGATCCACCGGTACCATCGACCCTGGCTGGATCCAGTACAACGGTCCGCAAAGGCGGGATGCTGATGGGGGCGACGAGGGACAAAGCCAGCAGGCCGTCGTCGTCCGCCCAGTCCGCCCGCACGTCCTGGGCATCGACCCCCAACGCCTCCGCCGCAGCTGCCTTGGCGAGGCTGGTCAAAGCCTGCGTGCTGATCCGGTTATGGCCGCTGAGCGCCTGCCCACGCACATCGGGCGCGGGCGAGCTCATGAGGAAGAGCGCCGGCCGGTGATGGCATCAAATACGCCCCGCAGGTCCAGCTTCCCTTCCGCGGCACGGCCCAGAAGCGCCCCGATCGCCATGAAAAGAAGGGAAACGAGGAAGCCCCAAAGGCCGAACTGGAGGGACATGAATGCCACGAACGCGCCCATGGCCGCGCCTGCCACTGTGAGGTTCACAGCAGCGCCTCCCGTTCGGGAGCACCAGGGGCTGTCGTCTTGACCGGCGGCGGGACGTAGACGTCCGTAATCTCGACGTTGACCTCAATCACCTGCAGCCCCACCAGTTCTTCAACGGCACGGTAAACGGCGGCACGGACGTCATTGGCCAGCGCATGCAGGGGCGTTCCGTAGCTTGCCACCAGGGTGATATCCACGGCTACCTGCGTTTCGCCCACTTCGGCGTGGACGCCGGCGGCGTGGTCTGAACTTCCGACGGCGTCGCGGATGGCGCCCAGGGCACGGGACGGGCCCGAACCCAGGGAGTAGACGCCGGGAACGGACCGCGCGGCGATTCCCGCCACTTTCGCCACGGCGGTCTCGGAAATGACGGTCCGGCCCGGACCGGGAGCCGGGCTGGCGGCAGGACGGCTTGGCACCACGGGTTGCGGGTTCTGGTATTCCATCAGGCACTCCCCCTTCTGTTGGTTCCACCCTATCCCCAGGCTGCGACACATGCGCCGGAAGACTGCGCGGGCCGGGCGCAAGGGAATTTCCGGGTGTAGCCAGGGAGCAGGAGCGTGGGGCGGGGACAACATGGCGCCGTCACAGCCGTTGACTCACGAGGGGTTAAACGAAGAAAAGCACCAGTTCCGAAGAACTGATGCTTCCCAGTGGTGGCTCCGACCGGCGTCGATCCGGTGACCTTTCGATTTTCAGTCGAACGTTAGTCGTCGTTATTCCCTATGAAACTCGCGGTGGCTTGTAAAAATACCGGAGCTTTACCAAGGGATCACTGGGATGCGTTAGCTGGCGATCAGTTTGTCTAGCCCAGCCGCAGCGCTATAGAAGTCGTCCTCGAACAGCTCGGCGTAGGTGTTGAGCGTTGTCGTAGCGTCTTTGTGCCCCGCAATCCGCTGAACGTGCTTGACGTTCTTGGTGACCGCTAAGTACAGACTCACAGCAGTATGCCTCAGGTCGTGGAAGACGGGGGGCCGGAAATCGGAGTCGCCCAGGACTAGGGAGATGCGAGCTGAATCCAGCATGGATTGCCTTCGTGAATCCGGTACACACTCTGCTAGGGCGAGCCACATGTCCTTCCCAACCATTGGCCTGATCTCTAGACCCGACGATTGCTGAAAGTCGAGAACCGCAGTCAGCATAGAGTCGCCGAACACCGCGAGGCCCCTCCTTGATTCGGATACTCCAAGCGCCGTCTGCACCCTCGCCACACACCCAGCTGCCAAGAGACGGGCCGGCTGGTAGTACCGTCTGGTGAAGTTCGAATTACGCATGGCATGTCCCTCCGCCGAGGGGAATAGCAACGCTCCAGGGCCCTTACCAACAACAAGGCGCGAAAGATCGGCAACCAAAGATGCCGGAAGAGGGACGTCGCGGCTCGCATGCCCTTTAGTACTTCCCAGAATCAGCTTGCCCTTCACCTCCGAGTACGCTTTGTTGACGGATACGTAGGGACGAGAACCCAAATCTAAATCTTCCACTGTTAGGGCCGTTACTTCACCCCACCGCAACCCTGTAAGCCCGGTAAACCGGATCATGAGTTCATGCGTGCCCGCGAAAGCGGCAAGACGTTCCAGCTGGGGACGGGTGAGGTAGACGGATTCCCGGTGATCCCCTGCGGAGGGCACATAGTCACGGCCACCAACAGAGTCTTTAGCTGGGTTGATACGCAGAACTTTTATTGCAACAGCATGGTCCAGCATCCTTGAGAACTGCTTTGTCGCTCTTGCTCGCGTATCCGCGCTAGCAACACCGCCGTTAACGCCGATCATCTTCCTCGTCCACTCGGCGACACCCTCATAGGTGACGTTACTTAGGGGATAATCCTCCCAATATGGCTTGATCATCCGTGTGTAGAGCCACTCGTACCCTTGCACCGTCTTGGGAGTAGCCGCACGCCTCCCAGAAGCACCCACGGACCTGACCCGCTCAATCCAGCTCTCAAATAAAGCACCCACTGACATTCCTGCTGCGTACTTGGGGTCTACATATGTCCCTGTTCTGACCGCGCGCAGTTGCCCGTTAAGAAACTCATTCGCTTCATCCTTGGTTGCAAACCGCTTTGTCTTCCATCGGCCCTGATGGTCTTGAAACCCAGCCTCCCAACGCCTAGGTTTTAGCTTCACGACAGAAGGGACGTCAAGACTCAACTCCATCGCACGAATCTCTTGCCTAGCCGCAAACTCTCTAGCTCGCGCCTCCGTGTCGTACTCGTTCCGAAGCCGCTTTCCGGAGGCGGACGTATAGGAAACCGCCCAGTCGAGCTTCTTTACAGCCACTCCTACCGCCCCTCGTCAACTGAGGCGATGAACTCATCGAACTCACCCAGGGGTAGGCCGCCGCCGTCCGGACGCTCCGCTTGCATCCCTGCCCACACCCAACGCTCATCTAGGCCGTACTTGTCCGCGATCTCGCCAATCCTCATACGGGACTTGAACAACTCACGCATCCCGGGAAATTCCGGATCAGTATAGAGCGCGCCAAGCGGTGTTAAGGACCCAGAGGCACGTCCCCGATCGCCGCTCGAAAGAAGCAAGCGACGTCGCGCCTCCTTGACGCGCTGGGCCATCACAGGTGCAGACACGCCGACCTGTTGAGCAAGAGTCGCTGTAGCCTTCGAGTTGCCAAGGCGAACTTGTTCCGCATACTTGGCTGCTAGGGCAGCATATTCAACATTGCCCTTGGGCATCGACTTATCCGCCCAAGTCTCGAAACGAGAGTCGACGAATTCTGAGTTTCGCAGTGCTCGTTCCCGGTTTTCAATCATCGCCGACCGCCTGATGCGGGCTCTGTCGACAGCCTTGTCGAGGTAGGAGCGCAGGTCAGGAGTATTAAGGTCAGGCAAACCCCGCGCAGTTTCGCCAGGCAAAGCCAATACCTCCGCCACGGACCAATCCTCATCAGAGAAGTCCAGCCGTATACCAATTGCCCACCCCGATTCAGCAAGGAAGCCTAGAAGAGCGTGCTCTTCGTAGAAGCGCTCCTGGGGACGAGCAGGAATAGTCGGCCACTCCCAGTCCCGCGCCTGTTCCGTTAGCTTCCTCAGCATTGGGCCAATGTCGGGCGTCTTCATAGTTTCACTGTAGTCGTTCATAGGGCCGTCCCTTCGTTCATAGTTGACAACTTTGAATCGGTCCCCCTAATCTTACTGACGTGAGATCAAAGTTTACAACTATGAACAAAACCGAAAAGCCTTGAAGGAGTCTGAACATGCCCGCCCAACTCTCCTACGACAAACAAGAAGCCGATCTGTGCAGCTCCATCTATCTGACTCGAAAGGAAGCAGGAAAGTACCTCAACGTTCCTGCACACTGGTTGGCAAATAATGCCAAGCTGGGTCCTCGCTACATCAAGATCGGGGGCCTCGTCCGATACTCCGTAGCGGCACTCGACTCATACATGGCTTCGCATGAGGGCAAACATCAATGAGCACCGCCCGCTCACCACAGTGCTGACGAGGATGCGAGTGTCCGTCGGCCCGGTCCGGCTAAACCAAAACGACTTGGTGACGTCACTCCCCCGGGTGAAGCCGGGGGTTGCGCCCCGGTCATTGAGGGGGGTGAACCTCCGGAGGAACAGCCGATGCAAAGCCGACCACGCTAAGACTGGCGAGCGGCCACAGGGGTCCTTTATGGAACGCATCGTCCTTCAGAATCAGGTTCACCCTGCGGCACGTCACGAGCCATCAAGCCCGGCGTGGTTTCTTCGCCGCCAGCAGGCTCGTCCGAGGTGCGAGGCTGGAGGTGAGGACGCTGCATTTTCCGCTGATACTTTCCACGAACACCTGGAAGCTTCAAAACTCAAAGGGAAGGTGCGGGCCACTCTGCTCGAGGTGCTGTATAGCTCTGACGAGTTGGGTAGAACTACCGTCAGCGGCAGGCGACTAGCACGAAGACTGGACATCCGGGAAGCGACCGTCAGCTCACATCTCGCGAAGGCACGTGAGGCAGGGTTCCTGCTTACAAAGTACCGCTTCAACAATTCGCCCGTGCAGCAGCTGGCCTGGCCTGGAAGCGGTATCCATCCCCCTCAGCCCGGGGTATCGCCTATGACCAGCCGGATCTGGAGCGACGGCGAGTTGGCTTGGTGGGACTCGTTGGACACCGAGTGCCCGCAATCCCCGCCATGGGGTCCATGGGAACCTCCGTTCTAAAACCGCAATCTATATAAGGCGAGCGAAGCGATGCCTAGGCGAAGAAGTTCTTAGGTTACGGACCAAGACCTCCGCCAAGGGGCTTCGGTTCCATGCTCAGCAGCAGGCCCAGCAGGGGCCTGCGATCGTTACCGCGGATCCCCCATGACGCCGCGTGATCATACGCGGCAACCACCCACGATGAGTTAAAGGCTCACCCATGAAAGAGAGAAAACAGATGGTAACTACAACAACGGCTACAACAACTGAGGAACTGCTTATGACCACAGATGACCCAATCGACACTTGGCTGAGCCCCGCCCTACAGAGATTCTTCCGCAAGACTCAAGGTGACTGGGAGACCGGCTGTTGGAACTGGATAGCAGCCAAGGATAAGGACAACTACGCACGTTTCTGGCGAAACAACGGGAACAGGAAGGCTCACAGGTGGATTTACGAGATGATGGTGGGACCGATTCCGGCAGGGCTTGAACTGGACCATGTATGTGTGAACGCAAGATGCGTTGCTCCGAATCATCTAGAACCAGTAACCAAGGCAGAAAACCAACGAAGGAAGCAGTTCCGTAAAGCTGAAGCCGCGGCAGGACGGCCTGTCCGTATGAAGACGGGGGCGACTACGGTTCAGGAGCTGACGCTGGCGATTGCCTTGGGCTTGCCCACCGGGGGCACCGTTGTCCTGCCTGCTCGTCAAGGGGCACGAGCAGTAAGGTCGACGAGTCCCGCAACGTTTGACACCTTAAGCATGTCCCGGATGCCACGAACTAGTTAATCGGGGTCAGGCCACGGCTAGAGTCAAAGCTCGAGCTCCTCGCAGAGAATTTGGCTTTGGTCGTGGCCGCACAGTCGTGGCCGTACAACGGGCGCAGCGGTGTTCACCGCGGAGCTGATTATCGAGCCTGGGGTGCCGTATTGGCTCACCTGAGGTTTGTACCCCATGGAGTGAGCTAGAAGAACGAAGCCATTCCACAATTCGCCTCTTTGTGTTGGTAAAGCAGGCACGGCGGAGCCTTATCGATAGCGCCCTCAGAATGCATCAGGCCCTGCAACAGCAACAGTCTCTTCCTGCCCCCCCCCGCTTGGAGGCAGAGGTCTGGAATGTGCTTGTTCCGTATACCCGACAAACCTTTCAAGCGTTCGTGTATGACAGGAGCGTCGGCAATGCCTTCACCTTTCCGTAGACCATACTGGCTATAACGGGGATGGTCAGCGCGGTCGTGACCCTTTGGGCGCAGCTTTGGATACCGCTGGATATTGAGCATTACCACGCTATCTCACGCATGCTTGTGGAACAGACAGCCGCTATTGATCGAGTGAAACATCGCTAATCTCCGGGAGGTTACGGACAACTTCAGCTACTCGCCGCAGTGTTCTGCTGTCCGAAGACACAGGAGTGCCGAGACTTCCCGCAATAGTCGCCCTGGTGTAAGTCGAAGCGACATCTATAGGAGCTTCTGCCGGATTGATAGCGCGCAGATCCTGAAGGGAAACTGCGTCTAGTTGGCGCTCTTGAGCTGTCCTCAATTCGAGCCTTCCCATTTCCAAGGCCAACTTAGCGGCTTCGAGATCGACTCGCTGCTTACTCAGAGCAACCTTCGCCGACTCAGCATTCGTTTGCTCAGCGCCCAGTTTCGCCTTGGCAATTTCCGTCTCGACACGCACCTTTTCAGTAGATGCATTGACTGCCACTATGTCAGCCTGAGTCTTTTTATACTTTTGCCATGTAGTAATCAACCAAGCGACTCCCGCAACCACAGCCGCAGCTGTGGGGCCAGCAATTTGGATTAGAAAGTCTAGGGGATTTCTATACGATAAGCTGACAAGATGCCATTCTGCATCTACAGTTTCGGCCAGCGTATCAAGAACGTCGGGTTCAGAATCCAACAATACGTTCGCCAAAGCACTGCGAATTGGCGCACTTCCGGCATACCCAACACCATTGACAGATGCCAATACCCTGTCAAGATCTACGTGTTCACCTAAATTGAACTGCTCAAGAATGGCAACGAGAGAGTCTCTGGTCAGGTGAAGCGGCGCCCCAGGGCTAGCTATGAGTTGACTTCCGAAGGAATCATCGAGAACTTGATCATGTAGCTGGTCAAGAACCGTGCGTAGAACACCCACGCCCATGAGTGTCCGCAGCAGTGTCGTAAGATTCTCCACATTGCGAACCACGAGGATAACTGGCAACCGGGGGCCGAGTTCCGCCGTCAGGTGGAGTTGCATGCCCTCGAGTCGGACCCGCTGATCAGTCTTGGCCTCCACAGTTCCTCCCCGGCGTGTGAGGGGGGAGCGACCCAAGCCCCGATTTTCGGTAGTGGATCCTCGAGAAAGAGGAATACGGGATCGCTCTTTGCCCTCTTCTTAAGTCGGGGTGCAACATGACCTATTCATACCACACCGGGTGGGCTAATCTGAGGACCACTCTGGGGGCAGAGGTCGGTTGATAGAACGGAAGAGGAAAATGCCTGGGCAACTTGCAATCTCCCCCGAAGTCATGGAGGCACTCGGACAAGCGCGTGCCGACGCCATACGCAAAGAAGGCGCCTCAGGGCTTTGTCCAATTTGCCGAGCTGAAGTTTCAACCCTTCAGGGAGACGATGCCTCGGTTTTGGTTGAAAGCTATCTGAATGAAGGCGTTATCGTATTCGCCCACGACACGTGTGCCGAATCCCAAATCATCTATATGGGACGCGCCAGTTCGGAGACGCCTTCCGACGACGTAAGTTCCATCTGCATTCTAGTTCCCGGTGCTCGTGAGAATCGAGCTTTGATATTTGTGGCCCCGGACTCTCCGGGAGTAACTTTTCTCGCCAGCGGAGAGAGACTATCCCCTTGGGTGGCTGGACTTATGGCGGCAGGCTGGGAGGTGATGACTGCAGTCGGTAAACCTGCTGTTTTTCTTGGTGATTGGTCAGCAAAAATCGATCCTGCCACTTACAGTATGGCTATTTTAGACAGCAACGGGAGCCCAATGCTGGAACAACAGATGCGTAATGATAACGAGTTGTGGTCTACCCTCGCCTTACATCAGGGCGAGATAACTGTAGTAAGCGGGGACGTAGATATAGACCGCATCATTCTGTCCGGAAACGCGTTGGTTGAGCTACAACGCCTCGCTAAACTCGGACACTTAATCGGAGTACGGATTCCTGCCAAGCAGTGGCAGGCACAGAGTGATCCTTTTACGACCGCTTCCCGTTCCGTCGCCGACATGTTGGGGGCAGCGATTCGTAAACGTGCGAGACCAGTGACGCCTGGAAAAACGAAGGCTTTCGGCGTCAAGCTACACACCATCCCGCGGATTTCTCCATTCGTGGTGAGGGATAGCGCACTGCTGGTAATAGATCTCGACGACTTTGACGCCGACCGAGGCAAGAGGACCATTGAGGCGTTGGTTGCCGCCGGATTCCCTTCTGGGGTTGCTGACAGTACCGACCATTTCTTACCCAATGCGTCACGGGGGTGGAGCTGTCTGGTCTGGAGGTCACAAATCCAAATTCTCGGACGAGGGACAGACGGAAAACCTGAAGAGCATCTTTTTGTTCCCTTCCCAGCCACCGGTGACAAGTGGCTACAAGCAGTGCGGGCTCACAAGGCCCTGGGCATCGTCTTCGGCAACTCGGTTGACGACGAAAAGCTCACAAATCTAGTCGATGAAATCCGCTCTGGCACGATGATAGGTGCTGCACTTCTAGCTCTCCCCGCAATCTAGATCTCGCGGCGTTCCGGACTTTTCGCTCTTCCTGTGAAGGATTAAGAAGACTTCGGCTTGGTGAACATGCGAGTCAACGGCCCCGCAATGCAGTGGTTACGGGAAACTTCTAAACCCGTACACAAAAAAAGGAGCTAACCACCACCGGGGAGCAATAAGGGCGCGCGGGGGTGGTACCCCCACCCCCTTGACTCCCTCGCGAACCTAGGGTCGCGCCAAGATTTCGCGGATTCCTTTTTGAATGTTGTCACCAAAAATCCAGGCCTGCGCAGAGTCAGGATAAGGCGTCGTGCAGTGGAAATCTCCGGTCTCCTGGTCGAAGGAGTAGTGGGCGTCCCACGTCTGTTTCCCGGAAGCAGAGCTAAACGTTGCTGTGACACCAAGCCCCTGCACTGAGACGTTTCTGAGGCGGGCCATGTTCCACGTCGCGGAATCCACTAGCGTCTTAAAATCCGACTCCGTCAATTTCCCCACCCTGACCTCTTCCATTCCTATGCAAGTGACCGTCCTTCCCGCGAGCCTAGCACCGCATGGCACCTCGGTTAGGGGTACCGGCAGGAGACCTGTACCTATAATCGCGCTGCCCATCATCGCTCGATCCACCAGTCTCTATTCGTTCGACGGAGCCGGCATACCGGCATACCGGCATACCGGCATTGAGAAGGTCTCATTAAAGGATCGGTTATAAGGACTTCGTCTGGCCCGTCTCGCTTCTAGGGAAAAGACCGAAAATATATAACAGCCGACGTCTCAATAATGGGTCTCATCATGCTATTCTCATAAACTTAAACAGAGAAGCATTTATGAGACGCACATAGGAGGCTCGTGGGAACCATTGGATACGCCAGAGTCAGCACAGCAGAGCAATCTGCAGAGCTCCAGACAAGGGCCCTTAAGGAGGCGGGATGCGAGCGAATCTTTACAGATCATGGCGTGAGCGGTTCGCGAGCCAGTCGACCTGAACTGGACAGGATGCTGGACCACTTGCGCAAAGGTGATGAGCTGGTCATTTGGAAGCTCGACCGATTAGGGCGCAACACGAAGAATCTGCTGGAGCTGGTTGAACAATTGGAAGGTAAAGGCGTGAGATTCCGTTCCCTGACAGAGGGCATTACCACCGCAGGCCCGATGGGAAAGGCAATGCTCACAGTGATGTCGGCATTCGCGCAACTGGAGCGCGACACACTGGCTGAACGGACCAGGGCTGGCATGGCGGTCGCTGCGAACAACGGGCGAAAAGCGGGGCGGCCAAGCGTGACAGTTGACCATGACAAAGTGGCTAAAGCGAAGGCCTACCATAGCAAGGGGAATAGTGTGGATGAGATCCAAAAGCTAATCGGTGCCTCACGTGCAACTGTTTACCGGTACCTTAAAATGACCGACGCTCGCGAGCAAAGCTAAGTCTGTTGCTGCTGGGGTGACGTCAGCCGGAGAACCAAACTCTGCTGGGCGGTGCGCTCCGGGTGCTATTCGAGACCGCTCATGAGATGGTCGACGTCAAAGCTAGGGCCAGCCTTCGCAGGTTCTCGCCATAGTCCTTCCGCATCCAGATCTCGCTGTTCAGATACCCTGTCCAAGAAACTAGCTGCACGTTCGTAGCCCGGATAGAACTTCTCTGGGTCACTCGTCATTGACGCGTAAGAAACCATGCTCTCAAGATCCATTGAGTAATTTCCCCCATCGTATGGACCTTCGATGTCCTGCCAAGAGGCAAGTTCGTCTCTGACCATGTACTCCATAGCTTCTTCAATTAGGGACTCCAGGTGCCGGCTGTCAGACGTCGATAGCCGCCCAACGTGGGAAAGAGCCGACCTGGCATCGTCCCACGAGAACGCGCTTTCTGTTACGACATCAATTAGCTGCTGAAGCAAGCTCTGATACAGACCGTGCTCCTCCGGTAACTCCTCTAGCTTTTCGAGCAACGACACGGCCGGTCCAAAGGAGTCCAGGGTAAGGAGGTCCATGCTGCTGCCGCTGTCTTCAACCAAGCTAGCTGTAAGTTCCGATGCAATCTTTGCCTGGACTTGCGTGGAAACCACGCTCCAAAGCTGCACTAATCTTCGGAACCTTTCGGCCCCATCAATTACCGCAGACTCTGCAAGAGGATCGCCCTGCTCAACCAAGCGGTGATAGGCGTCGAACACCTTCGGTTGAAGAAACTCCTTCCATGGAGACTTGGCCACTTCAGCTGCACCAAAGTCTGCGCGGTAGCTAAATAGGCGGTGAATGCCCTCGACGTGGCGGAACGAGGGCGTCCTAACTAGTAACTCGGCCAGCACCCGTGGTCTTTCTCGCAATCGGCTTGCCATGAAGTCGTCGATGGATGGGTTGGCACTCGAAATCGTGGGAGAGCCGGCAGATCCTCCTACGGCGAGAAAGTCACCCTCCAAAACGCCCAAGTACCTCTCGAACCTGTCTTCCGAAGTGGATACATGCCCGGTGTCCAGCGCATCTGTCCAGATGTCTCTCAGCTGCGATAGACGCAGCCGGGCACCAATACTGGCGAAAACGTCAAGAATTCCTCTGGGCTCCTCAGCGAGCTGTCGAGTTATGGCATGTTCCCACAACTCCCCAGGGTTATCGAGATTCCTGAGCATGATTTGAGGGGCCGAAAGTTTTGCGTTGTCCTCGTGCTCACGCGAATAGCGTTCCAGACTAAGGCTCACGAGCCGGGGACTGTAATTCTTGTGCTCTAGGACGGGCCAGTAGACATCATGCTCAGCAAAGAGGGACTTCTCACTGGGCGTCAACTTACTTGCCCAGACGTGGTTGTAGAGAATTAGCGATCGAGACCGCAGGTCTAGATCCTGTACTTCTAGAAGACACTCAGCAAACTTCAGCGTCGGGCTGGACAGTCGATCGTAGGTGTCGCGGGCTTGACCTAAAATGTAGCCCCGCGTAGTCATTATGAAGTACTTGTCGCCTGCAGCATAAACTCTCTCCGCGAAAGCGGGTATATCGTCGTCCTCGTTTCGTTCAACCTGGTCACCTCGGGCCGACCGTCCTAGGAAGTCGTCGAAAACGAAAACCTGTTTCTTGTCCTCTTGCCACAATCTCAGTGCTTCGGAGATTCTGCCCGTGACTTGGATGGCCTCATAGCCGAGAGCCATCAGCTCAGCACAGAGGATACGTGCGAGCGTTGTTTTTCCGATGCCCGGCGGACCTGAGATTAGACAAACACGCTGCTTCTTAAGGATTTCCTGGGCCCTTGATAACGCTGGAGTATCAACGAATATGCTGAGTTCATCACGAATTTTGCGTATCAGATCTGCAGACCGCAGGGCAACGTCTTGATTCAGCGCCGCTTGCAGCACACTGCTGTTCGACAGCCAAAGGCGGAGATGTGATCTCACTGCATCTGGGTGCGTATCCAGGAAGTACTCGATTTGCTGCCTGCCATAGATGTCACTCTCTTGAGTAACAAAAGGAGCCATATCGGCTTTGAGCGAAGCCTTGTTTCCTTGCGTCAGCCCGGCGGACGTGAAGATAACGTACCGCTGCGGCTTTAATTCAAGCATCTTCGGGAGTTCCACGTTCTTAAACTGTGTCCGAAGGGTACCGATTTTAGCTGCAGGTGTGTGCTTGCACTGAACGATGAGTTGGCCGGCATCGCCACCCCATGCGTGGCGTAAATCAATACCTTTATCCCGGCCAGCTTTGTAGATCTCGAGATCGACTCCTAGAGTCTCGTCAAGCACAGTCTTTGCAAGTGACTCAAAATCGAAGGCTGTAAGCGCCTCAAGGTTATGGGACATTCCTACCTAAATGGTCACCTGCTCGACTTTGCTAGCGCTGGCCGAGGTCAAATTAGTACTGCCATTTTTACACATTGAGCCATGGGTGCTTAATTGCGGAGAGCCGCAATAACAGTTTTGAGATCGTCACAGACGAACCGTGCATCGATGTGCTTCGCAACTGAGACCGCGTCTGTTTTGAAGGCCGTCAGCACGGCTTTCCCACGCGCCTCGAGATATGTGCTTGCGGCGTTTGATCTTGTGAATTCTCCATTGATGAAGATCCCTTGATCCTCTTGGAGACTCCGGATCACCTGGTCTTCTGACAAACCAGTGGAACCGGCAATGGCAGAAGGAAGTAGGAGATAGTTCTCGATGTGGCGCCTCCGCCACTTAAGGGCCCTGAAGCCCGCCACCGATGTTGAGTCCTTATCCTCAAGGTTAGGACCGACAGTAGCGACCTCCCCTTCGTCGCGGTCTCGGAGACTTATGGCTTCGATGCCGGGGACGTCCTCGGTGAGCGCCTGCCAGAGCATCTTTCTCTCGCGCTGTCCGTGGGTGGTCCTCCAAGGAACCCACTCTGAACTGAGCGGTGTACCTAGCGTGTCCGCAATGGTTTTTAGGACGCTTAGGTCACTAGTCCCCTCATGGAAGAAGACCTTTTTAGTCTGCCTTATGCGGTCAATGTGGGGCGCGTAGTCAGATCCAATTCCCTCCAGCATTCCCACCTTTTGGAAGTCTCCGCTGAGGTATCGAGGTGACCTCCCAGGACGGAACTCCATTACTCTTTCAGCGGCGGCGCTTCGCAAAATCTCACTCGAGTGAGTCGCGATAAAGATTTGCTTTTGGGAACCCGCAACAATAAGTCCCAAGCGCCTCACGAGCTCCTTCTGCAGTTTCGGGTGAAGATGGGCATCCGGTTCGTCCAATAGAAGAACATCGACGTCCTCATTAGTTGCAAGGGCGAAGACACTCAGCCATTGGAGGAAACCGCTTCCTTCCACCATAAGGTCGCGCTTAGTGAAGTTGGGATACGCAGTCAGAATGTGTCCACTCACCGTGCCCTTCGTCACGAAGACCTGGATGTACGAGTGGTACTCCTCCCGGAACTCCCCCACTGTTAGTTCCGCACCAAAGACCTCTCTCAAAGACTGCTGCAGGATCTCCCAAGGGTCCGACCGTCGAAGCTCCTCCAAATCCCTTGACTTGATGCGTGGTTTCCGCACGCTGCCCTTAAGAGCTGCCGCGGTTAGGAGTTCCGCTCGCTTCCGAACGTTCGCTTGGTACATGTCGAGCAAGAGATTTCTCAAGACGGCCCCTGCGAGGCCTTCCCCGATCCGGCGCCTCCTCACAGCCCCATTGATTCGCCCTTCTCGCGAGGTGATACCCGCGAACGGTGGGAGGTAGGCCATTCGAGGGGTACGATCCAATGCCGATAGATTCGAGGCTTCAATGCGCACGAACAAACGATCGTTCGCCAGAGATAACCCGAAAGTCAGATGCTTCCGGCCGAGCCCGGTAATCCACTGACAACCGATCTTGAGTGTGTATCCGTCCTGCCCAACCTCTTTTTGCTGCGGCTTTAAGTTCGTCCACATGTGCTTGAGGGTAGGGATGTTGATCGGTGAAAACTCGTCGTCACCCAGTCCAAATCCTTGGAACCCAACCCGTTCCCTAGTCAGACCCTCCGGCCCCTTCTCCATTAGGGTTGCAAGACGACAGAACTCCCACACTGCCAAAGCCTGTAAGACCGATGACTTCCCTGAATTGTTTCCTCCAGCCATGAGGGTTATCCCCGGGGACATATCGACTTGAACTTCTTTGAATTGCTTGAACTTCTGGAGAGTTACACTCTCGATAGGCAGCAGGAGTGTTTCCCGGTTTAGGTCCACTTCTTCCATCTCTGCGAAGAGTGCGTCAAGGTCAAATTCCGGTTCAACGACGGTATAGCTGATGGAGGCACCCGCTTCGGAGCCGGAATCAGCCGGGAAGTCTCTCTCCTCGCTCCCCAGATCAGACTCCAATTGCCCCATAGTCGAGCTACACCTTTCTAACTGCTAGTACCGCAAGCTTGGACTCACATCTTATGCAGACACCGAGGCGTGCGAAGCTCCGTGAGGGCAGAATTTCTGTCCCTGGCTTCGAACCTCTGTGGCCTCAGGTATTCAAGTTCTCGGAACTCCTGTTTGAGAGCATTAACACGTCTATGGTGGCGCCAAGGACCTGCCCAGAGCCAATCAGACTGCGCCAAGCCTTTCTCCACTGTTGCGCACTCATCGTTTCGCGATGTGCCGCTGGAATCCGAAACTCTCGGTTCACGTCCCACCACAGCGGAACAAGTCTTTCGAGTTCGGGCTGGTTTAGTCCAGCACTGTGAAGATGTTCTCCGATGGCTTTCGAAAGCTTGTTACCTTTTCCTACGAGCCCGTGTTGAACTCCGTCAATCAGGGCTCCAAGCATAATGTGCCGACCATCGTTTGCATTCGAGTCTCGTTCCAGCACTGGACTTGCTAGAGCGTCATACATCACAACTTCTAAAGCGGCACAAAGCCCGACCACTGCAGACGAGTAGTCTGCAGTGTGACTAAGCGTGAAGCCAACATGTTCGGATGTGGCAAGCATGTTCTGCGTCGACGAGGTCAATGCCGCCCACCGTCGCTCTCCCAGCGCCATCTCCACACGAGCCCTCGACGCTTCGAGTCCAGGACCGAGTGTAACTTCGACGCACTTCAGCTCTTCGAGCCTGGATAAAATTACAGCTTCAGGGCGCCCCTCCTGTTCGGCCCGCCCATGCTCGCGGTTCCTTTGTTGTGGAGTGACATAACCAATTTGTTCGAGGATGCACTCTACGAGGGGTCGCAAAACCTGCTTACCAGCTTGCGGACGCAACGGATCCAGCGGAATGGCGAAAAGCTTCCCATTGTCATGGGTTTCATACGTATCTAGGGACAAGTCCTCTTTGACCGGCTCGTAATACGTCACTGCGCCAAGGGCTTGAGCCGAAAGCTGGTAATTCTCGAAGTAGCCCAAGATCTTGTATAGCTCTTCCGTGGGAACCGTTTGTCGCTGCCGTAGCTTCGGGTCGACGATGACAAGCCGCACGTCACCTACCGCGCTCGTGGCCTTGACCACAAGATCCGGGATGCCGCCGAGATCCTTTCTGCCCCCAGTCGTGCGCTTCCAGCGAGGCTGACGTTCGCCATTAGTGATGGTCGGGACTGACCGTTGGTACACCAGCTCGAGCAAGCCCCCGGGCCTTTCCCAGCGGTAAAGTACCCCATTGCTCCGCCAGCCGGCGCAGAGGTCGGGTTCTGCCAACAGCAGCGCGTCGCTTATGGTCTGGGCAAGCAGGCTGGCACACCAGAGTTCGAAGAGCCGAGTGTCAAAGGCTGGCCCGTAGTGAAGCCACTCTTTGGCACCCTCCTCGGAGAGAGTTCCCTCAGCGAATCGAGTCGTCCAATCCACAAGTTGTCTATAAGCCTCTGGGAACGCCACTTCACCGCGTCGGAGCCTAGTCCTAACCATGCGGGCTAGGCGTTGGCTATCTGGGCCGGTACGGAAATGGGACACCGACTTCAGGCAGGAGGTAAAGAGCGGAAGAACTAGGAAACGCTTCAAGGCCTTCGTGAGCCGGGTCAATTCACGTTTCTCGGGGCTATCTAAGGGGACATTGGTGAGCCGTGCCGTATCCCGAATCTCTTGAAGGAGCCAGATCACAGCGTGTGTTGCAAGTTGATTTTCAGGTGTGACTCGGCCGCGTTCTATGTTCAGGACGGGGAAGATCGCCGTCTCCGTCAAGACTCCTCTGGACAATGAATACTCAGTGACATCTAACTGCCCAACAACGGCCCCGACGCTCTGTGACTTTGTCAGCTCATACCGAAAGTTGGGCCTCGCTACCACTGCCTTTAGGATGCTTTCAAGTTCTCTGCCCATAGCAAGCGCCACGCGGAGTCGAAGGCCCACGATTGCCGCGTCAAGGGCTGAGTGTTTATCGGTAGAGGCGAAAGCTGCAATTGGCGCCAGCTGAGTTTGTCCTGAAACGAAGTAGGAAGCTACCAATGGCAAGGCAATGCGAGCAGCTGCGGCCCTAGCTTCTCGGGAAAAGTAGCCCTCGGGAAGACCAACTAGCTGCGCACCGTCTTCCTCCATCACCGCTGCCAGCCTGGATCGCCAGCCACTCAGGCCGACCCAAGAAGCAACAGATCCGCTAGAGCCGAGGCAGAGAGGGGGAGCTTGAGCTGCCCCATGAGTTCATTGAGCTGCTGTCCCTGGCCTATGTAGACATTAGACATCTGAGGGACAACGCCATCCGCTACAGCTAGATCGAGAGCACCTGCTGCATCCTTGCCGCCCCCTACCACTGCCAGAAGCATCATTCTCATTACATCTACGACTTGCGCTGTTCCTAGAGGGAGCCCCGGCCCGTCCTCTGTACTCGTCCTCAAAGTGTCTACCAGTTGCTGCAACGTCTCCATCGCCGGCTGTACTTTGGCCAGTGTATCTTCCGAATTTTCCATGGACACTGTCTTTCCATAAGTGCGAGACAGCCAATCGTAAGCGTTTCTAAAAGCCGCAAGAAGTTCCGTCGAGACGGGCAACTCCGTCGTGCCGCGGAGGCCTACAACGCCCACGGTGACAAAGCGGAAGCGCCTTTTTAGCCCTTGCGAAAGTGAATTGACGTAGGACGTGTCCAAATCGTTCATCGCCGCGATAATACGGAAACGAGCCGGAACCCAAAGCTGTTGGCTGCGGGGATCCTCCTCAAACCACAGATCTATAGGTGAACGATCGAGATGACCTGAGTCGATGGAGGACAAGACCGTGTAAAGCGAACCGATGGCCTTATCTATGTCCGCCCTATTGAACTCATCAATGAACAACCAAGTTGCTTGCTTTCGCGAGGAGTCACTGGGAACTTGGGCTTCTTCAGGAGCAGCAACTTCGTTGCTCTTGACCTCAGCTCGAACTACGTCCGCGCACCTAAGTATTGCCTCTGTCATCTTTCCATAGACAGGCATCAACCCGCCGTCCGCGTTTGGGCGGAACCCGCCGATAACGTGAAATGGTGACCAATCACTAGTTGCTGTGGACTCGAACAATTCGACATTGAAGGCCTCACCCAGAGCCCTCGCCAGGGTCGTCTTGCCGGTGCCGGGAGGCCCCTGAAGCACTAGATGTCCCCCAAGTAAAGCGATAACACATCGTCGAACCAAGTTCTCCGCGTCCGGGAGCAAGACGTGACGTGCATTGAGTATGTCCAATGCCCTCTTGCTTATCCCCTCCACATCAGCATCTCGCAGCGGCTCCACTACCGAGTTTCGCGTCCAGAGAAAGTCATCCATAGAGCCCTCGTCTTCCAGCTCTTCGACAACAGCTGCGCTTAGACCTCCACGTTTATGACGGCGGGCGTCTTCCACATCGATCTGTAACGCGTCAATTATTTCGTCGGCAGAAGGTTTTTCATTGGAAAACGGTTGTACATTTTGGAGCTCGGCTGGAACCTCGCTCGAGTAGAGAAGGTCAAGGTCGGTGCCCTTTGTAGGGAATTCTTCTTCAAACCAGGACGTGAGATCTTGCATTGTCGCCCCGGGAGCAAATTCGTGATCCCTGCTGAGCCAAGCGGCGAGAGCCGCTTTAGGTACGGTCCTAACGTTGATGGCCAACAGGGCGCTGCCGGCATCGGCCTTCAAAGCGAACTTCTCCCGTTTTTTCTTCGATGCGCTACTGTCATCGACGAAGGCTGCCCTGGCCTCTGAGTCTCGCGTCCTCTGTCGCTGAAGAGTTGACCCAGCGTAATCCGCGCGGACCAACTGGGGCGGTACTTTCTCATTCCACACTCCGACAAATGGCCGGGGACCCTCTGTTACACGAAAACATTTGAGTAGAGCATTCTCCTGCCCACTGCCAAATGGGCGAAGCTCCGTAGGAGCTGAGCGATCGATCGATGCCTGACGCAACAGCGCCGGAATGCTGATCAGGGTTAGCGGATGGCATCCGCGAAGTTCAGCGGCAGACAGTTGTAGGAGTTCCAGGCTCACGTATGGCACGTGGACAGGCTATCAATCTATTCAACCTTGATTACAAAGCAGCAGCAATCCCCGCTGCGAACGCAGGATTAAGCTCAATCCCGATGGCATCTCGACCCTCGTCCAAGGCTACGTCCATGGTGGTTCCTCCACCTACAAAGGGATCCAACACTACGCCCCCCTCAGGGCAACCGGCCGAGATTGCCCTTCGTACAAGGTCGCGCGGGTAAGGAGCATAGTGCGTCCCTCTTGCCAGGGACTTGCGTTCCGGCTCGATAAACCAAACATCCTCCTCGCCCGCAAGGCCTTCCCTGTTGAAGAAGTAACGCGGACTCTTGCTTAGGAGAAAGATGTGCTCAAACTTCCTCCAAGGGCGGTCCTTGGCGGTGGGTTCGGGTATAGCGGAATTACGAACCCAGATGATGTCGCTCCGCAGGGTCCATCCGGCCTCCTGCAAGCCGAGCACGGTACGCCACGGCATGCCGATCAATGACTTTCGTGGTAATCCGAGCCCCGGTCCGTCAACGGCCCGCAGTTGCGACATTCGCCGGCTTTTATGCTTCTTGTCTTCACCGTGCGGCCGCCCCTTGGCGCTGTAGTACGTGTCGCCTAAGTTCAGAAACACTGTGCCACTGGCCTTGAGCGCGGGTTTCAAAGCCTCGAAAGTTTGGACTATGTTATCGACGAACCCATCGATAGAGGGCTCCATGCCGAACTGGCCATCGACGTCATAGTCGCGCTGCCAGAAGTACGGGGGCGACGTGACGACACAATCGACGGACTCAGGGGCCAGTTCCGGCAACACCGCATGACAGTCACCGTTGTATAGGGTCCACCTCTGCAGGCCGCGGTGGCCGGTAGCAAACGGTGCTAGCTCCGATTGTTCGGGTACAGCCTGTGCCATGTAAGTCCTCATAGAAGTTCTAACGACAGCTAATGCGTCGCTGTGTCTGGTCTCAGTGTAAGACATCTCCGACGGTTTGTCTGATCACAACGCTCTAACTCCCGAGATACCTTTGTCAGATGGAAGACGTTCAGTTCCTCGCTGGAGCAGCCGAAGTCGGGGAGGTGCTCGGCGTAAATTCGAATACTGTCAACACCTGGAAAGTCAGGTCCGTAGGATTCCCCAAGCCCGTCGTTTTACTGCGAGGTGGCGCCCTCTGGGACATACGAGATGTCGTAGCCTGGGCGGACTCCTCCGGCCGCCCAGTTCTCAATCGTAACTACAGGGCGCGCCGACCCGTCTGACATTCCGACTTCTTATAGTTCCGCATTACGCGCGCCCCCTTCCCGCCGGGTCATGCAAGAAACCTAACAGCAGGCACTGACAATGCTTCGAGGGAACCGGCCCCAAGCTTCGGAAAGCCCGTCCAAGCGTGCACAAACTACAACTTGTCTATCCAAGTGTCTTCTTCGCGATCATCCCAAGCGCTGCCGCCTGCTGGACGTCCTGCCGCCCGCACACGCTGATCGATACGTTGTAGTATCCGTCGTACCTCGTCCGCACGCACGTCCCGCACTGATGCAACTTCGCGAAAAACGCACGACTCGATAATCGACTTCCGTTCAGCCTGGTCCATCACCCCCGCATGGGAGAACGCGTCGCGGATCTGCGCCACCTGGTAATCGCGAATGGGGAAGTCTTTGCTCTCTGTCACCGGAGCATCAGCACTAGTGTCGTCCCCAAAATCAAACAACTGCTCGCTCATCCTGCCAGCCAACTCCTCATCTCAGGTTCCAAAAATTTCAGCTCACATATGTAGGCGGAGGGTTGCGCGCCGAGCAAGCGGAAGCATCCCCTGCAACCTCACCCATCACGTCGTCCTCCAGCGCTTGTCCGCAGCCGCCAGGCTGCTTCAACTGCCGCTCGTCTACCAAGGCGATACCAGAGGTTCGCTTCAGAAGGAACCTGAACCTGTCCGACTCAGGACGAATTTTGCATGCCTGTGCTGGACGAAAAAACCCCGTCGTTCCCTTGTATTGCGGGGAACAACGGGGTTTTAGCTGGTGGCTCCGACCGGCGTCGATCCGGTGACCTTTCGATTTTCAGTCGAACGCTCTACCAACTGAGCTACAGAGCCTAGGTGACTAGTCACCATGACAGCCGGAATTTCTTCCAACAATCAGAGCGACCCTGACGGGACTTGAACCCGCGACCTCCGCCGTGACAGGGCGGCGCGCTAACCAACTGCGCTACAGGGCCTTGCGTTTCTTGCTTTGCAGTATCTCTACCGCTTTTTTCAAGGCTTCCAGCCTACCAGACTTTTTTAGCCTGCTTGACCAGTTCCTTGCGTACCCCCAACGGGATTCGAACCCGTGCCGCCGCCGTGAAAGGGCGGTGTCCTAGGCCGCTAGACGATGGGGGCCAGAACCCGTTCGGAACAAAATAAAAGGCGTCAAGCTGGGCTTTCCGTCTTTGTCCTCTGCGTTTCTCCGAACTGGACTCTAAAACTATAGGGGCTAACCGGGAATATTCCAAAATCGGCGAAAAACCGCGCCGTTGGGCCGCAGTCCGGGTAAAGATGGACGGATGGATGCCGTCGCTGCGCTCAACGAGATCGCTTTCTGGCTGGAGCGCGGACGCGCCGCCACGTTCAAGGTCCAGGCCTTCCGTAAGGCGGCGGCCGCCATCGACCCCCTCGGCCCGGACGAAGTGGCCGCCCGCGCCCGGAGCGGCCGGCTGAAGTCCATGAAGGGAATCGGAGATCGGACCTACACGGTGATCCGGCAGGCCGTGGACGGGCAGGTCCCCGACTACCTGGCGGACCTCAGGGAGAAGGGCAGCCAGCCGCTGGCGTCCGGCGGGACGGACATCCAGGCCGCGCTGCGTGGCGACCTGCACAGCCACAGCGAATGGTCCGACGGCGGCTCCCCCATTGAGCTGATGCTGGCCGCCGCTGAGGTGCTGGGCAGGGAATACCTGGCCCTGACCGACCACTCCCCCAACCTCACGATCGCCAACGGGCTGTCAGCCGGGCGCCTGCGGGAGCAGCTGGACGTGGTGGCAGGCATCAACGGCAACGGCGGAAGAACCCGGCTCCTGACCGGCATTGAGGTGGACATCCTGGAATCCGGCGAACTGGACCAGGAGCCGGAGTTGCTGGAGCGCCTGGACGTTGTGGTGGCCAGCGTCCACTCAAAACTCCGGTCAGACCGGAAGACCATGACCACCCGGATGCTGGGCGGCATCCAGGACCCGCAGACCAACGTCCTGGGCCACTGCACCGGCCGGCTGGTGGAAGGCTCACGCGGGACGCGGCCGCCGTCGGAATTCGATGCCAAGGAAGTGTTCGCAGCGTGCGCGGAACACAACGTTGCCGTGGAGATCAATTCCCGCCCCGAGCGGCAGGACCCGCCCGACGCCCTGATCCAGCTGGCACTGGAGGCCGGCTGCCTGTTCTCGATCGACAGCGACGCCCACGCACCGGGGCAACTGGATTTCCTGCAGTACGGTGCCGAACGGGCAGCCCGCAACGACGTGCCGCCCGATCGGATCATCACCACCTGGCCAGTGGACAAGCTCCTTGCCTGGGCTGGCGGGACATAGCGCCACCTCCCGCCCGGGGCAGTGTCAGCGCGGTGCAGCGCTACTTGACGGCATCTGCCAGCTTCTGGCGGAAGTCCGCCTTGGTGGACAGCGTCAGCCTCCCGCCGTTGAGGAAGAACGTGGGCGTGCCGCTGACCCCGAGGGCATTGCCGTCTGCGATGTCGGCCAGGATGCGATCCTCCGTCTTCTGGTCTGCGACGACGGCATCGAACTGCACCAGGTCCAGCCCCAGCTGCTCAGCGTAGGTACGGAAAAGCGGGGCCTGCGACTGCTGGCTGCCGGCCCACGCCGACTGGTTTTCGAACAGCTTGGCGGCCATCTGCTGGTACTGGCCCTGTTGCGCAGCCGCTTCCACCGCCAAGGCCGCCTGGCCGGAATTGGGGTGGGCAGACAGCGGGAAGTACCTGTTGACGAACGTAATCCTGTCCCCGAACTCCGCCTTGAGCTCCTCCACGAAAGGATGGACTGCGCCGCAGGACGGGCACTCGAAGTCCAGGAACTCCACCAGCTGGGCTTTCTCTTCGGCGGGTGTGGTGAGCCGGTGGCTGTCAGCCCGGACCAATTGTTCAGCGCCGGCGGCCGGGAGCGCTGCCTGCTGCGGTTTGGTGGCGGTGAAGATGGCGTACCAGGCAACGCCGCCCAGGACAATGACAGCCAGTGCGATCCAGATGATCTTCCTGACAAGGCGCGGGGTATCACGGGCGGGAACCGAAGGAGAGGACATGGTCCGCATCCTAGCCCGGGGGCACCGACGTGGCCGATTTCCGCCAGCCTGGTGCCTGCGCCCGCCGTACATTTGTCTCATGCCTTCCACCAGTCCCGCCCGCCAACCTCTGACTCCGCCCGCAGCAGCAGCTGCACCCGTGAAGGCGCTTGGCGTGGCGGCCATGGTGGTTACCGTGGTGCTGTGGGCCTCCGCCTTCGTCGGCATCCGCGCCATCGGCCCGCACTTCTCCCCCGGCTCGCTGACGCTGGGCAGGCTGGCGGTTGCCGCCGTCGTTCTGGGCGTCCTGGTGGTACCGCAATTGCTCAGGAGCCGGGTGCTGCCCCAGGGGCGCGAATGGCTGCCCATTCTTGCCTACGGCGTGATGTGGTTTGGCGGCTACAACGTTGCCCTGAACGCCGCAGAGCACATCCTGGACGCAGGCACCAGCGCCTTGCTGATCAATGTCAATCCCATCCTGGTGGCCATCATGGCCGGCGTCTTCCTCAAGGAGGGCTTCCCGCGGTGGCTGCTCATCGGCAGCACCGTGGCGTTCGCGGGCGTGGCGTTGATCGCCCTGGGCTCGGGGCAGCCGCGTACCCCGGGGGAAAGTTCGACGACGGACCTGGCAGGCGTGGCGCTTTGCCTCCTCGCGGCGGTACTCGCCGCAGTCAGCGTCATCATCCAGAAGCCGGTAGTGCGGAAGTTCCCTGCGGCGCAGGCCACTTGGTTCGGCATCGTGGTGGGCGCACTGTGCTGCCTGCCGTTCGCCGGGCAACTGGCGTCCGAAGTGCAGGCCGCCCCTCCGCAGGCCACCTGGGCACTGGTGTACCTTGGCGTTTTTCCCACTGCCATCGCCTTCACCACGTGGGCTTACGCGCTGTCACTGGTGGACGCCGGGAAGCTGGCCGCCACCACCTACCTGGTGCCCGGGACCACTGTCCTCATCTCCTGGCTGCTGCTCGGTGAGATCCCCACAGCCTGGGGGCTGGTGGGCGGGCTGGTATGCCTGGTGGGAGTGGGACTGACCCGGCGCAGGACTCGGGCGCCCCGCAACCAGCAGCGGCCTGCGCGTTAGAGTCGGGGTATGCCAGCCAGCCTCCCCCGGGGACTGCCCATCATTCCCGACGGCCCGCACGGGCCGCCGGGGTTCACCATGCCTCCTGACGAGTTCGAGGTGGCAGTCCAGGACGCCCTGGCCAGCATCCCGGAACGGCTGGCCCGTGCCATGGACAACGTGGCGGTCTTCATCGACGACGATTACGTGCCCGCGCCGGGGGAAGATCCGGACACCGTCCTGCTGGGACTGTACGAAGGCGTCCCGCTGACGGAGCGCGATTCATGGTGGGACGCCGGGTCCCTCCCGGACCGGATCACCATCTTCCGCGAACCTATCCTGGCGATCTGCGCCTCCCGGGAGGACGTGATTCACGAAGTGGCCGTCACCGTGGTCCACGAAATCGCCCACCACTTCGGCATTTCGGACGACCGGCTGCACGAGCTGGGCTGGGGCTAGCCTTGTAAGCATGGGACACGACCACAGCCACAGCCACGGAATCACCGCCACCGGGCGGCACCGGAAACGGCTGGTGGCCGTCCTGGGGATCACGCTTGGCGTCGTCCTTATCCAGATCGTGGGGGCGGTGCTCTCCGGTTCGCTCTCCCTGCTCGCAGACGCGGGGCACATGCTCTCCGACGCCGCCGGCGTCACCATCGCGCTGCTTGCCGCCTGGATCGCGGGCCGCCCCGCGAGCGACCAACGGACCTACGGCTACCAGCGCGCAGAGGTACTGGCGGCCCTGGCGAATGCGCTCATCCTGATAGTGATCTCCGTGGTGATCTTCACCGAGGCGGTCCGCCGGTTCGGGGCACCACCGGAGGTGCACACGGACATCATGCTGTTTGCCGCCGTCCTCGGCGCCGTGGCCAACCTCGTGTCGCTGTTGATCCTGCGTACCGCGCAGGACGAGAGTCTGAACATCCGCGGCGCCTACCTGGAGGTGCTGGGTGATCTCCTGGGCTCGGTGGCGGTCATCATTGCCGCGGTGGTCATCATGGTGACCGGCTTCCAGGCAGCAGACACCATCGCGTCCGTCCTTATCGCGCTGATGATCCTGCCCCGGGCCTGGAGCCTGCTGCGCGACGTGGTGGATGTCCTGCTGGAGGCCAGCCCGAAAGGAGTTGAGGTGCAGATAATCCGCGAGCACATCCTTTCGGTGGCCGGCGTGACCGACGTCCACGACATCCACATCTGGACCATCACCTCCGGGGTGCCCGTCTTCTCGGCCCACGTGGTGGTGGAGGACGGCGTGCTCAACGCACGGGGCGCCGACCAGCTGCTGGACAAGCTCATCACCTGCCTGGGCTCCCATTTCGATACCGACCACTGCACCTTCCAGCTGGAGCCTGCCAGCCACTCCGAGCACGAGGAACACCAGCACGCCTGACCCCGACACACCGCGCGGAATTCCATGGAGAATGACATTGTTGTGGTTTATGTTATTGATGTGACTGCTGTTGCTAATGTGCAAGTCGTCACGTAGCCTCGGACTGCTGGCGAGCAGCTGAGGGGCACCACCGTGCCGCATCCAGAACCTCACTCCCAGCCTTACCGTTGCGAGGTCTCTGCAGATGGCTTTACCCGGATCCGGCCGCAGGACGGCTGTGCTGTGCGCCGCCGTCGTACTTTTTGCATCCGTTGCAACGCCTGCGCTCGCCGTACCGGCACCGTCCGCCCCCATGGCACTTCCGGCGTCGCCGGAGATTCCCTCGCCGGACGACATTGCCGCAGCAAAAGCGAGTGAGGCCGCGACGGCGGACCAGGTCAGGGCCATCGAGGGCATCCTGGCGGACGCGTCCGCAGCCCAACAGGCAGCGTTCGCGGTGGCCATGCAGGCCAACAACTCCTACAGCGAGGCGCTGGTGGAGCTGCAGCAGAGGACAGAAGCGGCCACCGTTGCCGCTGCCAAAGCCTCGTCCGCCCATGACCAACAGGACAAAACACGGAAGCAGGTGGGGCAGCTCGCCGGTGACCTGTACCGGAACGGCGGCCTGAACCCCACTCTCGGAACCCTGGCCAGCGGCAGCGAAAGCCTTCAGCAGGCCGCCACGCTCGAGGCACTCTCCGCCAGCCGCAGCCGCGCGTTCGAAGCTGCGGACACCGCGGCAACCGCCTACCGCTCCCTGACCGCAGCGGCGGAGGACGCCACCAAAGCCGCTGATGATGCGGCCAAGACGGCCGAGCAGCGGAAGTCCCAGGCGGAGCGGGCCAACGCCGCGCAGGCCAAGGCTGTTGCCGATGCCAAGGCACAGCGGACCATCCTGGTGGACCAGTTGGCCCAGCTCCGCAACACGACGGTGGCGCTCGAGTCGGCCAGGGTGGACGCCCTTGACCGGCAGCGCGAAGAGGCACGTCTTGCGGCCTTGTCCGCCGCCGCCGACAAGGCAGCGCAGGACAACGCCGCGCAAGGCCGGGCCCCCAGCCAGAACAGTGCAGGGCAGAACAGCGGTGGCCAGGACACAGCGCCTGCAGCACCAGCCCCAGCCCCTGCCGCTCCGGCTCCGGTGCCAGCCCCTGCTGCACCTGCTCCTGCCCCGGCAGCTCCGCCGCCTGCGCCCGCTGCGCCTGCGCCTGCTCCCGTGGCCCCGGCACCCGCACCGGCCCCTGCTCCAGCTCCCGCACCAGCGCCCGCACCGGCTCCCGCACCGGCTCCCGCCCCGGCACCCGCGCCTCCCACCGGCTCAGGCACGTACGAGGCAGCCATCTCCGTTGCCTTAGGCAAGGTGGGCGCGCCGTATTTCTACCAGTGGGGCGGCACGGGCGTTTACGGCTTTGACTGCTCCGGCCTGGTGCAAAATGCCTTCGCTGCGGCCGGCACCTACCTTCCGCGAACCGCTTCGCAGCAGTATGCGGCAGCCCCGGTCCACGTTCCCATCTCCCAGGCGCGCCGTGGCGACCTGCTGGTCTGGGGATCCGCTCCGAACTTCTACCATGTGGCCATCTACCTGGGGAACGGCCAGGTAGTACAGGCCCTGAACCCGCAGGAAGGCATCACCGTTTCCACCATCAGCTCGATGGTGGGCATGGACCTGTACCCGTACGCTGCCCGCTACTGACCAGGAGCCTGGGCGGTGCGGGAACTCAAGGCTCCCGCCGCCGTCGTCAGCTCAGGATGTCCTTGGTGACGAAGCGGCCGTAGGCGAGCGCGCCAAACACTGCAACGTAGCCGGCCTGGAGCAGGGCATTGTCGGCGAAGGAATCCCACACCATGGGCTGGCGCAACAGGTCGCCGAAGCCAAGCCAGTAGTGGCTGAAGAGCCACGGGTGCAGCCACTCCAGCTGGGGAAGCTGGTCGAGGACCTGCGAAACCACCGAGACCACCACGGTGGCGGCCATCGCTCCAACGGGGACCACCGTCATGGTGGACAGGAACAGTCCGATTGCCGAGAGCCCGGCCAGCGACACGGCCAGGTACGCGGCGATCAGCAGAATCCGCAGGGCAGCCTCAGCGGGCTGGACCACCCCGCCGGAGAGCAGCGTCACCGGGCCTACCGGGAACAGCGCCGCCCCGATGGCTGCACCCGCGAGGCCAACGGTCACTGGAGCCACGACGCAGAAGGCCAGCGCGCCCGCGTACTTGACCAGGAGGAGCCGCACCCGCCCGGCGGGCGCCACCAGGAGGTACCTGAGGGTTCCCAGGTTGGCCTCCCCGGCGATCGTGTCCCCCGCCACCACCCCCACCGCGAGCGGCATGAACAACGGGACGGAGACAAGCATGGCGGTGAAGGCCACGAACAGCCCGTTCTGGGTGATCCGGTCAAGGAATGCAGGACCGCGCCCCGGTGGGACCGTGGAGGAAACCTTCACGGCCACGGCAATGAGGACCGGGATGGCAGCGAGCGCCAGGAGCAGCGCCCAGGTCCGCCGGCGCATGAACAGCACCTTGAGCTCCGAGCCCAACAGGGACAGTCCTGAGCTTCGCGGCGCAGCGGCCGTCCGGGTGGCTTTGGCGGTTTCCGGTATGTCGGCGGGAACGCTACTGGGCAACGTCGAATCCTTCCCCGGTCAGGGCAACGAAGCGGTCTTCAAGGCTTTCACGCTCGACGGCGAAGCCCCGGACGCGGACGCCGGCCTGGACCAGGTGCGCCACGACATCCTCCGGAAGCACCGCCTGCCGCGGGGCGCCAGCACCCAGCGCCGCCACGATCGTCTCCCCGTCCGGCTGTGTGCCCCGGGGTTCCGGCAGCTCCTGGCGGCTGGGAAGGACGGGACGCCCAGGCTGGGCAGCATCAGGGTCCCCGGGACCGGGTGCCAGCCCCAGCCCGGCCAGGACCTGCCGCGCTGCGCCGCCGTCGGGTGTTACCAGCCGGAGGCGCGTGCTCCCGGCCTGCCGCAGCTCCGCCAAGGGTCCCTGTGCCACGAGCTTTCCCGCGCTCATGACGGCAGCATGGGTGCACATCTGGTCCACCTCGGCCAGCAGGTGGCTGGACACGAAAACGGTGGTGCCTTGGTGTGCGAGCGACCGCACCAGATTGCGCACCTCGCGGGTGCCCTGCGGATCCAGCCCGTTGGTGGGCTCGTCCAGCACCAGCAGGTCCCGTGGCGAGAGCAATGCGTTGGCTATGCCCAGCCGCTGTTTCATGCCCAGGGAGTACGCGTGCACGCGTTTTCCTGCGGCGTGTTCCAGGCCCACGCGCTCCAGAGCCTGCTGGACACGGGCCTTGCGGGTGGCAGGCACGGTATGTGGGCTGGCGGAGTCGAGCCGGTGGAGGTTGGCGGCGCCGGACAGAAAGGGGTAGAAGGCCGGGCCTTCCACCAGGGCGCCCACGCGCGGCAATACCTCGTGAAGCTTGTCCGGCATCTCCTGGCCCAGCAGGTTCACTGTCCCTGCGGATGCGGCTGCCAGGCCCAGCAGCATGCGGATGGTGGTGGTCTTGCCGGAGCCGTTGGGCCCCAGGAAACCGAAGACCGTCCCGTGCGGGACGGCCAGGTCCACGCGGTCGACGGCGGCCTGCTGGCCAAAGTGCTTGCTGAGGCCCCGGGTCTCAATCGCCAGGCCGGCAGGCACCGGGCCAGCCCCGGCCCGGCTGCCACTCCCCCGTTCCGCCCGCACTTACTGGGCCGCTGCTGCTGCGGCCTGCAGCCTCTCCGGCGGCACCATTCCCGCGAAGATCCGGCCGTCGTCGGTGATCAGGATATTGAGCAGGGCCGTGGAGAGCAGCCGGCCGCCGGGTACGGCGACGGCGGCCTGGGACAGCAGCGGGTCCTGCAGCACTGTGTCGGCCGCCGAGGCCGATCCACGCGCCGTGCCCACTACTGTCTCCCAGCCGTTGCCGGTGACGGAGACGTTTCCCTTGGGATCGCCGCGCATGGCAGCCGGACCATGGGCATCGGCAGGATCATGCGACTTGGCGGGATCATGGGACTTCTCCGGCACCGGGCGTTCCTTGACGGTGCTGCCCGGCGGCGGGGTGAAGGCGAAGACTGACGGGTCCGGTGCGTCCAGGGAAAGGCTGGTGAAGCCGGAGGCGAACGCAGGCTTGTCCGCACCGCGCGCCGTCACCTGGACAGACAACGGCATCCCGCTGGCACCGTCGACGGCGATGGCCACTTTGCCCACCAACGTTGCGTCCGTGCGGGGCTCGATCAGCAGGTTGTAGGCCGCGCGCCCGGCAACGGAAACGTCCGGGCCCACGGAAACGGCAGTGGTGGGGTCGACCTTGGCCAGGAACTGCCGGGCCAGCTCAGCGGGAGTGTGCATGCCGGGTGCGCCCTGCGTTTCATCCGCAAGCGCAGGGTCTTTCCCCTGGGCAGCGTCCTGGGTGTGCGCGGGCAGGGCCAGGTGTGCTGCCGTGTTGTCCTTCGAGGAGTAGAGCCAGACATCGCTGCCGTGGCGGACCACGTCCCGTTCGGCCAGTTGGTCCATTACCTGCACACGGGCATTATCCTTACCGTCCACGTAAATGCGCGCGGTGTGCTTGCCGGAGAGCAACTCCATCACCGAGGCCACGCTGCTTGCGGACGAAGGTCCGGATGCTGACCCGGACGGCTTCCCGGCAGCCGGCAACTCCGGCAGCCCCAATTCGGCGGACTGCTCCACCGTCCCCGAGAACGTCTTCACCTGGTGGCTGGCTGCCAGTTCCAGGACCTGCGCGGGTGTCTTGGCGGGCAACGGATCGCTGGCGCCGGCCGGCAGGGAACCGACCAGGGCACCGGAGGCGATGGCCACCGGAGCCGCCACGGCGGGCAGCCACCGCAGCCACATCCTGCGCCTTGGGGTGCTGTTTCGTTGCACCTGTATGTTTTGGAACGGTCCGCTGGAATCCAGCCTTTCGGAGCCCATAGATAAAGACTACGCCCGTGCCGGTGGGTCCGTGCCCTTGGACGCCCGGCCGTCCTGCTGAGTACCGGGACGCTCCGGCACCACCGTTCCCGCACCGCCGTCGACCGTTATCTTTTGGCCCGTGCTGATCAGGCCGGTGGCGTCTGCCACTCCAACAACTGCGGGAATGCCGTATTCCCTGGCCACGACGGCGCCGTGGGAGTTGGGTCCGCCCATCTCCATCACCAGTCCTCCTGCCGTCAGGAACAGCGGAGTCCAGCCCGGGTCGGTGGACGGTGCAACCAGGATCTCGCCCGGTTCCAGGCGCGCTCCGACGGGGTCCAGGATGACACGTGCCGCAGCGGTAACCGTTCCCGCAGAGGCCGGACTGCCTGCCAGGGTTCCGTTCGCGGCGGGTCCGACGGCGTGCACCGCCTCGGGTTCGGTGCCGTCCGAGAGCAGCACCCGGGGGATGTGCCGGCGCCTGAGCTCCAGGGCGTAATCCTGGCGCCGCGCCGCCACGAGAGCCCGCAGGTCCGGGGCCGGCGCCCTGTTGCCCCCGGTTGTTCGCGCCAAGGCCTGGCGGACCTCCGCGAAGTCCAGGAAGAACACGTCGTCCCGGCGTTCCACAATGCCTGCCTGCTCCAGTTCCGTGCCCACCAAGAGCAGCTGCCGACGGACTTCCCCGAGGCCAACCACCAGCTGGTACTTCGGCAGCTCCCGCAAGCCGGCGAACAGCCGCGCCCGGCGGAGGGCGGCGCGCACCAGCCGTCCCCGGATCCTGCCGCGGGCGGCGGCCTGGGCAACGAGCCGGTCTACCTGGGCTTCGGCGTCCTCGGCGGCCTTGGTGAACTGGGCGTCCGGCGCCATGGCGGGGTCGTCCAGCCGGAGGTAGTTGGCGAGGATGCCGAGGATGTGTGCCGGCTCCTCCGACCACCGGGGCAGTCCGACATCGATCTCGCCAACTGCCCGGTGGCCGTACCGGTCCAGGAACCTGGCCAGGCCTGCGTCCAGGCGCGCGGGCAGCTGCCCGGCCTGGAAAGCGGCCGCGAGGGCGGCGGAATCGCACGTCATCAGGGCGGTGCGTGATTCGGCGTCGTCCTGGATTGCCTTTGCGAGGTCCCACAGCTCCAGGTCCATCCGGGTGGTGATGTTGTTGGGCAGTCCGCGGATCACCGGCTGCAGCTCGTCCCACGGGTCGCCTCCCAGCAGTTTCCCCGCCATCCCCAGCATGGCGAAGCCCAGGGCGGGAAGCGGAAGGATGGCCGGAACGATGGGGAACAGGCGTGATCCCACCAGCGACTCGGCGTGGTCAAGGCGTTCCAGTGCGGTGGCGCGGGGGCCGGGAGCCAGGGATGCCTCGAACGTCCGGGTGAACCGGTCCAACCGGCGCAGCGCCGTGCCGGGCCTGGCCAGCGCGCGGAGGAAGGTGGCGGGGACTCCTGCACGGATGGCCGCGGGCCCGACGTGCCGCAGCAGTCCGAGGGGCGTCCTGGTGGTCACCGAAAAGGCGGGATCCGCGAACAGCTGCCGCATTACTGTTGCCGTCCGCGCCTCCATGATGTCGAAGACCCGGGGAACGAGCCGGCGGCCCACGGCGCTGCGGATGGGAGTGGTGAAGTCGACGTAGATCCGCTGCCCCGCCTCGGCGTAGGGGGACGGCCCTCCCCGGGGATCAGGAACAGGGAAGCCCGCGGCTGTGGCGACGGAGGAGGCGATGAGGCGGACAACAGCGAGGCCCATGGGCGTCAGCGGCCGCGTCAGTCCCTGCGCGAGGCTGAAGCAAAGGTACGCCCTTGTCCCGCCAAGGCCGGACGCACCTTGCGGAACCCTGCCGGCAGCACCGTTGCTTTTGGGGACCGGGTAGAGCGTGGTGATGGGCCTGGACTGGGTGAGCCACAGCGCGCCTGCTCCGTCGACAGCCCACTCGGTGTCCTGCGGGGCACCGAAATGCCCTTGGGCCTGCAGCCCCAGCCGCATCAGGCCCACTACCTGGCTGTCCGGAAGGCAGGCCGTACCCCGGGCACCCTGCAGCCGGCGCATTTCAGTCCCGCCACCGGCAAGTGGCCGTATCTCCACGCCCTTGTCGCCGGGTTTGCGTTCCAGCACCCTGCCGGTCAGGGCGTCCACCACGAAGTGGTCAGGATTGACGGCGCCTGAGACCACGGCCTCGCCGAGGCCGGGGCTGGCGTCGATCACCACCTGCCGGCGGCTGCCGGTGAGCGGATTCGCCGTGAACATCACGCCCGCGGTCTCGGCGTCCACCATCCTCTGGACCACCACCGCGAGCGCCACGGCCGCCGGGTCGATCCCAAGGCTTGTCCGGTACGCGGCCGCCCGGTCGGTCCACAGCGACGCCCAGCACCGCCGGACGGCGTCCAGCACCGCGGGTACTCCCACGACGTTTAGGTAGGTGTCCTGTTGACCGGCGAAGCTGGCGAAGGGCAGGTCTTCAGCGGTGGCCGAAGACCTGACTGCCACGGGAACATCGGGCCCCAGTGCCCTGTAGGCCTGTTCCACGGCCTGGGCGACGGCTGCCGGAACCGGAGCTGCAAGGATTGCCGCCCGTGCCGTTCCGGCCAGCCCGGCCACGTCGGGCAGATCCCCGTGGGCGGACCCTGCCGTGTCCAGCAGGGTGGCGTATACCCCGGCCAATGCGGGGAGCAAGGCATCGGGGGCGCCTATTGCCTGGCGGTATGCGGCAGTGGTGAGGCAAAAGCCCTCCGGAACGGGCAACCCGGCGGACAGCAGCTCGCCAAGGTTGGCTGCCTTGCCGCCCACCAGCGCCAGCATCCCGGCGCTGAGGTGGCCCAGGCCGAGCACCAGCCCGCCGGGCCCGTCACCAGCTGTGCTGTCCTGCGTCATGTCCGCGGTTCCCTGCCGGCTGCCCGCAACGGTGCGGGCTAGGCGGCGTCGCCCAGGATGGGGCCGAAGCGTCCGCGGTCGGCCAGGCGGGGGTCGTCCCGGTCCGGGACCACCATGACCGGTCCCTTGGCGTGGTGGAGCACACCGTCTGACGTTGAGCCCAGGAGCATTCCGGTGAAGCCGCCACGGCCGCGGGTACCCACCACCACCAGTTCCACGTGCCGGCTTTCCTCAACGAGCACGTCCACCGGCGAGCCGTCCTTCAGCTCGTAGCCTGCCTGCAGGTTGGGGTAATGGCTGCGGAGCCATGCCATGCCCGCATCGAGGGTGACCCGGATGTCGTCGAACAGGGCCTTGCGGTCCATAGGGGCCGGAACCCAGGCCAGGGAGCCGCTGTATTGGGGCACGGCGCAGACCACGCGGAGGGACGCGCCAAGGCGTTCGGCCTGGTCCGCTGCTTCGAGGACGGCCACGCGGGCCTGCTCGGAGCCGTCCACGCCAACCACCACCACGTTCTCCACCGGCCGATGCCCGGATTTGGCCTGCTCGGCCTTGACGCGGCGGTCCTCCGTGGTCTCACCGAGCCGGTCCGAGCAGAACAACGGGACTGTCACCGTGGGGCACTTTGCATGGGCGGGCAGGGCACTGCTGACGGATCCCAGGAGCCGCCCCACGAAGCCGCCGCGGCCGCGGGTGCCAACCACCAGGAGTTCCGCAGTCTCGGATATGTCCAGCAGGACTCCTGCGGCGTCGCCGTTCTCTACGGAGGAACTGACGTCCACGTCGTAGGCGGCGACCTTCTCCAAGGCCTGCCGGGCAATGGCCTCGGCGCCTTCACGGATCACGGAATCATCCACCGTGGCGTAGCCCCCGTCCAGGCCGGACGCGGCGAAGATGGGCACTGAGTAGGCGGTGACGATATGCAGCGGACGACGGCGGCGCTGGGCTTCCCGCGCGGCCCACACCAAGGCGCACTGGCCATGGTCCGAACCGTCAACGCCCACCACGATGCCGTGGGGAGCGGCTGAGCCACCCCCACCGTCCCGGGCCGGGTCCGGATGCAACTCTCGTGAGCCCATGGGGGCCGCCTCCTCGCGATACGCCTGATGTTGCGGCTATTCTGCCAGAAAACGGGCCGTTCCCTGCGCACCCGGCCCGGCAGTGGCACCGGCAGGAAAAGGACCGCTCCCGATCCCCACTATTCTCCGTCCCCTATGGCTTAGCAAGCCTGTTCAGGGGCGGATGGGCGTAGTTATCCACAACGTTTCGGGTGGGTTCCGGAAAGCGCCTTCACACGAAGAAAATGTTTTCTTCGTTGGGCTATCCACGGCCGGATTTGTTCTGTAGTCTTCAGGACATTGTTGGTCCGGGACGCCAACGGCATCTTCCTGTCTGTTCGGTCCCGGCCATGCGCTATGACCGTACTTGGGGGTAACGGGACGCGAGCCGGCGAGGATGCCGGCACCTGCCGAAGCTCCAAAGGAGGGAAACTGTAGTGTCAAGCATGCCTGGGAATGCCGGGACCGAACAGACCACCACTGTCGTCATTGGCACCGGGCTCTCCGGACTGGCCGTGGCCGCTGAGCTGCGCCGCCACCGGGTCGACGCCATCGTGGTGGACGGCCTGGACATCCTGGGCCAGGCCCAGCCCGCGAATACCACGTCATTGCAGCGCTGCGATGCGGCGGACAGCGGCACCCTCCGCGAGCGCAACGAAATCCTGCGCCACCTGCGCAATTACGCCGCAAGCCACAGCGTGGACGTACGGAACACCACCCGCGCAGTCCAGCTGACCATGCTTGAAGCACCGGACCAAGCCGCGCCTCAGTGGCAGGTGCACACCCCCACCGGCCTCCTGGTGGCAGACCACATCGTGCTCACCCGCTGCGCCCACAGCCAGTTGCGGCGCATGCTCAACGACTTCGGCATTGCCGTGGGCCGGAACGTGGCAGCAGCCATGCGGGCCATCGGCATCTACCTGGTGGGAGTGGGCGAACTCATCACCCCATCGCCCAAAGAAGTGCTGCGCCAGGCCAAGACCGTGGGGCAGGCCATCTCCACCAAGGTCAATCCGGACGGCGCCCACCCGTCTACCGGCGTCTTCCCGGCAACGGGAAGCTTTGCTGTGCTGGGCTGCTGACTTCGGCCCGGGTACGCGCCGCGAGGCTGGAGAGATCCGGCCTTGCCGACGGGTGCTACACCCCGGCCCTGTCCCCTGGCTCCCCTTCGTCTTCGGCCTCTCCGTCCCCGGTGAGCCTGCGCCGGGCGATGACGCCGAGCGCCACCAGCAGCCCCACGGCGACCACCGCAAAAATGACAATGCTCCACTGGAACGGCTCACCTGCGCTGGCCGGCTCCGAGGGCTCTTCCGTGACTCCCGGCTGTGCGGTGCCCATGCCCGGGACCGCGCCCGCCGCCGTCGAACTTCCCGCTGTAGGCGTCCCCGCCGAAGCGGCACCGGACGCCGCTGTGAAGGTGAACGTTCCCTCGATGGGATGCGAGTCCGAGCTCACCACGCGCCACGCCACCGTGTACATCCCCGCCGGACCGCCGGGCCGCAGCTTCTGGGTAGCCACGTTGTCAACGATCTGCACCGAGCCGTCAGCCCACTCGGTGCCGCCGGCATCCTTGACGGAGAAGGACGAGCCGATGCCCAGCGGCTTGTTGCTGAAGGTCACGGAAACCTCGTTCGGCGGGGCCGCCAGCGAAGCCCCCTGCGCCGGACTGGTGGACTCAGCAGCATCATGCGCGGAGGCCGGGCCCGCCAGGCCCAGCGCAGCGAATGCAATGACAAATACACCGAGCACAAGGCTCAGCAACTGGCGGCGGACCTGGCGCATGATGGGGCTGCTCCTCGTGTTGGCTTCCTTACAGACTAGGCGAATTTGCCGGCCCACTCCCTGCCGCTCCCTTAGGATGCAGGTATCCCCACACACTTCCCCGGAGGACTAATGCTTAAGCAAGGCTCTGCCCTGGACCGGTATTTCAGGGTCACCGAGCGCGGTTCCAACCTTTCCCGCGAGATCCGCGGCGGGTTCGCCACGTTCTTCGCCATGAGCTACATCGTGGTACTGAATCCATTGATCCTGTCCGGCCCGGACTCCAGCGGCACCACGCTGGGCTTCACCGCAGTGGCTGCCGTGACCGCACTGGTGGCAGGCATCCTTACCATCCTCATGGGGGCCTGGGGGAGGCACCCCTTCGCCCTGGCCACCGGCCTGGGCGTCAACGCGTTCGTGGCCGTCACCGTGGCCACCAATCCGGGGCTCACCTGGCCGGACATGATGGGCCTGGTGGTCCTCTCCGGCGTCACCATGCTGATCCTGGTCCTCACCGGCTTCCGCACCGCCGTGTTCAAGGCGGTGCCGGACGGCCTGAAGACGGCCATCGTTGTCGGCATCGGCCTGTTCATTGCCCTGATCGGCCTGGTCAACGCCGGGTTCGTCCGGCGCATCCCGGATGTCGCAGGCACCACCGTTCCGGTTGGCCTGGGCTTTGAAGGCAAGCTCCTGGGCTGGCCCACTGCAGTGTTCGTGTTCGGCCTGATCCTGACCATCGCCCTGGTGGTGCGCAAGGTCAAGGGCGCCATCCTGATCGGCATCATCACCTCCACGGTGCTGTCCGTCATCCTTGAGACGACCCTGCACATCGGCCCCAGCTTCGACGGCAAGAACTTCAACCCGCAGGGCTGGTCACTGGTGGCTCCGGCGTTCTCCGGCTGGGCCGCACCGGACCTCTCCCTGATCGGCAAGGCCAACCCGTTCGGCGCGTTCGAGCACCTCGGCTTCGTTGCCGCCTCGCTGCTGGCCTTCGTCATCCTGCTGAGCATCTTCTTCGACGCCATGGGCACCATGGTGGGCCTGGCCAACGAAGCCGGCACGGTGGATGAACACGGCAACATTCCCGACGTCGACCGCGTGCTCCAGGTAGACGCACTCGGCGCCATTATCGGCGGCGGCGCCTCCGTCTCCTCCAACCAGATCTACGTCGAAGCCGGTGCCGGCATCGGCGAAGGCGCCCGCACGGGCGTCGCCTCCATCGTCACCGGCCTGCTGTTCCTGGTGGCCATGTTCTTCACGCCGCTGATCAACCTGGTGCCCTTCGAGGCCGTGGCCCCGGCACTGGTGGTGGTGGGCTTCATGATGGTCTCCCAGGTGGGCAAGATCGACTGGCAGGACTGGGGCATCGCCATCCCCGCGTTCCTCACTTTCACCCTGATGCCCTTCACCTACTCCATCGCCAACGGCCTGGGTGCAGGATTCATCGCCTACGTCCTGATCCGCACGGTCCAGGGCAGGGTCAGGGACATCCACCCGCTGATGTGGGCCGTAGCCGCTGCGTTCGCGCTGTTCTTCGCCATCGGCCCCATCGAGGCGGCTTTGGGGATGAAGTAACACCTGCGCAAGGAAAGGGCTGGTGCGGCGTCTGCCGTACCAGCCCTTTTGTTTACACCGGGGTTTCCATGACCGGGGGCCTAGACCGGGGTGTTTGGGGCGAGCCCCTCGTCGCCCGACACTGCCAGCGCCTTCTTCTGGCGCAGCCGGTCGAGCCGGTTCATCAGGGGCGAGGTGGTGGCGCCGTGGATCACGATGGACAGCGCCACCACCAGCCCGATGAAGGACCAGAGCCACTGCGCCTGGCCCGTGAAGTGGCCTTCGCCCAGCGCAAAGGCCAGGTAGTACAGGGAACCGATTCCGCGGATGCCAAAGAAGGACAGCGCCACCCGTTCCCGCGGGCCGGTCTTGCCGCCCAGCAGGCCCAGCCAGCCCGCCAGCGGCCGCACCACCAGCAGGAAAGCAAGTGCCACCAGCAGTTCCGCCGGCCCGATGCCGGCGAGCAGTCCGCGGGCGATGGCACCGCCGAGCAGGACCAGGATCACCACCGTCAGGAGCCGTTCCAACTGCTCCACATAGGAGTGGAGCACCCGGTGGTAGCCGTGGGTACGTTCTGCAGCCCGGATGGTCACCGCACAGACAAACACCGCAATGAACCCGTAGCCCGCCACCATCTGCGTCAACCCGTACGCCAGGAACGTCGCCGCCAAGGCCACGAACCCTTCAGAGTGGTTGGACAGGCGCAGACTTTCAGCGCGGGTTGAGAAGAACAGCCTGGCGAGTAGCTTGCCGGTCAGGAAGCCCACGAGAAGCCCGATGGCAAGCCGCCACAACACGTCCAGCCCGAACCATTCCGCGAACCAGGCGGACGGGCTGGCCCCGGCGACGCTGATGGCAATGGCGAGGTACACGAACGGGAACGCCAACCCGTCGTTGAGCCCGGCCTCCGAGGTGAGGCCGAAGCGGACCTCGTCCTCCTTGTCCGTGGATTCATCCTGGTCGGCTGGCTCGCCCACCTGCACTTCCGAGGCCAGGACGGGGTCCGTGGGCGCCAGGCTGGCCGCCACCAGCAGCGCCGCGCCCAGCCCAAGGCCAAGGAACCACATGCCGAGCAGGGTCAAGCCCACAATGCAGAGCGGCATGGCGATGCCCAGGAGCCGCCATGTGGTGGACCAGCGCCTGCGTCCCACCGGCCGGTCCAGGGCCAGCCCTGCACCCATCAGCGAGATGATGACGCAAACCTCCGCAAGGTGCATGACGAAGTCGCTGTGTCCCACGGGGTCCGGGTCCGGCAGCGAGGGGATCAGCGCAAACGCACCCATCCCTGCGCCCAGGAAGACCATCGGCATGGACAGGGGTATATCGCGCAGCAGCTTGGGCAGGACCGCCGCGATGAACACGGCCACTCCCGCGGCGGCAAAGAGAATATCGGGGGCTTCAAACATGGGCTCTCCAGCCTGGAATTGTTTCATTGCCGGCGGGCAGGACCCGCAGCAACTGCTGCGGACCAACCGTCCCACCCTATTCCCCGTACCCACCAGGCGGGCCGTTCCCCGCGAGCGCCTGATGCACCCGGTTCTTGCATCCCGGACAGGACGACGGCGGCGGTGCTGGTTTTCGTGCTTGGCATGCGGTGAGCTTGAGTCATGTCCCTCAAGCTTCCCGCCGTCGACGTCCCGCCCCAGCCCTGGACCGGCAGGTTCGACGGTGACGGTCCTGGCCACCGCCGCTGGTGGCAGGCCGTCACCAGCTCCGGTCCGGCACAGCCCACGCCGGGAACCAGGCCCGCTGCCCTGTTGGGCTTCGCCAGCGATGAGGGGGTGCGCCGCAACAAGGGGCGCACCGGCGCAGCCGCCGCCCCGGCGGCGCTGCGGAAAGCGCTGGGCCCGCTGGCCTTCCATCTGGACCGCGCGGTGACGGACGCTGGTGACGTAGTGGTCTCCGGGGAAGACCTCGAGGCCGGCCAGGAACGGCTTGGCCAGGTGCTGGCAGCCCTGCTCGACGCCGGCCACCAGACTGTTGTGCTGGGTGGCGGCCACGAAACCGCCTACGCCAGTTACCTCGGCGTCAGCACGTCAGCCGCAGTTCAAGGCGGGCAGCGCCTCGGCGTCCTGAACCTCGACGCGCACTTCGACCTCCGCGACGAGCCGGTGGCGAGCTCCGGCACGCCGTTCCTGCAGATGGCCCGCGCGGAAGCGGACGCCGGGCGCGAATTCCGCTACACCGTCGTCGGCATCTCGGAACCGAACAACACCCAGGTCCTGTTCGACACCGCGGAAAAGCTGGGCGTCCGGTACCTGCTGGACGAGGACTGTGAAGCGGACCGGGTGCGGGACTTCGTGACGGCCTTCCTGGCGGAGATCGACGTCCTGTACCTGACCATCGACCTGGACGTGCTGCCCGCCGCGGTGGCACCCGGGGTAAGCGCGCCGGCAGCCTACGGCGTGCCGCTTCCGGTCATTTCGGCGGTATGCCGGCAGGTGGCGCGGAGCGGCAAGCTGCTGCACCTGGACGTGGCGGAGCTCAATCCGGCCTTCGATATTGATGGCCGGACGGCCCGGACCGGGGCGAGGCTGGTGGACACGCTGCTGCGCTGACGGCCTTGGCCCGGCGGTGGGTTTTTGGCCCCGTCAGGCCTTCAGGACGTACCGGCGTTCGGGCCGTCCCACCCCGTACTTGAGCCGAACGTCCAGCGTTCCTTCGTCGTGCAGGTATTCGAGGTAGCGGCGGGCGCTGACCCTGGAGGTGCCCAACTCCTCGGCCATCTCGGCCGCGGACACGTCTCCGGCGGCAGCGTTGAGGGCCGCCTCCACCAGCTTCAGCGTCTCGATGCTGCAGCCTTTGGGCAGCGGCCGTTCAGCGCGGTCCAGGCCGAACACGCGGTTGACGTCCGACTGTTCGGCCACGTCCTTGGACGCATCCAAGCCTTGGTAGGCATTGCGGTAGTGCTCCAGCCTCTCCTGCAGGTCTGTTTGGGAGAAAGGCTTGATCAGGTAGTGGACAATGCCGCCGCGCAGCGCTTTCCGGACCGTCTCGACCTCGCGGGCGGCACTGATCACCAGCACGTCCAGCTCCGGAGCGACAGCGCGGAGGCGTTGCATCAGGTCCAGGCCGTTGATGTCGGGCAGGTGGATGTCCAGCAGCACCAGGTCGGGCTGGAGGCGTTCGGTCTCGGCAACGGCCTGCACTCCGGTATGGGCGGCCCCCACCACGCTGAAACCGGGCGTGCGCTGGATGAAGCCGGCATGCACCTTGGCCACCATGAAATCGTCATCGACGATCAAAACCTTGATCACGGCCTGGTACTCCCTCGTTTCAGCACGGCGGTAAAGACTGCCCCATTATCGTTGGCCACCGTCAGGTTCCCGCCGCTCCTGCGGCACACTGCCCGCGACAACGCCAGCCCGAAGCCGCGGCCGCCGGCCGGGCCAGGGTCCTTGGTGGTGAAGCCCTGGCGGAAGATGTGGTCGGTGGAGCCGCCGGGAACACCCGGGCCGTTATCCCGCACGGTGACCACCACGTCTCCCCCGGCCTTGCCATCCACCCGCACCGTGACGGCTGCCTGCGGGAGCCCCGTGACGGCGTCGAACGCGTTGTCCACCAGGTTCCCCACCACGGTGGTGAGGTCCCGGGACAGCCCGTCATCAACCTTGTCCAGCGCGGAGGCCGCGTCCAGCTGCAGGGCCGCGCCCCGTTCGGTGGCGAGGCTCGACTTGGCGATCAGCAGGGCGGCGAGCGCGGGGTCCTTGATGCGGGCGCCCACTTCGTCATTGAGCCGGGTCCGGTCCACGGTGGCCCCGTTGACGAACTGGACTACCGAATCGTACTCGCCGATTTGGATCAGGCCGGAGATGACGTGGAGCTGGTTGGCGAACTCGTGCGCCTGGGCGCGCAGCGTGTCCGTGGCGGTGCGGGTGGTGCCGAGCTCATGCTCCAGTTCCGAGAGTTCCGTCCGGTCGCGCAGCGTGGTCACCGAGCCGACGACCCGGCCGCGGGACTGGAAGGGCATCCTGTTCATCACCACCAGCCGGTCGCCCACCAGCACCAACTGGTCCGGCCCCGGCTGCTCGCGGGTGAGGACTTCCTTGAGGGCGGGCTCGACGGCGAGGGCGGCCACGCGCTTGCCCACACAGTCAGGCGGGAGGCCCAGAAGGGCACGCGCACTGTGGTTGGCCACCGTGATCCGTTCGTGCAGGTCCAGCGCCACGACGCCCTCCTTGAGGCCGTGCAGCATGGCCTCGCGGTTTTCCACCAGGCTGGTGATTTCGCTCGGCTCCATTCCCAGCGTCTGCCGCTTGACGCGGCGGGACAGCAGCAGCGAGCCCGCGATGCCCAGGACACTTGCTACGCCCAGGTAAGTGAGGAGGTTGGGGACGGCGTCGCCAAGGCGTTCGAGCACCGTTGGATAGTTGCGGCTGATGGAGGCGATGCCGATCATGCGCCCGGTGTCATCCAGGACCGGAACGTGGGCCGACAGGAGCGGGGCGGGGGTCCCGCCCACCACTCCGGTCCAGGCGCGGCCTTCCATCACCCTGCTGGCACCGAGTTCCAACGGCTCACCGAGGAGGCTGGGATCAGAGGACGCCACTACGGTGCGGTCGATACGTGCCAGCGCCACCCGGGACGAGCCGGAGACGATCCGCACGGACTCCGCCACGGCCGGCAGTACTGCCCCGCCGCGCGGCTCTGTCTCCGGAAGGAGTTCCCGCACCACCGGGTTGCCGCCCAAAGCTTCCGCTGCCGACAAGGCCCGCCGGCCCTCGATCCGTTCAAACGCTGCGGCGGACTGGGCAAGGGAGATGGCAACGACGCCCACCAGGACCGCCAGGACTATGAGCAACTGCAGCAGAAGGTACTGCCCCGCAAGGGACATTCCTCGTCGTCGAGTCACAATGGTCTTCCTGGTGTTGCGGCAGGGCAAGGGGTTGTCCGGCGGATCGGGCAGGCCGCGGTGCGCGCAGGAATATGGGGCGCAGCGCCTGGGGTGGTACCGGGAACTATATCCCAAAGCCCGCAGCAGGGCCGCTGTGGGGATTCGGAAATGTGAACGCAATGAACACAACTTTCTCTGCGTACACAAGCGTGATCACCGTCACGGCCGCCCCTAGCATCGGAACCACAAGGCATCGGAACCACAAGTAAGCCGGTGCTGACCAGATTTGTTTTTGAGAGAAGAGGAACACATGCGCCAGATCCGCGCATTGCGAGTTGCCGCCGTCGCCGCCGGCATCGCCCTGATGGCCACCGGCTGCGGTGCCACCGGCAAGAGCTCCACCGGTTCGGAAAGCTCCGGCGCCGCAGCCGGACCCATCACCGGCCTTCAGATCATGGTCCCCAACACGCCCGGCGGCGGCTACGACACCACGGCCCGCGCCGCCGCAAAGGTCCTCGATGACGAGAAGATTTCCACCAACACCGAGGTGTTCAACCTGGCCGGCGCCGGTGGCACCGTGGGCCTTGCCCGGATAGTCAACGAGAAGGGCAACGGCGACCTTGCCATGCTCATGGGCCTGGGCGTTGTGGGTGCCAGCTATACCAACAAGTCCGAGTCAAAGCTGACGGACACCACCCCGCTGGCCCGCCTCATCGAAGAGCCCGGCGCCATCATGGTCAGCAAGGATTCGCCCTACAAGACGATCGATGACCTGGTGAAGGCCTGGAAGGCAGATCCCGGCTCCATCTCCGTGGGCGGCGGCTCCTCCCCCGGCGGTCCGGACCACCTGCTGCCCATGCAGCTTGCGGGTGCCGTGGGCATCGACGCCACCAAGGTCAACTTCGTCTCCTACGACGGCGGCGGCGACCTCCTGCCCGCCATCCTGGGCAACAAGCTGGGCTTCGCCGCTTCCGGCGCCGGCGAGTACCTGAAGCAGATCGAATCCGGCGAGGTCCGCGTCCTGGCCACCAGTGGCGAGAAGCGCCTTGACGGCGTTGACGCACCCACGCTCAAAGAATCCAACATCGACCTGGTATTCACCAACTGGCGCGGCGTCGTGGCCCCTCCGGGCATCAGCGACAAGGATAAGGCGGCCCTGATCGCAGCCCTGGAGAAGATGCACGGCACTGAGGGCTGGAAGGAAGCGTTGAAGACCCACAGCTGGACCGATGCCTTCATCACCGGCGACCAGTTCAAGACCTTCCTGACCGAGCAGGACAAGCGGGTGGCCGACGTCCTCACCAAGCTTGGGCTGGCGTGACGTCCCTGACCACAGGTCTCAAAGGCCGCTCCGAGCTGGGAGTTGCACTCCTGCTCGGGGCGGCCGGCGTCTTGGTCTTCCTTGACGCCAACGGCCTGGTAACCCCGTATTCGAAGTCTGATCCGGTTGGGCCCAAGACCGTCCCGTTCATCGTGGCCGGGATGCTGGTGGTCTGCGCCGTCCTGCTGGCCATCAACGTCCTGCGCGGCGGCAAGGGTGAGGCCGAGGGCGGCGAGGACGTCGACCTGGCGCACCCCGCCGACTGGAAGACCGTCCTGCCGCTGGCCGGTGCCTTCATCCTGAACATCCTGCTCATCGACTGGGCCGGCTGGGTGGTCTCCGGAACGGTCCTGTTCTGGGGCAGCGTCCTGGCCCTGGGCAGCCGCCACTTTGTCCGGGACGGGTTGATCTCCGTGGCCCTGTCCCTGCTGACCTTCTACGGCTTCTACCTCGGCCTGGGCATCGCACTGCCGGCCGGCCTCCTGGAAGGAATCCTCTAAATGGACGTCTGGTCCTCCCTGATGGACGGCTTCGCCACCGCCCTCACCCCCATGAATTTCCTGTACGCCGTGATCGGCGTCATCCTGGGCACCGCCGTCGGCGTCCTCCCGGGCCTGGGCCCGGCCATGACCGTGGCCCTGCTGCTTCCCGTCACGTACGCCCTGGAACCCACCAGCGCCTTCATTATGTTCGCCGGCATCTACTACGGCGGCATGTACGGCGGCTCCACCACCTCCATCCTCCTCAACACCCCCGGTGAGTCGTCCTCGGTGGTCACGGCCATCGAAGGCAACAAGATGGCCAAGGCTGGCCGCGCGGCACAGGCACTTGCGACGGCGGCAATCGGCTCATTCGTCGCCGGCACCATCGGCACGGCACTGCTGGCCGTCTGCGCACCGATCGTGGTGAAGTTCGCCGTGAGCCTGGGCGCCCCCAGCTACTTCGCCATCATGGTGCTGGCCCTGCTGGCCGTCACGGCCGTACTCGGCTCGTCCCGGCTGCGCGGTTTCGCCTCCCTGGGCCTCGGCCTGGCCATCGGCCTGGTGGGCATGGACTCCGTGACCGGCCAGCGCCGCCTGACGTTCGGCCAGCCGCTCCTGGCGGACGGCCTGGACATCGTGGTGGTGGCCGTGGCCATCTTCGCCGTGGGCGAGGCCCTCTGGGTGGCGGCACACCTGCGCCGCACTCCCCTGCACGCCATCCCGGTGGGTCAGCCGTGGATGGGCAAGTCCGACTGGAAGCGCTCCTGGAGGCCGTGGCTGCGCGGCACCGCCTTCGGCTTCCCGTTCGGTGCCCTGCCGGCCGGTGGCGCCGAGATCCCCACGTTCCTGTCCTACGTGACGGAAAAACGCCTCAGCAAGCACCCCGAAGAGTTCGGCAAGGGCGCCATCGAAGGCGTGGCCGGTCCGGAAGCAGCCAACAACGCTGCGGCCGCCGGCACCCTGACCCCCATGCTGGCGCTGGGACTGCCCACGAACGCCACCGCGGCCGTGATGCTGGCTGCCTTCACGAGCTACGGCATCCAGCCGGGTCCACAGCTCTTCGAAAGCCAGGGGCCCCTGGTGTGGGCCTTGATCGCCAGCCTGTTCATCGGCAACCTGCTGCTCCTGATTATCAACCTGCCGCTGGCACCGCTCTGGGCCAAGCTGCTCCAGCTGCCCCGGCCGTACCTGTACGCGGGCATCCTGTTCTTCGCCACGCTTGGCGCCTACTCGGTGAACCTGCAGGCGTTCGACCTGGTGATCCTGCTGGTCCTGGGCGCACTCGGGTTCATGATGCGGCGCTTCGGGCTTCCCGTGCTGCCGCTGATCCTCGGCGTGATCCTGGGCCCGCGGATCGAAGGGCAGCTCCGCAAGACCCTCCAGCTGAGCGCCGGCGACCCGGCAGGGCTGCTTGGTGAGCCGATCGCCGTCGGCATCTATGTCATCATTGGCCTCATCCTGCTCTGGCCCTTTGTCTACAAGCTGTTCCGCCGCAACCGGCCGGAGCGCCGGCCGCTGCTCCCCGCGAACTCGGGTGCAGCGGATTACAGTGACTAAGCAGCCGCACCAAAGCCACCTACCCATGTCGAGCAGAAACAAGGAGACACCATGACGGTCGTTGTGGGATACGTCCCGACCCCCGAGGGCGAAGCTGCCCTGACGCAGGCCATCACCGAGGCACGGAAGAGCAACACCACCCTGGTGCTGATCAACTCCTCCAAGGGCGAGGCAGCCGTGGACAACCGCTTTGCCCAGGAAGGCGACATCCAGGACATCGAGCAGCGGCTGGCCAGCCAGGGGATCCAGTACCTGGTCAAGCGGCCCGTCCGCGGCCATGACGCCGCCGCCGAGGTGCTGGATGCCGCCGAGGAGCACAATGCCGACCTGATCGTGATCGGCCTGCGCCGCCGCACCCCGGTGGGCAAGCTGATCATGGGCAGCACGTCCCAGCGCATCCTGCTGGAAGCGGACTGCCCGGTCCTGGCCGTGAAAGCGGTCTAAACCGCTGTGGCCGCCCGGGTCCGGTACAGCTCCTGGCGTTGGCGGCCCAGGCCCTCCACCTCTACCTCCACCACGTCGCCGGGCTGGAGGTAGGGGAAACGGCCGCTTAAGGCCACGCCTTGCGGGGTCCCGGTGAGGATCACGTCGCCCGGCTCCAGCCGCATGTACTGGCTGCAGTGGTGGACCAGCGTGGGCGCATCGAAAATGAGCTCTGCCGACGTTGAATCCTGCCGCGGCTCACCGTTCACCCAGCTGCGCAGCCTCAGGTTCCCGCCGTCGGTTTCAGCTGCCGGAACCAGCCACGGACCGAGGGGCGTTGACCCGGGAAGCGATTTTCCCTTGGTCCACTGGCCCGCGGCTCCCGGCAGCTGGTACTCCCGTTCAGAAAAGTCATTGGCAGTGACGTAGCCGGCAATGCAGGCTGCAGCTTCCTCCGTTGAGCCGAGGTAGCTGGCCTCCCTGCCGATCACGATCCCGAGTTCCACCTCCCAGTCGTATTGCGTGGAGCGGGGCGGAAGCGGGGCCGGGTCGAAGGGGCCGGTGACCGTGTTGCTGGGCTTGAGGAAGACCACGGGAATGGTAGGCGGCTCCGCACCCGATTCCGCGGCGTGGGCGGCATAGTTCATCCCAATGCCCACTACAGAGCCCGGCCGCGCCACAGGGGAACCAACCCTGAGCTCAGCGGCCCCTTCCAGGACCGGCAGCTCCCCCGCCTCCAGCGCGGCCCTGACCTTGTCCAGGCCGCCGGCGGCAAGGAATGCCCAGTTCACGTCAGCGGTAAGGGGCAGAAGGCTGAAATACCGGTCGGCGCCGTCCGCTGAGGGCGTCAGGACGGCGGGCTGTTCGCTGCCGATTTCGCCCAGGCGCATGATTCTCATACCGGATTCTCCTCAAGCTGTATCGATACGGGTTCCAGGCCCTCTGGTACCCGCTTCCATGGTCCTTGATTTCCCTTTGGCGCCGGGAACAGAACGCTTTATGACCGTCTCCGTTTCCTGGGAAAGGACAGTCATCTGACGTATGACGGAAGCAGCCGGTAGAATGGTGACGCCATCCTGGCACGAAACACAGAAAGTTCAGTACATGACTACAGCCACCATGGAGCACGTTCCCACCGCTGCCCAGACCGTCGACGGACCCGCCCCGCGGTCCATCAGCCTGGAGTTTTCCAGCGCCGATGAGGTCCACGCCGGACTGGAAGAGGCGGTGGCCGAACTGATTGAGGTTGCAGCACAGGAGGCCGCCTGCGGCATCCTGGTCACCAGGCTGCACCCGGGACGCTACACGGTAGCCCTGGATGAATCTGTACCGTTTGGCGAAACGTACGAGTCCATCGCCGCCTGACCAAAACCACAAAAATCCCCGCACGCCGTTACGGTGTGCGGGGATTTTTGTTGCTCGGTGCTGCCGGCCGGACTGCTAGCCGCGGCGGACCTGAACGCCGTCGGACTTCAGGAAGAGCTGCTTCTCGGCCGGACCTGAGGGCCCAGCCGGCACGAGCCAGAGGACGTTGCCGCTCTGCGACACCTCTTCCACCTCCCCGGCTGCCACCACATGCGCATGCTTGATGATCTCGACCCGGTCCCCGGCCTGGAGTGCCTTCCAGTTGGATACCGCGGCGGAATGGGCATTGCGCCTCGACAGGACTGCCCCACGTGCTTTCATTTGAACTTCTACCCCTTTGTATCGTTCTGCCGCCACAGCCTCTTTGATGTGACTTTCACTACATCTTCAGTTCTACTACACTCCCGGCGCCACGGTGGGCCGTGGCGCCGGAAATTCCGCACTTCGGACGGATGCGCAGCAGGCCTTGAAGATCCTTCGGTTTCAGGCGAGGGGCCCGACGGCGGATTCGGCCGCCGCCCGCACCTCCCCTGATGCGACCAGCCGGTCAGCCGCTTCGAGTTCCGGGGACAGGAAACGGTCCGTCCCCGGCCCCTCCACCACCTCGCGGAGCGCTGCCACCACCGCAGCGCCCGCAGGTCCCGGGGTCAGCACGCCGCCGGAGAGCTGCGTGCGGATGTCCAGGGCCCGTGCCGAGGTCACCAGTTCGATGGCCAGGACACGGCGGAGGTTCTCCACGGCCTTGCGCAGCTTCCGCGCCGCGTGCCAGCCCATGGACACATGGTCCTCCTGCATGGCGGAGCTCGGAATGGAGTCCACCGATGCCGGCACGGCCAGCCGCTTATTGTCCGAGACCAGGCCGGCCTGGGTGTACTGGGCGATCATGAGGCCGGAGTCCACCCCCGGATCAGCCGCGAGGAACGCCGGAAGGCCGTGTGAACGGGCGGGGTCGAGCATCCGGTCCGTCCGGCGTTCAGCGATGGAGCTCAGGTCCGCGACGGCGATGGCCAGGTAGTCCAGGACGTACGCCACCGGCGCGCCGTGGAAGTTGCCGTTTGAACTGACGCGGCCGTCGGGAAGCACCACCGGGTTGTCGATGGCTGCCGCCAGTTCCCGGGTAGCCACCAGTTCGGCGTGGTCCACGGTGTCGCGGACAGCACCGGCAACCTGCGGGGCGCAGCGCAGCGAGTAGGCGTCCTGCACGCGGGAGTCCCCCACCTTGTGGGAGGCGACAATCGGCGAGTCCGAGAGCACGCGGCGCATGTTGTCTGCGCTGGCCGCCTGCCCCGGGTGCGGCCGCAGCGCGGCGTGCAGCTCGGGCAGGAACACCTGGTCAGTGCCCAGCAGGGCCTCAACGCTCATCGCGGCGGTGATGTCCGCCGTCGCCAGGAGCTGGCGAAGGTCCGCGATGGCCATGAGGAGCATGCCCAGCATGCCCTCCGTGCCGTTGACCAGCGCCAGCCCTTCCTTTTCAGCGAGGGTGACGGGCTCGATGCCGTGCTCTGCAAGCAGCTCGGCGACCGGCCGCCCGCCGCGCCCACCGTATGTGACGCCGTCGGGCCCTTCCGCTTCCCCTTCACCCATCAGGACCAGGGCGCAGTGTGACAGCGGGGCCAGGTCACCCGAGCAGCCCAGGGAGCCGAACTCGCGGACCACCGGCGTGATCCCGGCGTTGAGGACGTCCACCATGGTCTGCAGGACCACCGGACGGACGCCCGTGCGGCCGGACGCCAGTGTCTTGGCGCGCAGGAACATGATGCCGCGGACCACTTCCCGCTCAACTGCCGGCCCCATGCCTGCCGCGTGGCTGCGGATCAGGGACTTCTGCAGCTGGGTGCGGAGTTCGTTGGGGATGTGGCGGTTGGCCAGGGCGCCGAAGCCGGTGGAGATGCCGTAGGCAGGGGTGTCGCTGGAGGCGAGGTCGTCGATGTGGGCGCGGACCTTGGCCACGGTTTCCAGGGCCTCCGGCGAAATGGTGACCTTTGCGTCATGGCGCGCGACGGCGAGTACATCCTGGGGCGTGACGCCGGCGGACCCAAGGGTGACGGTCAGCGGTTCGTGGGTGAGGATAGTCAATTTAGGTTCCTTGAAGAGGTTCCATCGACTGCTCCGTACCTGTCGTTTTCGGGACTCTAAACGACACTTACGGAGCAATCGATGCGGGGTTTGGCCGGGTCAGCGATTTTATGGGGCCACGCGGACAGGGTTCCCTGGCCGAGCTTGCGAGGTTAGGGAGTCCGTGGGGAGCATGGGAATCCGGACGCCGCGTTCCTTGGCGACGTCGAGGGCGCGCTCGTAGCCGGCGTCGGCATGGCGGATGACGCCCATGCCGGGATCGTTCGTGAGGAGGCGTTCGAGCTTTTCGGCGGCGAGGTCGGTGCCGTCGGCGACGGAGACCTGGCCGGCGTGGATGGAGCGGCCGATGCCCACTCCGCCGCCGTGGTGCAGGGACACCCAGGTGGCACCGGAGGCCGTGTTGAGGAGGGCGTTCAGCATCGGCCAGTCGGCGATGGCGTCGGAGCCGTCCGCCATGGCCTCGGTTTCGCGGTACGGGGAGGCCACCGAGCCGGAGTCCAGGTGGTCGCGGCCGATGACGATGGGGGCCTTGACCTTGCCTTCCTTGACGAGCTGGTTGAAGAGCAGGCCGGCCTTGGCGCGTTCGCCGTAGCCCAGCCAGCAGATGCGGGCCGGCAGGCCTTCGAATTCCACCCGTTCCTGGGCGGCGTCGATCCAGCGGTGCAGGTGCTTGTTCTCGGGGAACAGCTCCTTGATGGCCTCATCCGTGACGCGGATGTCCTCAGGGTCGCCGGAGAGGGCCACCCAGCGGAACGGGCCCAGGCCTTCGCAGAAGAGCGGCCGGATGTAGGCGGGAACGAAGCCGGGGAACTCGAAGGCACGATCGTAGCCGCCCTTGCGTGCCTCGTCGCGGATGGAGTTGCCGTAGTCGAAGACCTCGGCGCCGGCGTCCTGGAATTCCACCATGGCCTGCACGTGCCGCGCCATGGAGGCCTGGGCCTTCTTGGTGAAGCCTTCCGGATCGGCTGCAGCCTCACGGTGCCACTCGTCCACCGTGATGCCCTCGGGCAGGTAGCTGAGCGGATCGTGCGCGGAGGTCTGGTCGGTGACGATGTCAACGGTGAGCTCGCCCGCCTTGTGGCGGCGCAGGATCTCCGGGAAGACCTCGGCGGCGTTGCCCACGTAGCCTACGGACCAGCCGCGGCGCTCCTCCTTGGCTTTGAGCACCTTGGCGATCGCGGCATCGAGGTCGGTTTCGACCTCATCCAGGTAGCGCTTGCCGGCGCGCCGGCGCAGGCGGGACTCGTCGACGTCGACAATCAGGCAGGCGCCCTCGTTCAGGGTGACGGCGAGCGGCTGGGCGCCGCCCATGCCGCCGCAGCCACCGGTCAGGGTCAGGGTGCCCGCGAGGGTGCCGTCCTCGTCGCCCGACAGCTTCCGGGCGATCGCGGCGAACGTTTCGAAGGTGCCCTGCAGGATACCCTGGGTGCCGATGTAGATCCAGGACCCGGCGGTCATCTGGCCGTACATCATCAGGCCTTCGGCCTCCAGGCGGCGGAATTCCGGCCACGTGGCCCAGTCGCCCACCAGGTTGGAGTTGGCCAGCAGCACGCGGGGCGCCCACTCGTTGGTGCGGAACACGCCCACCGGCTTGCCGGACTGGACCAGGAGGGTTTCGTCCTTTTCCATGGTTTCCAGCGTGCGGGTGATGGCGTCGAAAGCGGCCCAGGAACGGACGGCGCGGCCGGTACCGCCGTAGACCACCAGGTCATCCGGGCGTTCTGCGACCTCGGGGTCCAGGTTATTCATCAGCATGCGCAGGGGCGCTTCGGTCTGCCAGGACTTGGCGGTGAGCTCGGTGCCGCGGGCTGCTTTGACCGGGCGGGCACCGGTAGTGAAATCGGCGGGTGCCATGGTGGGCTCCTTCTGGTGGTGTCTGTTGGAGGAAAGAAGTTCTGTATCCACTAAAGCCCTTTGGAAACCCTCTTCACAGGGCTTTTGCATGGGCGCTGTCCGGGATGCCAGACGCGGCTCGAAGCTCATTCCTGCTGCGCGCATTTGCCGGGCATTCAGTTGCCGGGCATTTACTTGACGGGCCGTCCGTGGATCCGGACCCTGAGCTCATCCGCCACCTTCTGGACTCGGGCAGCAAGCACCGGCCATTCTTCCGGAGCCAGTTTGTCTTCCAGGAAGGTGACTGCCACGGCCGCCGTCGGCCAGCCCAGATGATCGGTGACAGCGGCGGCGATGGACCCGAAGCCGGGGGTCACTTCTCCGTGCTCGGTGGCGTACCCTCGCTGCCGCACCTGGTCCAGGTGCGAGGAGAGGGCCGAGTACTTCATGATGGCGCCCTCCACCTCGTGCCGTGCACTGAAGGCAGCAGCGTTGGGGTAGAGCGCGCGCACCTGGGATTTGGGCAGTGCGGCCAGGATGGCGCGGCCGCTGGCGGTGAGGTGGCTGGGAAGGCGGACGCCGACGTCGGTCACCAGGGACGGGCGGTTCTTGGCCCGCTCCTCCACGATGTAGAGCACGTCCCGCCCGTGCAGCACCGCGAGGTGTGCGCTCTCGCCAATTGCGTCCACGAGGCTCGCAAGCAGGGGCCGGCCGAGGCGCGACAACGGCTCCTGCCGGGAGTAGGCGGAACTGAGCTCGAAGGCACTGATGCCCAGCCCGTACCGCTGCTCCTCGTGGAGATGCAGGACAAAGCCATTCGCCTCCATCACCCCAAGCAGGTGATAGACGCTTGACCGCGGCAGGTCCAGGTTGGAAGCGATCTGGGATGCCGCCATGGGACCCCGCCGCGAAGCCAACAGCTTGAGGATGCGCAGGGTGTTTTCCGCGGCGGGAACTTTCGACGACGCCTTGCCGGATGTCCGGGGAGCCTGGGCTTCGGCGGTTGATGTTGCGGAGCCCCGTGTTGCGGCGCTTAGTGCAGTGCTCATGGAGTGGAGTGGTCTTTCTGGCTAGCTCTGTCCGGTATCCCGTACTTAAGCTTGCGCCCTCTTGGGCAGTTGGTGCAGGGCCAACTGAACGCCAAGTGTCTGGGGTCCCAGACAAAGCCTCCGGGAGCAGGACGGAACTCCACTGGCAGCCGGGACGTTAGGAGTGGGCGCGCAGGAACCGGGCCAGGGCATCCTCCCAAGGCGACCCTCGGTGATGAACGACGTCGATGCCGCCGACTGACAGACCCTCGGGCCATCGTGGTGGTTCCCAGTCCTGGTGTTCGCTTGCGTAGAGGCGGCCGGCGGGTGAGGTCCAGCCGGGTGGCTCATTTCTGGTGGCCGGGGTTGGTTTCCAGCCCGTGGTGTGGCGGAGTTTGTGGTATTTCGGGCAGGGCTGGCCCAGGTTGCTGATCCCGGTGGTCACGCCGTTGGCCCAGCCGAGGATGTGGTCGGCGTCGTTGTCCAGGGAGTTGTTGCTGCAGCCCGGGAAGGGGCATTTACCATCCCGCATTCTTAGCCAGGCCCGCATCGCGCCGGTCACCCGGTAGCTCGTCCGCCCGATCTCAAGCGGCGCCCCGTCCCGCGGATCCACCAGCACCCGGTAAAACGACCCGGCGCCGCTCGCGACCAGGTCCCGTGCCATCGACGGCGGGATGGGCCCGGACCCGTCCAGCATCGCCGGCTCATCGGTCAACCCCATTAGGGAGAACACCGGGACCGTGAACAGGACCTGGGCGCGGATCGGCGAAGACCAGGGCTGCCGGACAGCGCCGGCATTCCCAGCACCACTGTCATCGACACCCACACCGGCGGCGGCAGTGTCGCCCGCGCCGTCCCTGGGGGCAGCCTCGTCGTCGCTGACTGCGTCGGATAAGGGCGTGGCACAGGTACCACCGCCTTGGGTGATACTGGCGCCGCCAAGAACCGCATGAACAAAGTTGTCGGCCCGCAGCTGCGGCATGCTCCGGGACTCTTCCGGGCCCTGCATGCTGCGGGAGATGGCGGTGAGCCGGTTCCACCCGGCCAACGCCTGGTCCGCGGGCAGGCAGGCCGACAGCCAGGCCATCCCCAATCTGGTCCGGCCGGAACTCCACCCGCCGCTCAGCCACCCCCTTGGCATGGCGCTTCTCAATGCTTTCCGAGTGGTGACGTTCCCGCCACGTCCTGGCCTTGGCCCTGAACCGGTGCGCCGGCATCTCCCAAGCAGGGCACCCACGCGCCGCGTCAGGTGCATCCGGGTCCAAGAAATGCGCTTCCAAGGCCGCCGCCCCCGCAGAATCCAGACACGCGGCCTCATCGGCCATCACCACCGCGTGCTGCCACGACAACGTCCCTGCCTGCAGCCCCGCAAGGGTCCGCGGCAACGAGGTAACAACGGCGTGCGAGATTGCCAGGAACGATGACGCCGCCCGCGGCCCCAAGGCCAGCACACAACCGATCTCCGCCGCGACCGCCATGTCCTGTGCTTGCACCGGCGTATCCGGCCCTGCAACAGCGTCAGCGGTAATGGCGTACCTTACCGCAGCCTTAGCCTTCAACGCGGCGATCCCTGATTCCACCTCCCGGCACCCGGCAAGAATGTCAAGGCAACCATCCGCCAAACCAGCCAACGGATCACCCGCCCGGAACGGCTCCGAACCGGAGCCCTGGGTCTCGCCGTTGAGCACAGCAAGAGCAGCCCGGATCTCCTCATATGCCCTGGCCACCGCTGCCCTTCCCATAAACACATCATCGCGCGAGGGTCTGACAATCCATGGCGGACAGGACTCCCGGCTGCGCCCCGTCGCAGCTCGAGTTGGCGGCGACAGTCTGGAACCGAAGACACCAACCCTGCGTGAGCCTCATCACGACGGACACGGAAATGGTCTGCTGGTTACCGGCTCCCCTCCCAAAGACGAGAAGGTAACTCTATGCAACCCACCCCAACCCGGACCCAAAGTCCGGTGGAAACGCAAAAGCCGGCAGCCGTCGTCGGACAGGTCCTCAACAGGGGCCTCAATATCCGGCACATCCGCTTCATGGCCCTGGGCTCGGCCATCGGCACGGGCCTCTTCTACGGCTCCGCCTCCGCCATCCAGAAAGCAGGGCCGGCCGTCCTGCTGGCCTACATCATCGGTGGCGCGGCCGTGTTCATGGTGATGCGGGCGCTGGGCGAGATGGCGGTTCGGCACCCGGTGTCCGGCTCCTTCAGCCAGTACGCGAGCCGCTACCTTGGCCCCCTGGCCGGCTTCGTGACCGGCTGGACATACGTGTTCGAGATGGCGATCGTAGCCATCGCCGACGTGACAGCCTTCAGCATCTACATGGGATTCTGGTTCCCGCAGGTGGACCGGTGGATCTGGATCCTGGCCGTCATCTGCTTCCTGGCCGCGCTGAACCTGCTCAGCGTTAAGGTCTTCGGCGAGCTGGAGTTCTGGTTCTCGCTGATCAAGGTCGCAGCCATCATCGCGATGATCGCCGGCGGCGCGGCCATCATCGTTTTCGGCTTCCAGGCCGCGGATTCCAGCGTGGCGCCCGGACTGGGCAACCTCGTTGACCACGGCGGCCTGTTCCCGAACGGCTTCGAAGGCCTGCTGGCATCCTTCGCCGTGGTGATGTTTGCCTTCGGCGGGATCGAAACCCTCGGCATCACGGCCGGTGAGGCAGCGGATCCCAAGAAGGTCATCCCCAAGGCCGTCAACACCGTCCCCGTGCGCGTGCTGCTGTTCTACGTCCTGACCCTGGGCGTCCTGATGAGCCTCTTCCCCTGGGACCAGGTTGGCACCACCGGCAGCCCGTTCGTGCAGATCTTCAGCAGCCTTGGCATCCCGGCGGCACCGCACATCCTCAATGCAGTGGTCATCACGGCGGCGCTTTCGGCCATCAACAGCGACATCTTCGGTGCCGGGCGCATCCTCTTCGGGCTCTCCAACCAGGGCCACGCACCCGCCGCCTTCGGGAAGGTCTCACGACACGGAGTCCCCTGGATGACCGTGGTGATGATGGCCGGAATCCTGCTGGTGGGCGTGGTCCTCAATGCTGTCATTCCAGAGGACGTGTTCCTGGTTATTGCATCGATCGCCACCTTCGCCACCGTGTGGGTATGGGTGATGATCCTGGCGTCGCATGTGGCCATGAAGCGGGAAATCGCGCGGAAGGGCCTGCCGGCGTCGGAATTCCCATCCCCGTGGTGGCCGGCCGCCTCTGTCCTCACCATCGCGTTCATGGTCCTCGTGATCGCCGTGCTGGGGGCCTTCGAGGATACGCGGATCGCCCTGTACGTTGGCGTGGTGTGGCTGGGGCTGCTGGTCCTGGCGTACCGCCTGTGGATCAAGGGTGACGGACGACGCCGGGCCCACCTTGAGGACGAAACGTCGCCGCTGCCGGTGGTCGGGGCTCCCCGCAGCGGCGAATAACGCCCGTCCCCTGCCCAAAGGTTAAAAGACAAAGGTGCCCGGTCCCCAAACAGGGGCCGGACACCTTGCCGTTCCGGTGCCCTAAGCGGCAGCAGCGGCGGCCCGAACCGCCTGGCCGAGGGACGTCGTCGGGCGCCCGATCAGCCGGCGGAGGTCGCCGGTGCTCACCAGGAGATCGCCGCGCGCGATGCCCAGGTCGGAGTCCGCAAGGATTTCCGCGAAAGCCTCCGGGACACCCACGGACGTGAGCAGGCCCGCGTAGTCCTCCGCGGGGAGGTCGTTGTAGCTGATGGCCTTTCCGGTGGCCGCGCTGATCTCCGACGCGAGGTCCGCCATGCTGAACGCCTCGTCGCCGCCCAGTTCGTAGACCTTGCCGGCCTGGTCGTCGGCCACCAGCACCGCGGCAGCCGCATGGGCGTAGTCGAGCCGCGAGGCACCGCTGACCTTGCCGTCTCCGGCACTCCCTGCAACGGCTCCCTGCGCGAGCGTCCCGGGCAGCTGCTCCGTGTAGTTTTCCAGGTACCAGCCGTTGCGCAGCAGCACGAAGGGAACGCCCGATTCGCGCAGCAGGGCTTCAGTGGCCTTGTGCTCGTCAGCCAGCCTCATACCGGTGGTGTCCGCGTTGGCGATGCTGGTATAGGCAAGCAGCTCCACACCCTCGGCCCTGGCGGCGTCGATGACGGTGCGGTGCTGGTCCACCCGCTGTCCCACTTCGCTGCCGGAGATCAGCAGCACCCGCGTGGCACCCTTCAGGGCAGCGGCAACTGAACCGGCGTCGGCATAGTCCATTGGCTGTACGCGGACCCCGCGCCCAGCGAACCCTGCCAGCTTGTCCACGGACCGGCCGGCCGCGACGATATCTCCGGCCGGCACGCCGCGTTCCAGGAGGGCTTCAAGAACGTGGCGGCCAAGCTGTCCGGTGGCGCCTGTAACAACGATGCTCACAATGATTCCTTTCGGGAACTTTTACTCTGTCAGTGGGCACAACCGGCCCGCCCGCAGATAACTTCCCGAAAGAGAGTACGCACTTTGAAGTAAGGTACTGACCTCCGGGTAAGCTGAGGTCATGAAAGCAGCTCCCCTGCCTCCCGCATTTGCCGACGGCGTGTTCGCGGCCGGGTGCCCCAGCCGGACCGTCCTTGACCACGTCACCAGCAAATGGGGCGTCCTGATCCTGGTTGCCCTGTCCGAGGGTGAGCAGCGGTGGAGCGATTTACGACGGCGGGCCGAGGGCATCAGCGAGAAAATGCTGGCACAGACGCTGAAGACGCTGGAACGCGACGGTCTGGTCAGCAGGAACGCGCAGCCGGTCATCCCTCCACGAGTGGACTACAGCCTCACGGAGCGGGGCTACGAGTTGAGCGCGCTCCTGGTGCCGCTGGTGGCCTGGGCGTTCGACAACGCCGACGAGATAATCAACGGGACCCAAAAGACCAAGTAGTACCGGCACCAGAACTCGAGTACCTGTTACTGGTGTGACTGGTGTGAATAGTGCATAGCGTTTGCGTACGGTGGCGGCCGGAATGGGAGGACCATCCTCTGCTGGGAGCATTCCGCCGATCAGCACCGTTAGCAGGCGGCGGGCTGCCGCTTGGAGGAGTTGGTCACATGGCCAAGGACTACGTACAGGATCTCACCGGCATGGGCCGGCCCCTCAGCCTCGGGGCTGCACTTGCCGGGGCATGGGGCCGGACGCTGACGGCCTTCAGCCCCCGCTGCCCCTACCGGGTTGGGGACACGGTCATCGGCGACGACCCCTTCAGCGGCAGGCGCGAAGGGGTCGTCGTGTGGCAGGACCGCCGGTCAGTAGGAGTGAAGACCCAGTACGGCGTCTTCTTCTTTGACCACCGGCTGGTCAAGCCCCTGGACTGAAGGACTAGCGGGCAGACCAGCCGCCGTCCATGGTGTAGCTGGCACCGGTGACCATGCCGGCATCCGGGGACGCCAGCCAGGCCACCAGGGACGCCACTTCGTCCGGTTCCACCAGGCGCTTGATGGCGGCTTCGGTGAGCATCACCTTGGCCAGGACCTCGGACTCGGGGATGCCATGCATCTTGGCCTGGTCCGCGAGCTGCTTCTCCACCAGGGGCGTGCGCACGTATCCGGGGTTGACGCAGTTCGACGTCACACCGTGCGGGCCCCCTTCCAGCGCGGTTACCTTGCTGAGTCCTTCGAGGCCGTGCTTGGCGGAGACATAGGCGCTCTTGAACGGGGATGCGCGGAGGCCGTGCACCGATGACAGGTTGATGACACGGCCGAACTTGTTGGCGTACATGTGCGGCAGGGCGGCCCGGATGAGCAGGAACGGGGCCTCCAGCATCAGGCTGATGATCCGGCGGAAGTCCGCGGGATCGAACTCCTCGATGGGGTTGATCCGCTGGATGCCTGCGTTGTTGACCAGGATGTCGCAGTCCAGGCTCAGTGCGGCCAGGGCGTCAACATCCAGCAGGTCCACTTCCCACGCACTCCCGCCCACCTCATCGGCGAAGGCCGAAGCAGCGGCGGCGTCGACGTCGGCCACCACCACCTTCGCTCCCCGCGCCGCAAGTGCGCGTACGCACGCTGCCCCGATTCCGCTGGCACCGCCGGTGACCAGCGCCTTGCGTCCATTCAACGTGTTGTCCATTGCAGTTCTCCTTGTGTACAGCCAACGACTTGTGCGCCCAAGCGGTCAAAGGGCTACCTCAGCCCAACGTCCGGGTCAACGCCGCCCAGCAGTCAGCAGCCCCTCGCGGGCGGCGTCTTCCTTGTCCACGTCCTCCAGGGCTATGCCCTTGGTTTCCTTCAGGCTTAGCACGGCCACGGTGGTGATGGCACAGGCCACTACGAGGTAAATGGCGGTGGGCACCCACGAGCCGGTGTCGTTCAGCCACTGGGTGGCCAGCAGCGGTGCCAGGGATCCGGCGAAGATGGACGTGACCTGCGAGCCCAGGGATGCGCCGGAGTACCGCATGCGGGTGGGGAACATCTCGGCCATGATGGCAGGCTGCCCCGCGTACATGAGGCCGTGCAGGCACAGGCCGATGGTCACGGCCAGGACGATGACGACGGCGTTCCGGGTATCGAACATTGGGAAGGCAAAGAACGGCCAGGTGGCGCCCAGGATGGCGCCTGCCAGGTAGACGGGCTTGCGGCCGATCCGGTCAGCGAGGCGGCCATACTGCGGAATGATGGCGAAGTGGATGACGTGTGCGATCAGCAGTGCCAGCAGGAGCGATGAGGTGTCGTACTTGTGCACGCTCTTGAGGTAGACAATCGCGAAGCTGACCACCAGGTAGTACATGATGTTTTCCGCGAACCGCAGCCCCATGGCCTGGAAGATGCCCTTGGGGTACTTGCGGAGGACCTCGAAGACGCCGTAGCTGACGGCCTGTTCCTTCTCCACCAGTTCCTTGGCTTCGAGGAAGATGGGCGACTCGCTGACGTTGGTGCGGATGTAGTAGCCCACGAAGACGATCACGGCGGAGAGCCAGAAGGCTACGCGCCAGCCCCAGCCGAGGAATGCCTCGCTGGTGAGGGTGGTGGACATGATGTACAGCACCAGGGTGGCCAGGAGGTTCCCCACGGGGACGGCGGCCTGCGGCCAGCTTGACCAGAAGGCGCGGGTCTTGTCCGGGCTGTGTTCGGCCACGAGGAGCACGGCACCGCCCCATTCGCCGCCGAGCGCGAAGCCCTGGATGAAGCGCAGCGCCACCAGCAGTGCAGGTGCCAGGTATCCGATGTCGGCGAAGCCGGGGAGGCAGCCCATCAGGAACGTCGAGACGCCGATGATCACGATGGTGAGCTGCAGCGTGGGCTTGCGGCCCAGTTTGTCGCCGATCTGGCCGAATACGATGCCGCCCAGCGGGCGGGCGATGAAGCCCACGGCATAGGTCAGGAAGGCCTGGATGATCCCGTCCAGGTCATTGCCTGTGGCGGGGAAGAAGTACTTGCCGAAAACCAGCGTGGCCGCGGTGGCGTACAGGAAGAACTCGTACCATTCCACTACCGTGCCCACCATGGAGGCGGCAACAATCTTCTTCAGTCCCGATCCCTTTGGTGCATGCCCGGCGTCGTTTGCCTGGCCTTGCGCAATGCTCATGGTTCTCCTCAGTGTCCACATTGACACGTGCTGTGATCTCCAGCACAAGTGACTCAGCTGAGTATTCCTGCACAAGCCAGGCAGTTCAATGGCCAAAGTGGCAGTCAACCTGTGCACAATTGCAGATATGAATGCGAACCCCGATGACCTGCTGGTGCTCCTCGCGGTGTCCCGCTCCGCAAGGTTTACGACGGCGGCCCAGGCTTTGGGCTTGAACCACACCACCGTCTCGCGCAGGATCGCCGCACTTGAGAAGTCGCTCGGCGGCCGGGTCCTGTCCCGGGCCGCGGGCGGCTGGGAACTCACGGAGCTGGGCGAACGGGCCGTGCGGGCGGCGGAACAGGTGGAGGCGGTGCTGGGCACGCTGGGACCAGCAGGCCAGGCACCCGACCCGGTCGCCGGCGTCGTACGCATGACCGCCACGGACGGCTTCAGCGCCTACATTGCCGCTCCGGCCGTGGCGCGGCTGCGCCGGGACCATCCCGGCCTCAGCGTCGAGGTGGTGACCATGACCCGCCGGGCCCTGCAGCAGCGGTCCGGGCTGGATATCGAGGTGGTGGTGGGTGAACCGCAGGTGCACCGCGCGGAAGCCATCCGGCTGGGCGACTACCGCCTCGGCATGTATGCGTCCCGCGCCTACCTTGCGGAGCACGGGACACCGGCCACCGTGGCGGAGCTCAACGGGCACCCGCTGGTCTACTTCGTGGACTCGATGCTGCAGGTGGACGACCTTGACGCGCCGCGGCGGCTGGTTCCTGCCATGAAGGACGGCCTGACCTCCACCAACGTGTTCGTCCATGTCGAGGCCACCCGGGCCGGCGCGGGCGTCGGGTTCCTGCCGTGCTTCATGGCCGACCTCCACGATGACCTGGTCCGCCTGCTGCCCGGCAAGATCGGCGAGTTGCTCCCCTACTGGATGGTCCTGCGCCCGGACTCGCTGCGCCGTCCCGCCGTGGCCGCCGTCGTGCAGGCCATCCGGGAACGCATGGCCGAGCACCGGGACGCTCTTCTGGGCCGTGGTTAATCCTCATCGATTGCTGAGTAGGTGTCGTTTAGGAGGCTGAAAACGACAATTACCCAGCAATCGATGGGGTGGGAGCGGGGTCGTGGCGGACCGGGGTTCCGGCGGCGAAGGCCCGTACCTGGGCGTCATCCCACAGGTGCGCGGGGACCGCACCGCCCAGGAGGCGGCGGCGCAGCTGCGGGTCGTCACCGAAGGGCACGTCGCTGCCGGCCATCACCATGTTCCCGTACCGCCGGCCCTTCAGCATGGCGGGATCGGCAATAATCACGGTGTGCTTGAAGGCAGCCGCGATGGTGGCGGCGTCCTCGCGGGCGTTCTTCAGGTCCGGTGCGTCCCCGGAATTGGCAACGTACAGGCCGCCGGGTGCCAGCACCCGCTTCACGTGCTGGTTGAATTCGTTGGTGGTCAGCGGCCGGGGAGTGAACGCGCCCGCAAAGACGTCGCGGATGATGAAGTCCCGGGTCTGGGCGGTGAGGGTTTCCGTCACTGCGCGGGCCTCCCCCACACGGATCCGCAGCAGGGGCGCCTTGGGGAGGTCGAACCAGCCGCGCACGTACTCGGCGAGTTTCCCGTCCAGCTCCACCACCACCTGCCGGGCGTCAGGGTAGGCGGCGGAGAAGTAGCGGGCCAGGGAGCAGGCGCCGCCGCCCAGATGCAGCCCGCGCAGCTTTGCCGAAGAAGCGTCCGACGGCGGCCAGCGGGACTCAATGAGCGCCGCCATCCACCGCATGTATTCGAAGTCCAGGAACAGCGGGTCGGCAAGGTCGATGTGCGAGCTCATGACGCCGTTGATCTTCAGGAGCCAGCCGGTGGAGTTGTCCTGGTCCGCCACCAGTTCACAGTCGCCGGTGTCGATGTAGTAGACGCCCTCCACCGGACCGTTCACCGCGGCCCCCTTGGGCACCTCGACCACACCGGCTGCCGGGCGGCCGGCCCTGCCTCCTGACTTTCCGCGTTTGCCCATTACCCGTGCCCCGCTACAGTCATGCCTCAACCCTATGTGACAGGCCCTGCTTGACGGGCCCTAGTTGGCGGGGCTGGCTGCGCCCTGGCCGTCCCGGATCCGGTTCACCACGGCAGTGGTTGACCTTTCCGCCACGTAGTCCAGGATGGCCACGCGGCCACCGTATTCCTCCACCGCTGGGGTCTCCGCCAGCATTTCGGGGGTGTAGTCCCCGCCCTTGGCGTACACCTCGGGCCGGAGCCGGCGGATCAGCGGAGCTGCCGTGGGGGTGTCGAACACCGTCACGTAGTCCACGCAGCTCAGCGCTGCCACCACCGCTGCCCGGTCTGCCATGTTGTTGATGGGCCGGCCCGCACCCTTGAGCCGGCGTACGGACTCGTCACTGTTCAGCGCCACCACAAGGATGTCACCCAACTGCTTGGCCTGGTTGAGGTACCGGGTGTGGCCGCTGTGCAGGACGTCGAAGCAGCCGTTGGTCAGCACAATGCGCTGGCCCTGGGCGCGGTGCAGCTCCATCTGCCGCTCCAGTTCGTCCTCATTCAGGGCAGTATCGGCAAAGGCTTCCAGGTACCGGCTGAGCTGGGCGGTGCTGCACACCGACGTTCCGGGCTGGTGCACCACCACGTCGGCGGCAGACTGGGCCAGGTCCAGGCTGGCGGTCAGTGGCAGGCCGGCGGCGCGGGCCAGCGTCAGGGCCGCGACAAACGTATCGCCTGCCCCGGACGCCTGTTTCTCCGCGGCCGGCCGTGCCCACGTCCGGTGCCGCACGCCGTCGGGCGTCAGCAGGACGGTTCCGTCCCGGTCCAGGGTGACCACCACGGCCCGGGAGCCGGTGCCCTGGAGCAGGGCCTCCGCCTCCGCGGCAACGGCTTCCACCCGTTCCTGGCCTTCCGGCAGCTTCCGGTCGAGCAGCCGCGCGGTTTCCTGCGCATTCGGGGTCACCAGGTCGGGCTGCAGCGCTGCCCATGCCCGGGGGTCGTGGGCATCAACCACCACCAGTGGCCGGTCTTCTCCGCCCGCCCCACTCCCGAGGACGCCGGCCAGCGCTGTCCGGACGGGGTCGGCCACCACCCCGGTCCCGTAGTCGCAGACCAGGACAGCGTCCCGGCGGTCGACGGCGGCGCGCACCGAGGCGGCGAGCGCGGCCAGGGCGTCGGCCGGGACAGCCTTGGCCGAGTCGTCGAGGCGCAGCATTACTTGGCCGCCGCTGCTGATGCGGATCTTGGTGGTGGTGACCATGTCCGGATGTGAGTGCAGGTGCTGGACATCGATGCCGGCCGCGGCAAGTTGCCCGCGCAGGTCCTCCCCGGCGTCGTCGGTGCCGATGATCCCGGCCACCGCCACTTTCGCGCCCAGGGCCGCCAGGTTCATGGCAGTGTTGGCCGCCCCGCCGGGGACCGATTCGCGGGACTGGATATCCACTACGGGCGCGGGGGCTTCGCGGCAGAGCCGTTCGATGCTCCCGCTCCACCAGCCGTCGAGCATGACGTCGCCGATCACCAGGATGGACGGCTGTTCCGCCGCCAGCCTGCCGGGCAGCCAGTCGGACAGTGCCCGTTGGGTGGAGAGGTCGATGGAGTCCGGGGACGTGCTCATGACTGGTCCTGGTCATCGGGGCTGGCTTCCGGGGCCGCCGGTGCCGGCGCAGCTTCAATGTGCACCACCTTGACCTGGGTGAATTCGTCCAGCAGCTCGGGTCCGTAGCCGAACCCGGCGCCGCTCCCGCCTCGGGGCTGGGCTGCCCCGCCGGGGGCGCCGCCAAAGACCGCGTTGACCTTCACGGTTCCCACCGGCAGCACGGCCACTGCCTGCTGGACGTGGGCGATGTTGCTGCTCAGGACGGTGGCAGCCAGCCCGTACTTGCCGCTGCACGCAAGGCGCAGGCCGTCGTCGAACGTGTCCACCACCTGGACCGGGGCCACGGGGCCGAACGTTTCCTCTGTCATCACCTGCATCTCCTCCGTGCAGCCCAGCAGGACGGTGGCGGGGTAGAACGAGCCGGGCCCGTCGGGCAGGGCACCGCCCTCGACGGCGAGCGCGCCCTGGTCCAGGGCATCGGCGACGTGCCCGTGAACGGCGTCGCGCATTCGGAGGTCCACCAGCGGGGCCACGGATCCGTTGCTGTTCCGCAGCGCGGCCTCGGCCTCCAGCGCGCTGCAGAACGCCTCGGCGATGTCCTTGTGGACGTAGATGCGTTCCACGGCGGTGCAGATCTGGCCGCTGTTGCTGAAGGCGCCGATCGCGGCCTGCTCCGCTGCCCATGCCGGGTCAACATCGCGGTCCACCAGCAGGGGATCATTGCCGCCGTTTTCCCTGATGACATGCGCGCCGGTAAGGGCCCCCGCCTGTGCGATCCGGGCACCTGAGGCACTGGAACCCACGTGGGCGATGACGTCCACCTCCGCCTGCGACAGGGCTGCCCCCACGTCCGCGCCGCCGGAGATGGTCAGGAAAACGCCTGCGGGGAATGCCGGTGCCAGGACTTCACCCAGCGCCTCGCCCAGCCGTGGGCAGCGCTCGCTGGGTTTGTGGATGACCGTGTTGCCAGTGACCAGTGCCGCACCGATCAGGCCGCAGGCTACTGCCGCCGGATCATTCCAGGGGGTCAGCAGGACGGCCACGCCGCGTGGTTCGGCGATGGTGTAGTCGGAGGCGAGCCGGCTGCCGCGGAGGCTGTGGCCGCGATGGACCGGCCCCAGCTCGGCATATTGCTCCAGGGTGGCCACGGCGGCGGCGATGCCGGCCAGCGCCTCGTCTTCCGGCCGCCCGGTTTCACTGGCGTTCAGCCCGGCGAGCTCCCCGGCAGCAGCATCGAGCGCCTTGGCGGCGGCGCGGAGTGCGGCGCCCCGTTCGGCAGGAGCTGTTGCCGCCCAGCCGGGTGCAGCCTTGCGGGCCACCTCCACGGCATCCTTCACTGCCTGGGGTCCCGCCTGGGGCACCGTCCAGAGCACTTCACCGGTTCGCGGGTCCCGGATGGTGATGCCGTCCTGGGCTGTTTCGATGCCTGCGGTTGTTTCGATAGCTGTGGTGGGCATGGTGTTCCTCCCGCCTTTCAGTGCTGGTATGTCGGTGCTGGTGGTCCTGCTGTTTTTGCCATCACTGTGTGGTGGCCGTCCGGTTTAGGGCCAGGAGCCCTCTTCCTCGTGGCAGATCAGCATTTCCCTGACCTCGCAGCCGGTGGGCTGGTTCAAGGCGAACAGGATGGCCTGCGCGGTGTTGGCGGGATCGTTGAGCCGGGAATCGTCCTGCGGCTTGTACTGTTCTGTCCGGTCATCGAAGAAGCGGGTCTTCATGCCGCCCGGGATCATGGTGGTCACGCCGATTTCCCCGCCGGTTTCCGCGGCCAGCGCGTGGCTGAACCCCACCACGCCGAATTTGGAGGCGCAGTAGGCGGTGGCATCGGCCACGGCCCGCTTGCCCAGGGTGGACGCCACGGTGACCACGCGGCCGTGGGTTTCCTTGAGGTAGGGCAGGGCTGCGCGCACCACGGAAACAGTGCCCATCAGGTTGACCCCGATGACCTTTTCCCATTCGGTGGCTTCGACGTCGGCGAGCTTCCCGCAGCGGTCGATTCCGGCAGCAGTGACCACCGCGTCCAGGCCGCCCAGGGTTTCTGCGGCTTCCCGGACTGCCTGCTCCACGGCAGCACGGTCCGCGACGTCCACTTCGAAGGCCTTTACCCCGGAGACGGTGCTGATGTCGCGGTCCAGGACCACCGGCGTTCCGCCTGAGCGCAGGACGGCGTCGACGACGGCGGCCCCGAGTCCGGAGGCACCTCCGGTGACCAGGACGCGTCCGGGTGTGGTGGCGGCAGTTGCAGTTGTTTCTGCGGTCATGGTGTTCCTTTCAATGGGAAAACAAGACAAAGAGGGAAGAAGTTCAGCTGACCTTGGCGAGTGCGTCCGCCAGGCCTGTGGTGGAGCGGGCCGGGTGGAAGGGGACGGTAAGGCAGCGGCCGCCCCACCTTTCCACCAGGTCGGCCTCGGGCAGGCGGGCCCCCTTGTAGTCGCCACCCTTGACCCAGATATCGGGGCGGAGCCGGTCCAGCGCGGCTTCGGGAGTGTCCTCGTCGAAGACCATCACTGCGTCCACGCATTCCATGGCCAGGAGCAGTTCCGCCCTGTCATGCTGGCCGATAATGGGACGCTGCGGGCCTTTGAGCCGCCGCACCGAATCATCCGAGTTCAGGCACACGATAAGGCAGTCGCCAAGTTCCCTGGCTGCTGCGAGTGACCTGATATGGCCGGCGTGGATGAGGTCGAAGCAGCCTCCGGTCGCCACCACCTTCCCGCCGCTTTCGCGCACGGAGCGGGCCAGCAACAGTGGTTCGGTGGTGCGGCGTCCCCTTACGGGCGCCGCCCCGGGGTTGTCCGTGGCCGCATCCTGGCCCTGGGTATCAGGCAGCGCCGCAACACCTCCGGCGGCCAGGAAGTCGGCGGCATCGTGCACTGCCAGGGCGGCAGCTTCCGGAAGGTCCCTGCCGGCCAGGAGGTGCACGGCCAGGCTGGCGGCCAGGCGGTCACCGGCCCCGCAGGGGTCGCCGACTTCCACCCTTGGCGCGGGAACGGCACGGGAAGTGGCTTCGCCCTCCTGCAGCAGGACAGCCCCGTCCTCGCCCCTGGTCACCAGGACGGCACGGCTCCGCCAACGCTCCAGCAGGACCTGCGCAACACCCTCCACCGAGGTGGGGACAGTGCCCTGGCCGGCCTGGACGGCCTTGGTTGCTTCGGAGATGTTTGGCGTCACCACGGCAACTCCCGGCACCGGCTCCGGGCCTGAGGGGTGCGGGTCCCACACGATGGGCACGTCAGCCGCCAGCCGGCCCAGCAGCCCGCGCAGCTGTGGATTGGCTGCCAGTCCCCTGCCATAGTCGGCCACGATTACCACACCGGCTTTTTCCACCGCGCGCAGCATTGCCGGGCTGACGTCCGGGACCGGGGTTCTTTCGCAGCCCTGGTCAAAGCGGACCACCGGATGGGCGCCCGCCCGGACCCGGGTCTTGACCGGTGAGGGGTAGCCGCTGGTCCCCGCCACGAGCTGCACTCCGGCGAGGTGCGTGCGCAGCTGGCTGCCGGCGTCGTCATCCCCCAGCACTGTCACCAGGGTGACGGGCCAGCCGTCCTGGGCCAGCATGCGCGCCACGAGGCCCGCCCCGCCGGCCCGGCGCCGGACACCTGAAATGTCCACCACGGGGACGGGGGCGTCCGGGCTGAGCCGGGTGGCTTCACCGGAGAGGTCGACGTCGAGCATCACGTCGCCCACGACGACGATCCTCATGGCCGGCCCCCTTTCGCCACTCCGGGGAGGAAGGATGGCGTGTGCCGGGCAACTTCGAGGTCAAAGGCGCGGCAGATGGCGTGCAGGGCGATCAGGTGCCCTTCCTGGGCATTGGCGTTCAGGGCGTCGATCATGACCGCCTCATCGCAGGCATCCGCCAGCGGATTGGGGCCGGCGCCGGTCAGCGCCCAGGTGGTCACATTGAGCCGGGCGGCCACGTCCGCGGCCCGCAGCAGGTTGGGGCTCTTGCCGCTGGTGGACAGCAGTATCAGCACGTCACCGGAGCGGCCGTGGGCGCGCACCTGCCGGGCAAAGACGTCATCGAAGCCGTAGTCGTTGGCGATGGCTGTCATGGCTGACGATTCGGCGTGCAGGGAGATGGCGGAGAACGGGACCCGCTCGCTGTCGAAGCGGCCCACCAGTTCCGCAGTCAGGTGCTGCGCCTCCGCGGCCGACCCGCCGTTGCCTGCAGCCAGGAGCCGCTGGCCGCGCAGCAGCCGCTGTGCCAGCTCCACACCCCAGGCCGCGAGCCGGCCGGACTGGCTGCGCAGTGATTCCAATGCCGGAACCACGTTGTCCAGGTGCATCCGGACGGCGTCGGCGCTGGCGGGATCAACGAACGTGGCGCCTGGAAGCACTGCAGGCAAAGCCGGGGGTACGGTCAGGGCGCGCAGGTCTGCTTCGCGCAGGTTTGATTCACGCAGGGACGATTCGGCAGTCACAGTGCGGCTCCTTCCATCGGTACGATTCCGGCCGGAGCGCTGGCCGGCGCCCCGGCCACAGCGAGCTGGTAGGCCTTTTCCGTTTCCGCGGCAACCCGGTCCCAGGAGTAACGGGTGCGGGCGCGAAGCTCTCCGGCCTGGCCCAGCTTTGCCCTGAGGGCGGGGTTCTCCAACAGAAGCGACAGGGCCGAGGCGATGGCTTCCGGGTCCCGGGGTGGCACGTGCAGGCCGGTGGCGTGGTCCACCACGGTGTCCCGCAGTCCGCCCACTGCCGCAGCGACCACGGGAACGCCGCAGGCCATGGCTTCGAGCGGGACGATGCCAAAGGGCTCGTACCAGGGGGCGCACACCACGGCGTCGGCGCTGCGGAAGATGCCTGGCATCTCGGCCCGGGACACCTGTCCCTGCAGCGTCACCTGTGGGGACACGCCAAGTTCGGCGGCAAGGTCCAGCAGGCGGCGGATTTCCGGGTCGGCGTGCATCACGTTCGAGTCGCCCCCGCCGCCCACGATCAGGAGTTCGACGTCGTCGAATCCCGCCGCTTTGAGGTACGGAAGTGAGCGGATCACCAGGTCAACGCCCTTGCGCGGCACCAGCCGCCCCACCGACAGGATGCGGTAGCGGCGCTTCCTTGCGGCCACCGGCCCCTCCGGCGAAAAGAAGTTAAGGTCCACGCCGCAGGGCGCTATTGAGATCTTCCCGGTGGCGATGCCCATGGCTTTGAGTTCGAAGACCTCGTCCGAGCACGTGGCGATGATCCGGTCCGCAGAGCGTCCCACCCCGGGTTCCAGCCAGCGGCGTTCCTCCGGGCTCGTGTCTTCGGCACCTTGGTGCCTCCGCTTGACGGTGCCCAAAGCGTGGAACGTCTGCAGCATGGGTACCCGGTATCCCGTATCCGGACGCCGTGCGGCGTCCAATGCAGCCAGCCCTGACATCCAGAAGTGGCCGTGGACCACATCCGGCGGCCGCTGTCCCCAATCGTTGGCCACCCCGTCCGCGAGTTCCCCCATATAGGGCAGCAGCTCGTCCTTGGGGACGTGCCGGGCCGGGCCGGCGTCCACGTGGACCACCTCCAGGCGGCGTCCCACCCGGACCCGTTCGGGGAGCTCCGTTGCGTCCCTGCGGGTATAGACGGTGACGTTGTGGCCCCGCTTGGCCAGTGCCTCGGACAGCGCGGCAACGTGAACATTCTGGCCGCCGGCATCCACCCCGCCCAGTGCCGCGAGCGGACTGGCGTGTTCGGAAATCATTGCGATCTTCATGGGGTCTTCCTCTCCCGCGCCGGAACGAGGATCCGCTCGTCCGGACGTTCGTTGGCGGACTGCCGGGGCCGGATCCGCAGGTCGGCAAGGAGCCCATCCCAGTGGTCCTGGAACTTACCCAGGCCGTAACGCTCCAGCGCCGCCTCCCGGGCGGCGAGTCCCCGCCGTCGGGCTTCCTCCGGATGGGCGACCAGCCGCTCCGCGCACCGACGCAGTTCGTCGATATCTGCCGAAACAACGCCGGCTTCCTGGGGCACTGCCCTTGGGGCCTCCGTGGCTGCGAGCACCACCACCGGCATCCCCAGGTGCATGGCCTCCAGGAGGGACAGCCCCAGCGAGGTCCACCGCATGGGGTGGACGTAGACACGGCAACGTGCGAGCTCCCGGTGCAGCTCGCGGGTTTTCAGGTCGCCGCGTGAGGCCAGCCTTGAGGGGTCGATTCCGGTCGCTGCGGCCAGCCCGTCGGTCTTCATGCCGAACACCTGCAGCGGCGCAACGGAGGCGAAGGCAGGCAGGAGGTCCGTCCCTGTGACGCGGCCACGCCGCACGGGCTCATTGACCACGACGCCCAGTTCGGGCAGCTCTCCCGTGTAAAGCTGTCCCGGGTCCGGGATGCCGTGCTCTATTACCGTGGCGGGGGCAGAGCCGTTGTCCCAGGCAAGCCGGTTGAAATGGGTGACGTGGACAATGGGGATGCTGTTCTGGTCCGCCAGCGGGTGGCTGATGTTCGGGAAATTGCCTTTGGGCGTGTTGTGCTCCACGAACACGGCCGGCAGGTCGACGCCGGGCATCCGGCCCAAGGTCCGTGCCACTTCGTCGATCTCTTCAGGCCGTTGAAGGACGACGGCGTCCACGGCGTCAGCGTCGAGCGTCGCCAGGTCCACCTCCCGCGCTGATTCCGGCCAGTCCCTGTCGGCGCGGCCCAATCCCCAGGGGCCGCCCTCGGGCAGGATGGGAAGAAGGTACTCATGACGGCCGCGGACAAACGCGTCCGTCCAGGAACCGTGGACATGCCAGAGCAGGATTCTCATCTGTTGCGGGCCTTTCTACGGGTGCTGACGTGGGTGCTGAAGGAGCTCACTCCGCTGATCAGGCGGTCCACCGCCGCCACGACCTCCTCGGGTGAGACCGAGTCAAGGCAGGGGTGGCCGGGAACCGGGCAGTCCCGGGCGCGGGACATGCGGCAGGGAGCATTCTGGTCCCCGAGGAGTTCCAGGGGCACGCCGTAGGGTGCCCAGCGGATCGCCGGGACGACCGGGGAGAACAGGCACGCTACGGGTGTTCCCACCGCGGCCGCCAAGTGCGCCGGGCCGGTGTTGCCACTGACCACGGCGTCGGCGCCGGCCATGACGCCCGCCATGGTGGCAAGGTCGGTTCGGCCGCCGAGGTCGAGGGCGGATGGCCCCGCCACCGTCGCCGTCAGCGATGTCTCGCCGGGACCGCCGGTCACCACTACCCGGTACCCGGCACCCTGGAGGAGTTCGACGGCGGCCGCATGGTGCAGCGGCGGCCACGCCCTGGCGGGGACGGCCGCTCCGGGGTGGACCACGACATAGGGCTCCGTACCCACGAGCCCTGCCACTTCGGCCACGGAGTGGACGCGCAGCTTTCCGTCATCGCCCGGGGGGAGCCGGAAGCCTGCGGCCTCGGCGATGCCCAGCGCCCGTTCCGCTTCGGGCTGGTCTTCGGGAAAGTCCTCCCCCGGTTTCAGGCGCACGTCAAGCAGCGAGCCCGCGTAATCGGTGGAGGCGCCGGTGATGCGCTCCACGCCCGCCAGGCGCAGCAACAGGGCCAGCGGCAGGGGTGACTGGTGGAAGGAGGTGAGGATAACGGCTTCTGTGATGCGGGAATTACGGACGTATTCGATCAGCCGGTCCGCGTGCGGGCCGGTCATCCGGGGCGCCGGATTCATGATCCAGGGGCTGTCCCAGCTGTAGACTTCGGCGACGCCGGGAAGCATGGCAGCGGCCGCTTCACCCTGCCGGCCGCACAGCATCACCACATGGTTGGTGCCGCCGCCGTGCTGGGCGCGGCCGTTGGCCACCGCGCGGACGGCGGGGCCGGCCAGGAGGACATCGCCCATGCTGTCCAGCCGGGCCACCAGGACGCGCCCCATCAGGGCGTCTCCTGCAGCAGGCCAACGGCGGACGCCAGATCGGAGGCGACCAGCCGCGCCGCGGCCACCTCCTCGGCACGGGTCACGGGCGTGGGGACGAGGACCCCGGTGGCGCCGGCAGCCTCTGCTGCTCCGACGTCGGCACCGATGTCCCCGATGAGGGCCGACTCCGATTCGTGGATCCCCAGTTTGCGGCAGGCGCTGTGCACCATGCCGGGGGCGGGTTTACGGCAGGAGCACCCGTCCTGCTCCGCGTGGGGACAGACCTCCCACACATCGAAGGGACCCAGGAGTTCCTCCACCCGGGCATTGACCTTTTCCACGTCTTCGGACGTAATCAGTCCACGGGCAATACCCGACTGGTTGCTGATCACGCCGGTGGCGATTCCATCCGCCCGCAGACCATCGAGCACCGCTTTGGCGCCGGCCACGGGCCTTACTTTGCCGGGGTCCCCGTTGTACGGCACATCGATCACCAGGGTCCCGTCCCGGTCGAACAGGACAGCCCGGAGCTTGGACATTTCAGAGCTTCCCATATCCAACCTGTTCCCTCCTGCTGCTGATCCTAAACAAGGCTGTGGTCTATTCGGCTGCGTCAGCGGCTTGTTGATACCTCGTTTGAACAGGCAAGATAAGGGTTTATGCGGTGCCGCGCAGCAGGCTGCTACCTTGTCCCGGTGCCGCCATGGCGCCGGTCCATACGGGTGCCGGCAGTGCCCGGGTGGCCGGCCCTCCCTGGCCGGTGGAACGGTGCAACAGGGCCCGCCGGATGGCCTGGCCGCCCAACACGGCCGGGCATTCCGTTGCCGGCATCCTCCGGGCTCCCGAACTGCGCGCTTTCCTCCAGCCTGCGCTGCAGTTCCACCAGCACTTTGGCGAGGCGGCGGGATACCTGCATCTGCGACATGCCCAGGCGCTTCCCCAGCTGCACCTGTGTTTCCTCGCAGAAATAGCGGCGGTACAGGAGCTCGCGGTCCGAGTCGTCCAGGTCCTGCATCGCGTCCCGGAGGCAGGCAAGTTCTTCCAGCCGTTCCAGTGGCGTTTCCGGGCAGGCCAGCACCTCACCGATTGAAGGTGCATCAGAATTGGGGTTCACCGCGTCGAGGGAATCCGGGTGCATGCTGCTGGACGCCGAAATAGCTTCCTGCACCTCCGCCGGGTCACTCCCCAGCTCCCCGGCCAGCTCCGCAACGCTGGGGTTCCGGCCAAGGGACTGGGTCAACTCCGGCTCTGCCCGGAACAGCCGGGTCCTCAGGTCCTGGATATGGCGCGGCGGACGGACAACCCACGTCCGGTCGCGGAGGTATCTCTTGAGTTCGCCGGTAATGGTGGGCGCGGCGTAGGCAGGGAAGCTCTCACCCTTGGCCTGGTCGAAACCACGCGCTGCCTTGACCAGTCCCAGATAGGCAACCTGGTTGAGGTCCGCCCGCTCCCTGCCGCGGGCTTCAAAGCGCGCAGCGAGAGCTTCGGCAAGGTCCAGGTACCTGAGGACCAGGTCGTTTTCGAACGCCTCCCGAAGCCGCCCTGAGGTGGCCGGAGGTGTCTGTTGGGGTGCGGGTACCGACTGTTGATGGTGGACAGGTTCAGCGCCCACTGCTAGTGCGGCAAAGGATTCGGGCATGAGTATGGTTTCCCTCGGTCTGGTTCCGAAAGCCTGCGGCAAGACTTAGAAGTAGGAAATCATAAGCTTGCTTATAAAACAATCCTTCTCCGCTATAAGCTCGGAATGTAAACGGCAACCGGACCAACCCGCAAGGAGTCTTTGTCATGCGCATCGCCATCACCGGAGCCAGCGGAAACGCGGGAACAGCACTACTGCGCAAGCTGCAGGGCCAACTGGAAAGGAAGCCCGGAAGCCTGCAGCTGGTGGGAATCAGCCGCAGGCTTCCCGACGCGTCCCGGGAACCCTACAGCGGCGTGGAATGGCACACCCTGGATGTGGGCCTGGAGCAGGACACGCCCCTGCTGGAAAAGGCGCTCGCGCGGGTTGATGCCGTAGTCCACCTGGCGTGGCAGATCCAGCCGAACCACGATCTGGACCTCCTGCACCGGACCAACGTCACGGGGACCAGGAACGTCCTGGACGCCGCCGCCCGAGCGGAAGTCAAACAAGTTGTATGCGCTTCCTCGGTGGGCGCCTACAGCAAGTCCAGCAAGGACCAGCGCAGGGACGAGTCATGGCCGGCGGGCGGGATGGCCGGCTCGCACTACAGCCGGCACAAAGCCGAGCAGGAAAAGCTCCTGGACGCTTTCGTGGCCGCAAACCCAGGCATCGCCGTGGCCAGACTGCGCCCGGCGCTCATCTTCCAGAAAGATGCGGGAGCTGAAATTGGCAGGTACTTCCTGGGCCGCGTCCTTCCCCGGCTGGTATCACCCCGGCCCTGGCTGCCAATATTGCCGGCGCCGGATAACCTGGTTTTCCAGGCGGTCCACGCGGACGATGTCGCGGAGGCTTACTGGCGGGTGGTGGACCAGCGAGCCAGCGGAGCCTTCAATATCGCCGCCGAGCCGGTCCTGACACCGCAGGAACTGGGGCGCATCCTCGGCGCCAAGAGAATCCTCCCCATCCCCATGCGGCTGCTCCACGCAGTCGTGGACCTGACGTGGCGCGCCCGGGTGCAACCCACCGACTCAGGGTGGGTTGAGATGGCCGCCAGCGCCCCCATCATGGACACCAGCCGCGCGGAACGCATTTTGGCCTGGGAACCGAAAGTGTCATCGATCGATGCTGTCAAGGAACTGCTTGCGGGCATGGGGACGGGGGAAGGGGTCAGCCCTTCCCCCGTACTCAAGCCGCGCCGCCCCTAACGGCAGCCGCTTAGGGGCGGCGCCGCAGCGGGCCGGCGTCCGGCATCTTCAGATGCCAGTGCGTTCTGGTGCCGGCGCGTCCTGATGCCCGGATCTTCAGATGCCCGGGCCTTCAGATGCCGGTGCGCGGATCGCCCTCGCCGCGCTCGTCACGTACGCCATGCCCGGCGGCGTCCCTGGCGTCAGCCTGGCGCCTCCGCCCGGACTCACCCTCCCGGATTCCCGTTTCCGCACCGGCGGGAGGAGCGTCATGGCGACCGTCAAGGCCGTGGCCGGTGTCGGCCTTTACACCGTCGGCGTACCCCGAATCCCCGCCCATGTCTCCGCCCAAGTCCCGGGCAGGACCTGGATTGGCCGGACCTGCATTGGCTGGACCTCGACCATCGTGGCCCGCATCCCCGGGCTGAACTTGCCGCACATCGTGCCCCTCGCGGCGATCCTCCCCGGCGTTGTATCCCTCGCGGCGATCCTCCCGGGCGTCGTGCACTACTCGGCGATTCTGCCGGCCGCCTTCCGCCCCTACGTCGGGATCAAGCTCGTCGGCTTTCCGTGCACGGCTGGCAACATCGCCCCGCAGGGACTGGGCTTCCTGGCTGCGCTTCTCGGCTTCCTGCCGCAGCCGGGCCGCGTCTACCTGCGCCTGCTCCGCGTCGGCACGCGCCCGGATGGCCTTGGCCTCCCGTTCACGCGCATCAATTTCCATGTTCTCGGCTTCGCGCCGGATCTCGGCGGCCTTTTCCCGGTGCTCCTGGTCCCGCTTCTCCTGCATTGCTTTCCGGCGCCTTCCACCGGCCAGGAGCAGCAGCACAATCAGCACCACAACAACAACGGCAACTACCACCCATACCCATGGAGCTGTGTCCACGTTTCCCACCACTTTCCACTTCGTTGTGACCGGGCAGGCCTTCGCCATTCCGGCTGACATTTTTGGAACGGTTATAACTCGCTTAGCAAGGGTACTTACCTTTTATTAGTAATCATGCTTATCATTTTACGGCCAGTATTGCTGGTTCTTGAATCAACAACCGGCCTTCTTGGAAAGAGAGCGAAGATGACAGAGAACCAATGGCCCGAGGATCCCGCTTACACCGCTCCTCCGGCAGGTACAGGAATGCCCGGCGAGCGTGAGCCCGCCACTTTCCCCGCAACCGCCGCTCCGCTGACCGGTGATAGTCAGGCCGGTTACGCCCAAGCCGGTGATACCTCCGGCACGTCCCGCAAGGACGCTGCAAAGGAAGAAGCAGCTGACGTGGCCCGCACGGCCAAGGGGTCGGCGCAGAATGTGGCTGAGACTGCGAAGGATGAGGCCGCGAACGTGGCGCATGAGGCGAAGGCCAATGCGCAGGACTTGCTGCACCAGGCGAAGTCGGGCCTTACCAGCCAGGCAGGCACGCAGCAGCAGAAGGCCGCGGAAGGCATCCGCACCATCTCCAGCCAGCTGCACAGCATGGCCAGCGCCCCTGACCAGCAGGGCATGGCCAGCGACTTGGTCCGGCAGGCGGCGGAGCGCACGTCCTCGATGGCGTCCTGGTTGGAAAACCGCGAGCCCGGTGACCTCCTGAACGAGGTCCAGCGGTTCGCCCGTAACCGTCCCGGAACCTTCCTGCTCCTCGCCGCGGGCGCCGGCGTCCTGGCCGGACGCCTCACCCGCGGCCTCACCGCAGGCGCACCCGAAACGTCCACAACTGCTACCGGCACCGGCGCGTCCGGGCTGTCCGCCCAGTATTCCGGCGCCACCTACGGCGACCAGTACAACCAGTCATACCCCGTTGCGGGTGGGACAGTTCCGCCCCCGCCGGCCCAGCTTCCCGGCCCGGCCACCACAACGGCAGGATACGACGGCGGCGCACCGGGCAGCAGCTACCCTGAAGCAGCGGGTCCCGCCAGTGGCCTGGACAGCCCCCAGCTTGTGGAAGAACCCTGGTCAGGAAACCAGCTCTCGGACGACCCGCTCCGTGACCGCACCCTCGCCGACGACCCCATGGCGAACGACCCGCTTACCCAGGACCGCACCCGGGGCGGCCAGACGGGTGGTCTGTGATGAGCAGCCAGATTCCTGAGCCGCCGCCCAGCGCGGCGCACATGAAAGCAGACAACGCATCA
>NZ_JBPFDN010000007.1:187732-248863 GCF_059414985.1 Arthrobacter sp. SAFR-044 | reverse complement strand
CACCGCTGGGCAGTTCTACTGGCCGTCAGTGGGCATTTTCGTGGCCGCCTATGGGCAGTTTTTCATGGCCGCTAACACAGGACCCGGGAACAAAGGCGTGGACCCGGTTCGAACCCTGGATGACAACCATCGTGGACTTGGACACCGGCCAGGTCCTGGGCGTGTTCGACGGCCGCGATCACAGGGGTGTTGGGGAGTGGCTGTTCGCCCGGCCGCTGGAATGGCGGCTGGCGGTGCAGGTCGTCGCGATCGACCCCTCGGCAGCTTTCCGCAAAGCGTTGCGGATGTGGTTTCCCCGCACCGCTGTCGCGGTCGATCATTTCCACCTGGTCTCGCTGGCCAACCAGGCCATGACCGAGACCCGGCAGAACCTCTCCCAGCAAGTCAAGGGCAGACGCGGCCGGGCCATCGATAAGGCTTGGGCGCACCGCATGCTGCTGCTTCGCGGTGGAGACAGGCTCAGCTGCAGGGCAGTCGCCCGGTTCGAGGGTGTATTCACGCTCGATGATCCCACCGGCACCCTCCGGGCCGGCTGGAAGGTCAAGGAGCAGCTCCGGGCCCTGATCAACACCGGTTCCCTGGAAGACGCCGCGGCAGCCAAAGAGGTTCTCGAGAAACTGGTCACGTCTGCCGGACGGCCGGAGACCAACAGGCTCTACCGCACCGTCTGCAGATGGTGGAAGGGGATTGAGGTATTCATCATCACCGGAGCCACAACAGGGAAAGTCGAAGCCAACAACACCGCTATAAAAAACATCCAACGAACTGCCCGCGGGCACCGCAATGCCGCCAACTACAAATCCGTTATCCTCTTGAGAAGTGCCGTCCGGACGGCGGCATGACACTCATTCCAGGACTCCGCTTTCCCGCGAGCCGCGAAGAGCCGGTGAAGGGGGCTGGGCAGCCACTCAGACCCCTTCAGTACCGTTAACGCCAGACGAGGGTCCACACTTGCGCTGCGAGGGCGTCGAAGGCAATGGGAGAGCGGTACCGGTCCGGCCCTTTTGGTTCTAGTCGTCCAAAAGTCCCAGAAGATAGCTGCCATAGCCGCTCTTCACAAGCGGCTCGGCACGCTTACGAAGCTCTTCATCGCTTAGGAAGCCCTGGCGCCAGGCAATCTCCTCAGGTGCTCCAATTTTCAGCCCCTGCCTGTTCTCAACGGTCCGGATGAAGTTAGAGGCGTCACTGAGATCGTTGAACGTCCCCGTATCCAGCCATGCGGTTCCGCGGGGCAGAATCTCGACCTGAAGGTCGCCTCGCTCCAAGTAAGCCTTGTTGACGTCGGTAATTTCGAGCTCGCCACGAGGAGACGGCTTAAGCTCACGGGCTATCGCAACAACGTCGTTGTCGTAGAAGTAGAGTCCGGGAACAGCATAGTGGCTCCGGGGTTTTTCGGGCTTCTCCTCAAGGGAGAGCGCCTTTCCACCCGAATTAAACTCCACTACGCCGTAGGCTTTGGGATCCTTGACCCAGTAACCGAAAACGGCGCCGCCCTTGATGTCGGAGTGCTTGCGGAGTTGGGTTCCCATACCCTGACCGTAAAAAATATTGTCGCCCAGCACGAGCGCAACGGTGTCATTCCCCACGTGGTCGGCGCCCAAGATGAACGCCTGGGCCAGACCATCGGGGGAGGGCTGTTGGACGTACGTCAGATTGATGCCGAATTGGGAACCATCACCCAGGAGACGCTGGAACTGATCGGCATCATGCGGAGTGGTGATGATGAGGATGTCCCGAATGCCAGCAAGTATCAAGGTGGAAAGCGGATAGTAGATCATCGGCTTGTCGTAGACCGGTACGAGTTGCTTGCTGATGCCCAAGGTGATGGGGTGAAGCCGCGACCCAGTTCCGCCGGCCAGAATAATTCCACGCATGGCTTCAATCATTCACCACTACGGACCCAGCGCCAAAACTGATGCGTCGCGTTCTATTGTGATTTAGACAACGGAGAGGGACCCATGCGGCCGCGTATGCCGTCTCTTACCCCCCGGAGTGCGGCTGCGAGCCGAACCCGGCGGCCGTTCGCAAGCGCGGTCACCAGGACTAAGTGGCGCAAGTCCATTAAGGCGCCTCGAACGGCCCAGTACGGCTGCGTGGCCCGGTAAAGGCGGAATAGAAAGATGCGGTTACGGACAATGTAGTAATAACGCCAGGAGGCCGCTGTCCTGACCATGACGGGCTGACCCCGCCACCTGACGGTCATCGGTCCAATGCTGGCCGGGACCATCTGGCCCAATGAGTGCTTGAGCGATGCACCCTTTGCAATGATGCAAACCATACCAGCCGCCTTTGCGCGCAGGTAGAAGTCGCTGTCCACGCCGTCAATGAAGAGGCGCTCGTTGAAAGGGCCAACTGCCGATAGGCATCCAGTGGGTATCAGCAGCCCCGACTGCACAGGTTCATCGCCTAGGGTGACGCCGTTAGGCAAGGTTCGCGCCCTCTTGGGAAGGCCGCTCACGTTCGCCGGAGCAACCATTCCCACCTTCACTCCCGCCGACTGCGCGTTTTCTGCTGCTTCCTCCAATGCGCGCACGAATCCCGGTTGAATGAGCGAGTCCTGGTCCATGGTCAGGATGAAGTCGAGCCTCTGGTAGAGCGATTGAGCTTGCTTGACCCCTGCGTTCAGTGCAGAAGCGATTCCCTTATTGCTCCCAAGACGAACGACAGAACAGCCCAGCGCTTGAAGTGCATCGAAGATACTGTCAGCAGCGAGGTCGCTGCCGTCATCTACAACCACAACGCCGGAGCATTCCCGGAGAAGCGCTTCGCAGTTCAGGATGAGGCCTTCGGGGGGATTGAAGGCGGTGACAAGGCCAATGGTCACGGGGCGATCAGGAGCCATCACGCCCCCAGCCCGTGCCGAACCATGGTTCGGAACGCCCCGCCGTCGCCGGTCTTCAGCAGAATTGGCACAAGGGACAACGCATGCGCTCTTGACGTAAGGCGTAGACGCGCGGCGAGTTCTGCCCGTCGCCATCCTTTGGAGCGAGCCAATTTTGCTGCCAAGGCAAAATAGTCCCGCTCGCCCTCAAAGCGTGAGCCACTCAGGATGAGTACCGACGAGGCGCTGTCGGAGTGGCGACGGTAGGCAAAACATTTTTCAGGTACGACGAGGAGTGAGTTTCCCTCGACGATCATGTCGACGACAAGGGCAAGGTCCTGGATGATCGGAAACTCGTTCCGAAAATCGAATTTCCTGACGGAAGCCGTCTTGAAGGTCAAAGAGGGCCAATAGAGCCAGTCTCCGTGCAGGAGGCTGGTCGCTAGTTTTTCGCCCGAAAGCAGTAGGGGCGTGGAAGACCTCGGCCGAAGAAGACGCTGCTTGACCCTGTCCACGAGCGTCTTGCTGGGTTTGCCATCTGCGTCGACAACTGTCACGCCCGGCTGGATGATGTCTGCCTCCGGGAACTCCTCGTGGGCCTGCAGAACTATTTCCACATAGTTTGGAAGCAGATAGTCATCACACCCGACAAAACACACGAGATCCTGCTGCGCAAGCTGAAGAGAGGTCCTGAAACTGGCAGTAATTCCTTCATTTTGCTTTTTCTTTATGAAGGTGATGCGTGAATCGGCAAGTGACGACACGTAATTTTCGATCGTGGAATCCGGGTAGGCATCATCAACAACTGTCAAACGCCAATTAGGATTTGTTTGTTCGAGCACGCTGTCAATCGTCAGCTTCATATATCCCGGATCTCCCCAGTAGGGGATGAAGATGTCGAGGAAAGGACCCGGCATATTAGGGATGACCCTCGACATTCTCGATTCTGCTCTTCTGTGCCGTGGGCAGCTGCTCCGTCATATCCTCAATCTGCACGCGCAAAATTGCCACTTCCTCTGCCAGCGCGCGCGTTTCGTCTTCAACTACGGATATTTCCCATGACAAGTGGAGGGTCACGCCCAACAGCATCAGAATGCTAAGAATGAACAGCAGGTTTGATGGCAGCTGTATTCCCACGGTCCGGGCGACCACGTCCAGCAGTTGGGGGAACGCTGCCAGGATGAGAGTCGCTATGCCGACGACGAGCCACCAAATGGCGTATTTTTCGCGGAGTTTCTTGCGGCGCAACATCTCAACGACGAGACCCACAATGGCGAGTGCCAACACAAACGCGGCGACATTGGGCATCATTTTTGTCCTGCTGTAGCTGGGATGGAAAGAGACAGGTGGGAGCGCTTCCGGGTGAGGGCAAACGCAAGGGCAAAGAATGAGCGGCCGAGATATACAGCCGCCTTGATGGGATGATGGCTGGGGGTGCCACCCTGGCGGGGTCGCATTTCAACAGGTACCTGCGTGACCTTCAAGCCTGACCGGATCGCCACCACAAGGGAGTCGATGGTGTCGCCCAGATATTCGGCAGGGTAGTGGTCCAGATACTGGGCGATCGCTCTGCGGTTAGCTGCACGGAAGCCCGAAGTAACGTCCGTCAGGGGCGTCTTGGCCAACCGCGACAATACAAAGGCCAGCAACTTCATGGCCCACTTCCGCGGCCCGCTGACCGCGTAGTCGCCTCGGTCGGCAAACCTGGCCCCAATCGAGATGTCAGCTGATGCTAATCCGTTGAGTACTTCCCTGATGTTGCGCGGATCATGTTGGCCGTCCGCATCGACCTGGATAACTTGGCCATAACCAAGCCGGTCGGCGTACTTGAAGCCCGCCCTCATGGCGCCGCCGACTCCCAGATTGAAGGGAAGGTTCATCACCGCAGCACCAGCCGCGGCCGCTTCGAAGGCTGTCTGATCAGTTGACCCATCGTTTACGACCAACACGTCGTAAGGCTCGTCGAGTGCGAGTACCTCGGCAACTGTCGTCCCCACGCAAGCGGCTTCATTCCATGCCGGCATGATGACCAGGACACGATTGCTTTCCAAAGTGCGCATAATATCCCAACTATACCAATGCGGGCGACGGCAGACGGCGTCAGGCCATGACGATCACGGCCGTTACCGCGCAGGCACTCCGGACCTGACATGGCAGGTTAGACGAGGCGGCGCCTTGAATCCTACGCGTTAGCAGGCGCCTCCCGCTAACCGGCGGCTGCAGGCTCGGCGCGAGGAGTCCCGTCGAGTCCAGGTGCCGCCATGCCGCGCGCACCAGCCCTGGTGACCTCTTGAAATCGGCTAGTCTCGTATGCCATGACTAGTGGACAGCCCCTGTTGCCGGTTACGCCCCGGATAAGTGTGTGCATGGCCAGCTATCGTGGTGGCCTTTACATACAGGAACAGATCTCGTCCATCCTGCAGGAGCTGGGACCGAACGATGAGCTGGTGATTGTCGATGACGCGTCCCCAGATAACACCATTGACGTGATCAGCAAAATTACAGACCCCCGGGTTCGGCTGATCCGGAACGCAAGTAACTCGGGCTACGTCAGGACCTTCGAAAAAGCGATTCTCGCCAGCAGGGGCGAGTTCATCTTCCTCTCCGACCAGGATGACGTCTGGATTTCCGGGCGGGTCCACCAGATGCTCGAAGGGCTGCAAACTTCAGCGATGGTTGCCACGAATTTCGCGATGCTCGGCGGGGGACCCCGCCCATGGATACCTCCCCTGAAATCCACGATGGACTCCCGACGCCTGGCGAACCTGCTCGGAATTATGATCGGCTACCGCGCTTACTACGGGTGCGGCATGGCGTTCCGACGCGAGCTCATCCCTGTTGTTACTCCCATTCCGGAGTATGTTCGCGAGTCCCACGACCTTTGGTTTGCGATATGCGGCAACATGGCTCAATCTATTGCGCACTTGGAAGCGCCCAGCCTGCTGCGCCGCCTGCACGATCAGAACGAGACACCCAGCGGCTTTCGTTCCCTGCCGCGGATCGCTGCGGCCAGAGTCATGCTTGGACGGTTACTTCTGGAGGCGTCGCGGAGACTTCGACGGCGGCAAGGGGGATGATCAAGCAGCTAAGCTGGCCTAATGCAGAATCTCCTTGTCACCGGCGGTGCCGGCTTCATCGGTTCCAATTTTGTTCACTACGTTCTTGAAAACACTGATGACCGTGTCACCGTTCTGGACAAGCTGACTTACGCCGGAAACCTGGAATCTTTGAAGGGACTGCCCGCAGACCGCCTTGAGATTGTTGAGGGTGACATTGCCGATGCTGGGCTGGTGGACCGACTGGTTGCCGAAACTGATGTAGCGGTTCACTATGCGGCAGAATCACACAACGACAACTCCCTGCATGACCCCCGCCCGTTCCTGGATACAAACATCATCGGCACCTACACCCTGATTGAGGCTGCGCGGAAGCACAACAAGCGGTTCCATCATATTTCCACTGACGAGGTCTACGGCGACCTTGAACTGGATGACCCGGAGCGGTTCACCGAGCAGACGCCGTACAACCCGTCAAGTCCCTATTCCTCAACGAAGGCCGGCTCGGACCTGCTGGTTCGGGCCTGGGTGCGGTCCTTCGGTCTGCAGGCAACCATCAGCAACTGCTCAAATAACTACGGTCCGTACCAGCACGTCGAGAAGTTCATTCCCCGCCAGATCACCAACATCATTGACGGCATCCGCCCGAAGCTCTATGGCAAGGGCGAGAACGTACGCGACTGGATCCACGCGAACGATCACTCGTCTGCGGTGTTGGCGATCATTGCCAAGGGCAGGATCGGAGAGACTTACCTTATTGGTGCCGACGGCGAAAAAAACAATAAGGACGTCGTTGAATTGATTCTCAAGCACATGGGACAGTCGCCCGATGCATATGACCATGTTGTAGACCGGCCGGGCCATGACCTTCGCTACGCGATTGATTCCACTAAGCTCCGCGAGGAACTGGGATGGGAGCCCAGGTTTTCCAACTTCGACACTGGCATCGAAGACACAATTGCGTGGTATCGGGAGAACGAAGACTGGTGGCGGCCCCAGAAAGCCCTGACGGAGGCAAAGTACAAGGAGCAGGGCCAGTAGAAGATGCCGACCATATTTTCGAAAAAGCTTGCTGCCCACGAAACCCCAATTCCCGGCGTCGTTCTTTACGACCTCCCCGTACATGGGGATAACCGGGGCTGGTTCAAGGAAAACTGGCAGCGGGAGAAGATGGTTTCCCTGGGCCTGCCCGATTTCCGCCCCGTCCAGAACAACATCTCGTTCAACGAGAAAGCGGGCACTACCCGCGGTATCCACGCAGAGCCTTGGGACAAGTTCATTTCCGTTGCCACGGGAAAGATTTTCGGGGCATGGGTAGACCTTCGGGAGGGACCCACGTTCGGTGCTGTGTTCACGGCCGAGCTGGACCCGAGCCGGGCAATTTTTATTCCGAGGGGTGTTGGCAACGCCTTCCAGACTTTGGAAGACAATACCGCCTACACCTATCTGGTCAACGACCACTGGTCCGCGGACGCCCAAGGGCAATACACCTTCCTGAATCTTGCTGATGAGTCAGCCGCAATCCAGTGGCCCATCTCCCTGGACCAGGCAGAACTGTCGGACAAGGACAAGGCCCACCCCCGGCTGGCTGACGTCGTCCCCATGCCGCCGAAGAAGATTCTGGTGGTGGGGGCGGACGGCCAGCTTGGCCGGGCGCTGCGAAGGCTTTACGACGGCGACCCGTCGGTAGAGTTCGCTGGTCGCAGTGAGTTCGATCTCAGTGATGCTGCGAGCTTCGCGGCCCGTAACTGGAAGAACTACTCGACGGTCATCAACGCAGCGGCGTACACCGCCGTGGATGCCGCGGAGACTCCGGAAGGCCGCACAGCCGCCTGGGCCAACAATGTGACTGCTGTCGCGCTCCTGGCCAGGACCGCCGTCGAACACGACCTCACTCTCGTGCACGTCTCGTCCGACTACGTCTTTGATGGTTCACATGCCATCCATACCGAGGATGAGCCCTTCTCACCGCTGGGTGTCTACGGCCAGACAAAGGCTGCAGGTGATGCTCTCGTGCGCGTCGTACCGCGGCACTTGATCATCCGCACGAGCTGGGTTATCGGCGATGGCAACAACTTCGTCCGCACCATGGCTTCCCTTGCCGCACGTGGGGTGGAGCCCTCCGTGGTGAATGACCAGGTGGGCCGGCTTACATTTACCGACGACATCGCCGCAGGCATCCAGCACCTCCTTGCGGCAGGAGACTACGGGACGTACAACCTGACAAACGACGGCGAACCTCAGTCCTGGGCCGAAATCGCCTCTGACGTTTTTGAGTTGTCGGGGGCGTCGCGCGATGCTGTCACCGGAGTCAGCACTGCGGAGTACTTCCGGGGCAAGGAAGCGGCTCCGCGCCCTTTGAACAGCGTGCTCGACCTCGCGAAGATCAAGGCGTCCGGCTTTATCCCCAGGCCTGCCCGGGAAGTCCTGGAAGACTACCTCGCCCAGCAGACGACGCGGGCATAGCGGGTTCACCATGCCTTTTGACTCCCACTCGTTTGGCATCATCGCCCTTGCGGCCTACCAGCCAGACTGGGACCTGTTCCGCACCCAGTTGTTGTCCATCCAGGCCCAGACATACAAAAACTTCCTGTGCCTCATATCCGCGGATGGGGGAGACGCGGAGATTGAGGACTTTGTCGCACGTGAGTTAAGCGGCGATGACCGCTTCAAGGTTCTTGGTTTTCCCGACCGGCTGGGCTTTTACGGCAATTTCGAGCGGGTGCTGCGGCAAGTTCCCAGTCATGCGGATTGGGTGGCACTCTCGGACCAGGATGATTCGTGGTATCCCACCAAGATCGAAACGCTACTGCCCCATCTGGGCAGTGTGAGCTTGGTTGCCGGGCAGGCAAGAGTGGTACGGCTCCCCGGCAACCAGGTCGTAGCCGAGTCAACTCAGCGCAGCAATGTTGGACTTGGGTCCTTGCTCGCCCAGAACCAGGTGACAGGAAGCCTGTGCGTGTTCCGCCGGGACCTTCTTGACCTTGCGCTCCCTTTCCCGAGGCTTGAGACCATAACGCAGGTTCACGACCACTGGCTCGCGGTCTGCGCCAAGGCGACGGGTGGCGTACGGCTGGTCAGCGACGTCGTTCAGGACTATGTGCAGCATGGAGGAAACGTCCTGGGTGAGGTGGCTGGACGAAAGAGTCCGGCACAGTCCCTGGATCACCTCAGGGCCATGTCAAGAAAATACCAGGGCAGCGGTAGCCCCGCCGCCATGCTCAAGACTGCCAACGACCTGAGCTTCGGCTGGCGAAGGGTAATGGCCGATGCCTTGCGGAAGCGCCTGGGCATAACCGATGGCGTAGATGATGCGCTGGCGGCTTATGAGACTGGGCATGGCTGGAGGAGTACTTCCAGGACGCTGGTTGCGGGGCTGAGAAGGGGCGAGATCGCGCTTCCATGCTTCCTGGAATTCATGGCTGGCGTTCCTGTCGAGCTTTTTGCCAAGGGCTCCAGGTCTTAGCGGCTTCGGGTTCCGAAACATCCCGCCTGGCCGTGAGGGCCGGAAGGACTTCAGTCCTGCGCGTGTGCGGTCTCGAATTCCGTGCGGTTATGCAGACATTTGCGCACGACCATGAGCTGGTAACCCGCTACCACAAGTTCAGCGAGACCTACTGCCCACGCGACCCCGGGCGCGCCCAGCAGCAGACCGAGTACCAGCATCAGGGGAACGTTCAGGGCGGCCCCTACCGCTGTGGAAGTAGCCAGGGCGGCTCCTTGTCCCAAGGGAATGAGGCACGCAAGCCCTACGATCTGGGCGACCAGCACGCCGGCCAGGATAATGCCAAAGGGGATGCTGAGGCTGAAGCTGATGGCGATTGCCCCGCCCGAGAAGAGCGTGCTGGCCCACGGAGTCAGCGCGGCAAGGAGTCCGCCGGCCATGAGCCCGGTTGCCGGGGCAAGTTTTGCGACTGTTCCTATCCTGTGCAGACTCTTCGCAGGTCCGGCCTCCGGAATCCACCCCTGGATCACCTGGAGGATGGGGCCAAAACCCGCGACGGCAAAGCGGAAGAGTTTGTCCGCCAAGGCGTACTGGGGGAGTGCTCCGTTCACTACCTGGTTTACGACGAGCATGGGCAGGTTACTGTTCAGGCTGCCAGTACCCGCAGCAATCACGCCATGCTTCTGGTCCTTCAAACGCTTCATAGCCGGGCCGATCCGCAGATCGGTTTCCAGTCGGCGTCCCGCTTGGGCAAGAACGCCGACTGCCCCAGAGACAACCGCCAGCAGGTTGAAGACCAGTAGCGAGATGACAAATACGATTGGATTCGGGATGAATTGAATCAGTACGAGGCCAGCGATGGTACCGATTCCCTGTGGGAGTACGTCGAACAGAAACAGTCGCCAGGGCTTCGCCTGGCCAATAAAGAACCAAGAGGCGCCCACGAAAGGAAACACGTAAGCCACGGACGCCAATGCAGCTACAAATGGGTCAGCTTTAGTGATCAGCAGCATCACAGCGAACATCACCGGGGCCGTAAACAGCAAGAGGTAGCCGCGGCTGACAAGGGATTCGACATACATCTGAGGGCGTTTCTCGACGGGAAGCGATGCTACGAGGGCAGCTCCCACGGTTCCCCATCCGAAGGCGACGACGATCCCAAAGATGGCAGCAGTCGCTTGTGCCAGAGCCAGTTCACCCCACACTTCTTTGCCCAAGGTGGAGATGACAAACGGAATGGCCAGCAAATTAACTGCGGTCGAAAATACGAGGGAGGCCGCGAAACCGCCAAAGCGGCGAATCAAAGCAGGGGCGGCTGCAGAAACCAAATGTAACTTCCTCCGATCTGGAAATGTGCTTTCCCTTGGCAGACGTTTTCGGTGTCGTCCGTGGTCTTCCACTGCGGGAGCGCCCTGTGGTGGCCGTCCCGGGAGCCCCCCGTGGCTCACATTGACGTCCCTTGCTCGAGGCGCGACGAACAACAATGCGAATCCGAAGGGGACCCGCTATTTGAACTTGTAGACGGAGAATTCCTTGCCGGACCACGTGAGGGTGCGTTCAGGAACCAGGCAGGGAGCCTCCAGCTTGTGGGACGACGCGATGCCTTGGAGGCTCGGCCACCGATTCTTAAGGTCACAAGGATCCACTCGCACCAGGGTGGTGTCTGTTGCAACCGTTCCAAAATCAATAGGTTGTCCCACTGTCCACTCGAAGAAGACGAAACCACCGCCGCGATTCCATGCGTCCGCGTGGCGGGATTGCGGATCCAGCTTCTCCCATGCCTCCGTGTTCGGTCCCGACCGTTGCAGACCGCTCAAAGAGGGTACGCCGTTTGCTGTCATCACAGTGTCGAACGGGCTGAAGTCAGATGCCCAGACGCCGCCTGACGCCGCTGCCTGTCTGCCCTCCGCACGGAGATAAGTGGCAGTCTCGGATTCGCGCAAGTCGCCCAGGCCAAAAAGAAGTGGATTGGCGCCGATAACAGGAACAGCAGCAAGTGCCGACGTCAAAACGAGCGGCCAAACCTTTGCCGGGAATTTGGTAGTGATGAATACGCAGGCTCCTACGGCCAAGGAAGTGCCCAGAATCAGCGAGCGCGGCATTGTGGGCAGGTACGACAACTGCAGGGACGAGGCTGCGTACCCGGTTACAAGAGCACAGCTGGCTGCTGCGACGGCTGGGCCTCGCCATCCCACCCGGGACGGGAGGCGGTCGAGCAGGAAGCAAACCAGTAATGAGGCCAAAATTCCACAGACCTGGGCGGCCCGTGCCGGTTGGACGTAGTTTAGGAGCGGGATTGAGGATCCCCGCTCACCAAAATTGATGGTGCACCATGCGAGCCATATGAGAGCGAAGGCTCCCAGGACGAGAATTACCGTGTTGTCGCGGAATTTCCCCAGGTTCTTAATGAACACGATAAGCAGGGCGGCCCAGACAAAGGCTATGGTAAATGCAGTCGAAAGCTCGCTTTGGTTTATCCCTACGGGTGCCACATCCTGCATTGCTCCGAGCGCGGGTGCGCCGAAAAGCATGGCAAAGGACTGGGCTGCGCCCGCGGACCTCCGGGAACCCGGGTAAACGGTATTGAGGAGCGCGGACAATCCGGCTCGGTTCTCCCAAAGGACCCCCGCTGCAAAGACCATCGAAACAAGCCCCGCGGACCCCAGCGCAAGAAGCTTCGGCTTCCATGTTTCCCTTGACGCCATGATCCACACCGCTGTGGCTGTGAGTACGGGAAGGCCGAGGACGAGCGACCAGGGAATGTAAAAACTCGGCAAGCCGGCGAGCAATATGCCTGACAGCAGGGATTGCAGGGCCGGGATCAGACGTTGTCCCAGCGCAAATCTTCTGTAGGCAGACAGGAGCAGGCTTGAACCGGCGATTGTGTAGGCAATCAGCTGAATGGGCATCATTGTCCACCAAGAGGCAGCCGGCGACAGCGCGATCAGGAACGCTGCAAGCCAGCCCCAGCGGCGGGCCGCCCCGAGCTGGGAAAACCACGTTGGCAGGAACAGGAAGAGGAGCAGCGCGGGAAGCCACCAATGCGCTGCGAAGACCATGGCGTCGGGCAGGAATGCCGCACTCCGCAACAATGTGGAATCGAAGAAAACCAAAGTCTCAAAAAAGCCGCCGGAAGGATAGCGGTGGGCTATATCCGCGGGTGCAGCAAGGACGCTCGTCGTAGGCGCTCCGCCGGTGGCCATGATCGATAGAACGATGGGGGAGAACGCGTTGTACTCATCCGACCTGATCGGAGACGCATCCCCGATTTGAAGACCCAAAGGATGCGCCGGGTCCTGGCGGAGGGTCGGCATGCCAATCGATGACGTTGTAGCCCCCATGACCACAACGATCACGTAAAGGAGGATGACCGCTATGCGAAGAGGGTTGTCACTCCTTCCCGCGTAAGCAAGGAGCGTTACTCTCTTCCCCAACTTTTCAGCTGGCGGTGCTACTACTGAACTCAAACGTGCGTCCTTGGGTCGGGCTGGCGTCGTTATGACTCTTGCTTCATTGGAGCTTCCTGATCGGCAGAAATGAGCCCTGCCGAATGCCGCTATGGTAGGCTACAAGCTAGTCCGCAGGGCGCCTGCACGGCCGTTGCACTCGAATGACTGTTGGAATTCCAGCAAATGTAGTCTACCCGGCGCCCAGGCTCACTCTTACCGCGAGTGATTATTGCCGCCGTTCGTGGCCCGTCGATGCCGCCAGATCAGAAATTAAGAGGATAAGTGCTGAGAAGGCATTCGAAAATTGTACTAAACAGCGAGCTGGCGCGTTTCATCATTGTTGGCGGCATATCCTTTGTGATTGATCTCGGTCTGCTCATGCTGCTGCATGAAGTATTCCTGGTGGATTTGCTGATAGCCACTCCTGTCGCTTTCCTCATCAGCCTCGCCTTCAATTACGCCCTTCAGCGTGTTTTCACGTTTCGCGCCGAAAACGGCAAAAGCGTGAGCTTTATAAAGTATTGCCTCCTGGTGGCCTTTAATACTGTTGCCGTGGACGTCATCGTCAATTTTGTTGACTGGCTGGGTGCCGGTTACCAGATAGGAAAAGTCATCGCGACGATCTTGACGACCGCTTGGAACTTTCTTCTGTACAAGCACTGGATATTCAAGTCCGGAGCGCCGGACAAGACAGTGGCCGTCGACAACATCCCTGCACCGCCACTCTGACGTTCGATGGCCTGCCTGCTGACGGAGGCTCGAACGGGGCGGCTGCGAATGCCAGCAGGCTGTTGTGGAGTTCTTCGCGGTTCGTGGGGAAAGAGCCCACATGAGTGTCATGCCGCCGCTCCGGCCGCGCTTCTCAAGAGAAGAATCGATTTGTGGTTGGAGGCACTGCGGGCTGCCCTGCAGCTGAGCGTGTCGCCGCCGAGCAGGAGCAGCATCCGGTTGGCCAGGCCTTGTCGACGGCCCTGCCGCGTCGGCCCTTGACCACCGACAGCCTTGCGGCCCCTGCAATCGGACCCCAGGACTTGGCGGTGTCCAAGTTAATGATTGTCGTCATCCGTGGCTCGGACCGCGTCCTCGCTCTCGTTGGTGGGTCCCGGATGTAGCGCACGGACCAGAACCAGTGTTCGTCAATGCCGAGCACCCGCGGACTGGGTTGGTCCACGTCGGGCAGCCACAGCAAGCACGCTTCGGTGACAGCGGCACGGACCATCCACCAGGACACGGCGAAGCTGGCGGCAGTCACTGACACCGCCCTCCGGACTGGAACACGGCGTCCACGAGCTGGTCCCGGCGCCGGCGCCGGCTCGTGGACCGGGGACGCAGGACCTGAGGCGTGGATTCGAGGAACGAGAGCCGCTCACAAGCCGGTTCTTCGCAGTACCAGCCCATAGGACGCTTGCGGGGTCGTGAGCCCCGGCAGACGCTCCTGGCTCCGAGCCCTGCAAAATCAAACTTTTTCAGCGGCCCTTCGCGCCGTTCCAAGTGCCGCGCCGCAGCCTCCAGTACTGCACCAGCGTGCTAGAGGCTGCCAACAATCGCGGCTTGGGTGTATCCGTCGGTTGTTCTGGTCATTCCGTCACCGGCGTAGAACCAGAGGCTGCCGTCGGAGCGGCGACCCAGGATGTCGGATTTGCCGTCGTTGTTGTTGTCGCCGGCGCCTAGGATCTGGTCGTAGACTTCCCATCCGGTTCCGATCTGTCGGGCGTTTTGGTAGCTGTTGGTTCCGTTTCCTGCGTAAAACCAGAGCGTGCCGTCGGCCCGCCGGGCCATGAGGTCGGGTTTGCCGTCCCGGTTGAAGTCACCGGTGTTGATCAGCTGGTTGTAGATCTCCCAGCCGCTGCCGATCTTTTGCCCGGTCCGGTAGCCGCCGCTGCCGTCACCGGCGTAGGACCAGAGTGACCCGTCTGGCTGCCGGGCCAGAATGTCGGTCACTCCATCACCGTTAGTGTCTCCAGCGCCTTGGATGGTGTCGAAGATTTGCCAGCCGGTACCTATTTGTCGAGCTGGCTGGAAGTTTCCTGCGCCGTTTCCTGCGTAGAACCAGAGTGTGCCATCAGGCCTGCGGGCAATGAGGTCGGCTTTTCCGTCACGATTTGAGTCGCCGGTGCCAACGACGGCGTCATATATGTTCCATCCGTTGCCGATGAGTCGGCCAGCTTGGTAGCCACCGGAGCCTGTTCCGCTGTTCAACCACAACGAACCATCCGTACGCCGGGTGACTAAATCCGGCCGCCCATCACCATCCAGATCGCCTACGTTTGTCAGGCGGCCTTGGCTGTCCGCGCTCAACCCCAGGGGCTGTGCTTGGGTGTATCCGTCGGTTGGGCTGGTCATTCCGTCACCGGCGTAGAACCAGAGGCTGCCGTCGGAGCGGCGACCCAGGATGTCGGATTTGCCGTCGTTGTTGTTGTCGCCGGCGCCTAGGATCTGGTCGTAGACTTCCCATCCGGTTCCGATCTGTCGGGCGTTTTGGTAGCTGTTGGTTCCGTTTCCTGCGTAAAACCAGAGCGTGCCGTCGGCCCGCCGGGCCATGAGGTCGGGTTTGCCGTCCCGGTTGAAGTCACCGGTGTTGATCAGCTGGTTGTAGATCTCCCAGCCGCTGCCGATCTTTTGCCCGGTCCGGTAGCCGCCGCTGCCGTCACCGGCGTAGGACCAGAGTGACCCGTCTGGCTGCCGGGCCAGAATGTCGGTCACTCCATCACCGTTAGTGTCTCCAGCGCCTTGGATGGTGTCGAAGATTTGCCAGCCGGTACCTATTTGTCGAGCTGGCTGGAAGTTTCCTGCGCCGTTTCCTGCGTAGAACCAGAGTGTGCCATCAGGCCTGCGGGCAATGAGGTCGGCTTTTCCGTCACGATTTGAGTCGCCGGTGCCAACGACGGCGTCATATATGTTCCATCCGTTGCCGATGAGTCGGCCAGCTTGGTAGCCACCGGAGCCTGTTCCGCTGTTCAACCACAACGAACCATCCGTACGCCGGGTGACTAAATCCGGCCGCCCATCACCATCCAGATCGCCTACGTTTGTCACCTGGAATGACGACGAAGGAGACGCCGAGGCGAAAGCTTTGAGCCCGGCATAATCGCCGTTCCATACATTGGAGTCACCTGCAAGGGGACCGGTGCTGCTGTATTGCCAAATGCTGTAGGTACCCCAGCCGGCCGGTACATAGCCGGCATCGTTGCTTGGTGAACTCGGGTAAGCGGCCACCCACAAGGGGTAGTCACCGAAGTCGGGCTGGTTGCCCAAACATTGGTTCCACCAGCTCGTGTTGGTGTAAATGGCTGGTAGCCGTCCCGTCAGCGACAGCATGGTGTTGCCGAAGTCCCTGACCCATGACGCTAGCTGTGACCCATTCATGCCATAGCAGGTGTCACCGAAGTAGAAGCCGTTGATTGTCCTGCCAGCATACGGATTGAACTCGAAGTCCAGGACCGGTGGCATCGTGTAACCGTCTGCGGACCAGCCGCCCCCGTTCTGTACGAAGTAGCGCGCCTGGTCCGCGCCGGAGGACCAATTAGGAATGGCGAAGTGGTAGGCGCCGCGGATCATGCCGACCGCCCGTGAGCCTTGGTACTGGGAACTAAATAGCTCATTGGTGTAATAGTTGCCCTCAGAGGCTTTTACGTAGGCAAATCGAGCACCCATGTTCCATTGCTGCTGCCAGTCAACCGATGGCTGGTGGGCGCTGACATCCAGCCCCTGAATCCCAAAAGTTGGTGTCCAGGTGCCTTGCGTGGAAAGCGACTCGGCGCTGAGCTTCTTTGCTCCGTCGGGGGTGGTCGACGCGGTGACGCGTGCCGAGCGCTGGCCCATCTCAGCTCCACCTGGACCCACGGCCTCGGCCATGGTTTGTGGTGAAGGAGTGGGGCTCGGTGACGGTGTAGCCAGCGGGGCAGGTGCCGGTGAAGAGGCCGGCGGTGTCGGCGTCGCTGTGGCCGTCACGCCCGGGGTCGGAGCGGAAGGAGTCGGGGGAGCCGGTGACGGGCTGACTTCCGCGGCAGCGGCGACTTCGGCTAGGCCCGGCCCCGCGAGCAGAGAGATGGCCAGCAGGGCGGTCCCCAAGGACTTCATGACTGGGCGACGGGACTGAGACAGGTTCCGCTTCATATGTGCTCCGGAGACAATGGGGCGCTCCCCCGAGCGCCTCTTTGGATACTGCTCAGGTGACTTCCCCCAGGAAGGCACCTGATAGTGCTATTTCGATAAATAACGCGCTCACCATAGCATCCGTGTTACTGGCGCAACCAGTGATCCTGATGTTACTTATGTGAATCCTGTGCTTACCCGTATCGAATCCTGAGGCCCGCTGGAGCCAATCTTGAGGTTGCTGGTTTATCCACACGAGGAGATGAGGGCTTGTTGCGGTGGGGCAAGCTCCCTAGGCTGTAGCCCAGTCGCACTGCCTCCGTCGGGGGGCCAGTTGTATGGGGGAACATATGGACGCGCTGGGGATTGTCGAGGATGAAGTCCGCGAGCTCATCCGCCGCCGCGGGCTGGACCCGCTCAGGCAGTCGGGCGAGGTCCGGCGGTTGGTCGAAGCGGCGGTGACCGATTATGACGAACGCGCCTTGATGGGACCCCTGCCACCCCTTGGTCCCCTTGAAGCAGCCCGCCGGTTCCTCTTCGACGCCGTCGCAGGTTTCGGTGTACTTCAACCGCTCCTTGATGACCCGTCAATCGAGGAAATCTGGCTCAACGCACCCAACGAAATCTACGTGGCCCGCAATGGCGAGTCAGAGCTGACGTCGCTGAGCCTTACCGAACAGCAGGTACGCGATCTCGTGGAGCGCATGCTCAAAAGCTCTGGCCGGAGACTGGACATGTCGTCGCCGTTCGTCGATGCCGCACTGCCTGACGGCTCGAGGCTGCACGTGGTGATTCCAGATGTAACCCGCCGCCACTGGGCAGTGAACATCCGCAAGTTTGTGGTGAAGGCCAGCCGACTGGAACACCTGGTGGAGTTGGGAACGCTGACGCCACAAGCCGCACGCTTTCTCGGTGCGGCTGTGTCCAGCGGCCTCAACATCCTTGTGTCCGGGGCAACCCAGGCCGGTAAGACCACCATGCTGAACTGCCTGGCCGCCAGCATCGGAAGCCGGGAACGTGTCATCACCGTCGAGGAAATTTTTGAACTCCAATTTCCACTCCGGGACGTTGTCGGTCTTCAGTGCCGTCAACCGAACCTCGAGGGTGAGGGGGAAATTCCGCTCCGCCGCCTGGTGAAGGAAGCGCTTCGGATGCGTCCGGACCGGCTGGTGGTGGGGGAAGTACGCGAAGCCGAGAGCCTGGACATGCTCATCGCCTTGAATTCGGGGCTTCCCGGAATGTGCACCGTCCACGCGAACTCGGCACATGATGCAGTCACCAAAATCTGCACGCTCCCACTGCTGGCGGGGGAGAACATCTCCAGCGCTTTCGTCGTTCCCACGGTCGCATCCTGTATTGATCTCGTAGTGCACTGCAGCAGGCACGCTGACGGGCGGCGGCAAGTCACCCAAGTCCTGTCGCTGGGCCGCCGCGTGGAGAACGGCATCATCGAATCGTCATTGGTTTTTGGCCTGGAGAACGGCGTCCTGCATCCACGTGCCAACGCCATGCCTTCGGCGGAAAAATTTTCACGGGCCGGGTATGACGTCGCCGCCCTGCTGGATCCGCGATGATCTCCGCGCTGGTGGGAGCCGTGGCGGGGGTTGGCCTCTTCCTCATTTGGTGGTCCTGTTGGGAAACACCTGACCTCGGAAGCCGGGCGCGCAAGCCAAGCCGCGTGGCTGACCTCCTGGCGGCCGCCGGAGTCGACAAAGTCTCGGTGCGCGGCCTGCTCGCGACATGCCTTGGGCTTGGGATCTTCGTGGCACTCCTCTTCTACGCGCTGAGCCGTTCCTGGCCTATTGCCGGCTGCTTTGGCCTCTTCGGCACCTGGCTGCCGATCACCATCCTCCGCTGGCGGGCCAGGAAAAGGACGGCGATGCTACGCCAACTTTGGCCCGATGTCGTAGATCACCTCCGGTCTGCGATCCGGGCGGGCCTGCCCCTGCCTGAGGCCCTGATCCAGCTTGGCGACAAGGGGCCCGAGGAACTGCGGCCCGTCTTCCGCGAGTTCGGCGCTGATTACCGCGCAGGTGGGCAATTCGACGGTTCCCTGAACAAGCTGAAGCAGCGGCTTGCAGACCCCGTGGCTGACCGGATCATCGAGGCACTACGGCTGACGCGGGAAGTTGGCGGCTCCGACCTGGGGAAGCTCCTGGGCACACTGGCCGAATTCCTGCGGGAAAACGCCAGGACCCGCAGCGAGCTCGAGGCGCGGCAGTCGTGGACTATCAATGCTGCCCGGCTCGCCGTTGCGGCGCCATGGATCGTGATGATCCTCCTCGCGACCAGGACGGAAGCAATCCAGGCCTACAACACGCCCATGGGTGCGGCAGTACTGCTCGGGGGCCTGGTGGTCTCGTTGGTGTGCTACACGGTCATGCTGAAGATCGGGGCCCTGCCGCAGGACGAAAGGGTGCTTCGATAATGTTCCCTTCCCCTTCGGCGTTGGTTTGCGGAATCGGTCTTGGCGTCGGATTGTGGCTCGTGATTTTCCGGTCTCCGCCGATGCGCGCCATGACATTGTCGGACCGGATCGAGCCCCAGCTGAAGTCGCAGAACCTGGAGTCGCGACTCCTGCGCGCCGGCGAGCAGAACCTGACACCGTTTGGGCCCCTTGAACGGATCCTCCGTCCCGTCTTCCGGGATTGGCTCTCCGTCCTGGGGAAACTTAGCCCCTCACCTGGCGCGACCGCGCGGCGCCTGGCGCAGGCAGGGATCAACAAGTCACCGATCGACTTTCGCGCGGAGCAGCTGCTGTGGGCCACGGCCTGCTTCGTTGTCTCGCTGACCGTCATCCTGATTGGCGCCGCAGCGGGCAGGTTCAGCCCTTTCCTCGCGGCCGCGGTGATCATTGGCAGCGCTGCAGCGGGCTTTGTCCTGCGGGACTACTGGCTCGGCGCCCAGGTCCGGCGGCGCGAAGGCCGGATGATGGCAGAATTCCCCAGCCTTGCCGAACTGATGGCGCTGGCGGTGGGTGCGGGGGAGAGCGCGACAGGCGCCCTGGACCGGGTCTGCCGGAGCGCGAAGGGCGAACTGTCCAAGGAATTCTCGAAAATACTTGCAGAGACCAGGGCGGGCAAGCCCCTCGTCATGGCCTTGCAGGAGTTCTCCGCGCGCACCGACCTTGCGCCGCTGGTCAGGTTCGTCGACGGGATCATCGTAGCGGTGGAAAGAGGAACGCCCCTCGCAGACGTGCTCCGCGCCCAGGCGCAGGATGTACGCGATTCAGCGAAACGCGACCTCATGGAAGCTGCGGGGAAAAAGGAAATCGCAATGATGGTGCCGCTGGTGTTCGGAGTGCTTCCCCTGACCGTGGTATTCGCGGTCTTCCCCGGTCTCGCGGCAATCAACCTGGGCTTCTGATGAAGAGCAAAACCCGAAGCCCGTACTGCAGCAACACCTGCAAGTCCCCTCAGAGAAACAGGAACAGGACGCAATGATGAAAACCATGGGAATCCGCTGGGCGATGCTGCTTCTTGCCCTTGCGGCTTTGCTGCAGCTTCAGATGGTCCGGGCGGTTCGCCCTCACCCGCGTCAGGCCGCACAGCGCGAGGACGGGCCCGATCACGGACAGCAGACCCCGGCAACCGAAAGCGATAATCCGGAGCGCGGCGACGTACCGGGCTGGGTGATGATCACCTTGATGTCTGCAGTCCTTGTCGCAGCCCTGCTGGCACTGGCAGGCCCCGCACTGGAAACCATGTTCAACCAGGCAATGGACAAGGTGGGGAACTGAACCATGGGGAGGTCCGCGCCCCGGCCGCTGGAGCAGCCGGGGCTCTGCCCGGCAGGCGAGCGGGGTTCGGCCGTTGTGGACTTCGTCCTGGTTGGCGGGCTGCTGACCATGTTCTTCCTGGCAATAATCCAGCTGACCCTGGTCCTGCACGTCAGGAACACCCTCATCGATGCTGCTGCGTCCGGGGCGCGTTATGGAACCCTTGCTGACCGCAACGCCTCGGACGCCGAAGAAAGGACCCGCAGCCTCATAAGCATGGCCCTTAACCCGGGCTTCGCCGAACAGGTCAGTACCCAGGAGGTCAGTGTCCAAGGCATGCGGACCCTGGAAGTTACAGTCCGCTCTCCACTGCCTGTCATTGGTCTCATTGGACCGCGGAACCAGCTGGAGGTGAAAGGACATGCTGCTGTTCAGCCCTGACCCAGCCAGCTTCAAACCAATGACCGGCTCGAAAACTATGCCCGGCTGCAAAACAGGCCCCCGCCCCAATCCGCTGCTGGGCTCCACGGCACACGCACGCTTCCGTACCCGCCTGGCTGATGCACTCTGCCGGGAGCGGACCGGGGACGGTGACCCGGCGGACAAATTCCAAAACTCCGCACCAGTCCAAAGGGAGGACGGGAAACAGCCGGGCATGGATCGTGAACGGGGCAGCGCAGTGGTCGAATTTACGTTCCTGGCACTCCTGCTCATGGTTCCGCTGGTGTACTTCGTGATCACTGTCGGACAGATCCAGGGAGGCTCCTTCGCCGTGGTGGGCGCGGCGGACCAGGCAGCGAAGGTCTACGTGGCCCAGCCTGATGCTTCGACCGCCCAGGCCGCGGCCGAGCAGGCGGTGGCACTTGCCCTCTCCGACTTCGGTCATCAGGCAGATCGGGCCAGCATGAGCACCGCCTGCAGTCCCGCTGACTGCCAGGCGGCGGGCAGTACGGTAACGGTAACGGTCAGCCTGAGCGTTCCCCTGCCGTTTATGCCCTTCGCCGAAGGGTTGTCCGCCACAGAGGTTCAAGCATCCTCCTCCCAACTGGTAGGCCGGTACCGATGAAGAGCAGGGAACCGGACGAGAACGGCCAGTTGATGGTCATGATCCTCGGCTACGTTGTCCTGGCGCTCCTGGTGGCTACGGTGGTCATCGGCATTTCCGCCGTTTACCTGGAGCACAAACGCCTGCTCTCCCTGGCGGACGGGGCATCGCTTGCTGCCGCCGACAGCTACACCCTGGGCGAAGTCTCAACACAGGGCGGCAGCCCCTCGGCGGTCCTCAACCCTGCCCGCGTCCGGAACGTCGCAGCCGACTTCGTCGCAAGGAGCCCGGCCTCGCAGCGTTTCTCCGGCCTTGCGGTCGCCGGGGCGACGGGCACGCCGGACGGTTCCACCGCCGTCGTGGTCCTTACGGCCGCCGTCCACCCACCTGTGGTGAACTTCCTCATTCCACACGGCATCCCCATTGAGGCGACGTCCACCGCGCGCTCGCGGTTGACCCGGTAGGACGCCGGGGCGGCCAGGATTCGGCAATAGCGTAGGCTTAAACCACCATGGCCAATATTGATTTTTCCGCTGAGATCCGCGCGCTTCGCGCCACCTACGAGTCCATCGAACGCGTTACCGACGTGGAGGCGCTCAAGGAAGACATCGCCGAACTCAGCGAGCGGGCGGGGGAGCCGAACCTTTGGGACGACCCCGCGGCCGCGCAGAAAGTCACCTCCCGGCTCTCGCACCGCCAGTCCGAACTGGAACGCCTCACCAGCCTCGAGGCCCGGATCGACGACCTTGAGGTCCTGGTGGAACTCGGGCAGGACGAGGACGACGCCGATTCGATGGGGGAGGCCGCGGCCGAACTCGAATCCATCAAGAAGGCACTCAAGGACCTGGAAGTGGTCACCCTGCTGTCCGGCGAATACGACGAACGCGAAGCTGTGGTTTCCATCAGGGCCGGTGCGGGCGGCGTGGATGCCGCGGACTTCGCCGAAATGCTGCTGCGCATGTACCTGCGCTGGGCTGAGCGGCACGGGTATCCCACCACGGTCATGGACACCTCATACGCGGAGGAAGCCGGGCTGAAATCAGCCACCTTCGAGGTGAAGGCACCCTATGCATTCGGCACCCTCAGTGTGGAAGCCGGCACCCACCGCCTCGTCAGGATCAGCCCGTTCGACAACCAGGGCCGCCGCCAAACCTCCTTCGCGGCAGTTGAAGTCATCCCGCTGATCGAGCAGACAGACTCGATCGAGATCCCGGACAACGAAATCAGGGTGGACGTATTCCGTTCATCCGGCCCGGGCGGGCAGTCGGTCAACACCACGGACTCCGCGGTCCGCCTCACCCACATCCCCACCGGCACCGTGGTTTCAATGCAGAACGAGAAATCCCAGCTGCAGAACCGCGCGGCTGCCATGCGCGTGCTGCAGTCCCGGCTCCTGCTGCTGAAAAAGGAACAGGAGGATGCGGAAAAGAAGGCGCTGGCCGGCGACGTAAAGGCCTCCTGGGGTGACCAAATGCGCTCCTATGTCCTGAACCCCTACCAGATGGTGAAGGACCTGCGCACCGAACACGAAGTGGGCAACACGTCCGCAGTGTTCGACGGCGAGATCGACGATTTCATCGACGCGGGCATCCGCTGGCGTACTGACAACCGCAACGCCGAAAAGTAGGCAGTCCTCCGCCCGCCCGCCGGCTGATCCGGCGACACGCCCCGGAAAGCCCGCCCAACCACCGGGCATGCTGCGTATAGTCGAGGGGCCGGGGCCCTACCTTCCCCAAACGAAAACCCGTGCACCGGCTGCAGAACTGGGCTGCATCAAATGAAGGATCAGCCGTGCCCTGCAGGGTACTTAGGGCCATGATTCGATTCGAAAATGTCACCAAGGTTTACGACCAGAAAGCCCGTCCGGCACTGGATTCCGTCAATCTTGAGATCGACCGCGGGGAATTCGCCTTCCTCGTCGGCGCGTCCGGTTCCGGGAAGTCCACGTTCCTCCGGCTGGTGCTGAAGGAAGACCGCGCCACCTCCGGGGCTGTCTACGTCGCCGGCCAGAACGTCGCCAAAATTTCCAGCTGGCGCGTTCCCCGCCTCCGCCGCGGCATCGGCGTCGTCTTCCAGGACTTCCGCCTCCTGCCCCAGAAGAACGTGTTCGCCAACGTCGCCTTCGCCATGCAGGTCATCGGCAAGAGCCGCAGCGTAATCCGCGACACCGTCCCCGAGGTCCTCAAGACAGTAGGGCTCGAAGGCAAGGAACACCGCATGCCGCACGAGCTTTCCGGCGGCGAGCAGCAGCGCGTTGCCATCGCCCGCGCCGTGGTCAACCGGCCCGGGATCCTCCTCGCGGATGAACCGACAGGAAACCTGGACCCCACCACCTCCATGGGAATCATGGGCGTGCTGGACAAGATCAACCAGAACGGAACCACCGTGGTGATGGCCACGCACGACGATGACATCGTCAACGAGATGCGCAAGCGGGTGGTGGAGCTGAAGAACGGCGTGGTGATCCGCGACGAAGCCAGGGCCCTGTACACCTCGATGATCCCCGTCGTCGGCCAGTCCCGGCGCCTGAAGGACGCCAGCGGCAGGGAAACGCCCGACGCCGGCCTGCCGCGCAACGGTGCCGAAGGCGAGGCCCAGCGGTGAGGCTTGCATTCATTCTTTCCGAGATCGGCAGCGGCCTGCGCCGCAACCTTTCCATGGTGGTCTCAGTCATCCTGGTCACGTTCGTGTCCCTCACGTTCGTGGGCGCGGCAGGCATGCTGCAGATGCAGATCAACCAGATGAAGGGCTACTGGTACGACAAGGTCCAGGTGGCCATTTTCCTCTGCAGTGAAGGTTCGACGGCGCCCGGTTGCGCGTCCGGGCCCGTCACCCCCGAGCAGCAACAGGGCCTGAACGCGCTCCTGGAATCGCCCGCCGTGGCCCAGTACATCAACGACTTCCAGTTCGAGTCCAAGGATGAGGCCTACAAGCACTTCAAGGACCAGTTCTCCAACTCGCCCATCGTTGATTCCGTGACGCCGGACCAGCTGCCGGCATCGTTCCGGATCAACATGAAGGACCCGGAGAAGTACCAGATCATCAGCGAAACGTTCTCGTCCCAGCCCGGCGTGGAAACGGTCATCGACCAGCGCCAGCTGCTTGAACGCCTCTTCTCGGTGATGAACGGAGCCTCCCTGGTGGCGGTGGGCATCGCAGGCGTCATGATCGTTTGCGCGATCCTGCTGATTGCCACCACCATCAGGCTCTCCGCATTCAGCAGGCGCCGGGAGACCGGAATCATGCGGCTGGTCGGCGCCTCCAAGACCGTCATCCAGCTGCCGTTCATCCTCGAAGGCGTCATCGCGGCGGTCATCGGCGCAGCCCTGGCCTCCGGCACGCTGTGGGCAGTAGCTCAGTTCTTCCTGGGCGACTACATGTCCCGCCAGTACCCGGACACCGCTTTCATCTCGTCCGGCCAGACCCTGATCCTCGCACCGGCGCTGCTGGTCCTTGGCGGATCCTTGGCAGGAATTTCGTCTCTCTTGACCTTACGTAGATATTTGCGCGTTTAGGCTGTGCACACCGACCAAGGAATGCCCATGAATTTAACTGATCCAGCCTTGTCCCGTCCCCGGCGCAGCCGCGGGCGGTCCGCTGCGCGCCGGTTGGGCTTCGTCAGCGGCGTGCTCACCGTCATCCTTTCCGCCGGCCTTGCCGTTGCCACACCCATCGCCTTCGCGGACGACCTCGAAGACCGCAAAGCCGCGCTCGAGGCCGAAGCCGCGCGCGTCCAGGCGTCCCTGGAGTTCGTCGATTCCCGGATCGCCAAGGCAGCCAGCGACCTGGTGATCTACCAGGGCCAGCTGCCGGGCGCCCAGCAGGCCCTGCTTGAAGCCCAAGGCCGGGTGGCGGGTGCCGTCAAGGAAGTCGAAGCCCTTTCGGCCCGCGTGGACATGGCCCAGCAGAACAAGGCCAAGATCACCCAGCAGCTGGAAACGGACAAGCAGAAGATCGCGGACACCAAGAAACTGATTGGCCAGATCGCCACCCAGGCCTACAAGTCCGGCGGTGTCCCTTCCAACCTGTCGCTTTTCTTTGGATCCAACAGCGGCAGCAGCCTCACCGAGACCATGGACCTCGCCGACCAGGCCATGCGCAGCCAGAACGCGGCCATGGACAAGCTCAGCCAGCAGAACGCCACCAACGTCAACTCCGAAGCCCGACTCCAGGCCGTGGAAGCGGAGATTAAGGACCTCAAGGCCAAAGCCGATGCCGCCCTGGAGCGGGAGAAGGCAGCCCGCGATGAAGCGGCCGCCAAAAAGGCCCAGGTTGACCAGCTGATTGCCGACACCACCCGCCTCGACAATGAGCTCCAGGCGGCCAAGCCCGGGATCCAGGCCCAGCTCGCTGGCGTGCAGGCCAACCAGAACCAAGTAGCCAACGAAATTGCCGAACGTGACCGCAAGGCCCGCGAGGCGTGGGAAGCCGAGCAGCGCCGGCAGGCTGAAGCGGCAGCTGCAGCTGCTGCCGCGGCAGCCGCGGCAGCGAACCGCCCCGCCCCGCCCGTCCAGCCGTACGTACCCCCGGTGGCCGGTTCGCCGTCGGCCTTTGGCCTCCGCCATCCCTTCGACGGCAGCATCCCCATCACCTCGGGCTTTGGCTACCGCACCACTCCGCCGGGAACGATCGACTTCTACGGCACCGGCGGCTACATGCACACCGGCATCGACTTCGGTGCCGCCTGCGGTACCCCCGTGTATGCGGCGGCTGCCGGGGAGGTCTTCAGCTCGGGGTGGAACTCCGCCGACGGTGGCGGGTGGCGCGTCAAGATCGACCACGGCGTGATGCAGGGCAACACCCTGACCACTATCTACTACCACAACTCGAGCATCGTGGTCTCGAACGGCCAAAGGGTCTCGCAGGGCCAGCTGATTGCCTACTCGGGCAGCACCGGCAACTCCACGGGCTGCCACGCCCACTTCGAAACCTGGCTCAACGGCAGGGCTGTGGACCCGATGGGGCTGCTGTAGGGCAGAAACCCCTGCCGTAGACTGGTATAGCTCCGTGCCGAAGGCCCGGAGGAACCCGACCTGAACCTGAGGAGTTTTTCCGTGCCGAAAGAAAGTGGCCGTAAGGTGGTGGCCACCAACCGCAAGGCCCGGCACGACTATCACGTGCTGGACACTTACGAGGCCGGCATCGCACTGATGGGCACCGAGGTGAAGTCCCTGCGCGAGGGCCACGCCTCGATGGTGGACGGATTCTGCACGTTCTACAACGACGAACTGTGGATGGAAGCCATCCACATTCCCGAGTACAACCAGGGCAGCTGGACCAACCACGCTGCGCGCCGCCGCCGTAAGCTGCTGTTGCACCGCGAGGAGCTCATCAAGATTTCCCGCAAGGTCCAGGAAGCCGGTTACACCATCGTGCCGCTCCAGCTGTACTTCGTGGACGGCCGGGCAAAGGTGGAAATCGCCGTTGCCCGCGGTAAGCGTGAGTATGACAAGCGGCAGACGTTGCGGGAACAGCAGGACAACCGTGAGGCCCAGCGCGAGATGCGCGAGCGCAACCGCCGCCGGTAGGAATTATTTCGGCAGGGCGTGCGTTAGTATGGATAGTCCGGCAGGCTTGCCAGCCGGTTTGGTAACAAAATACGGGGATGATCGGTTTCGACGGTGTTAGTCGCGACAGGTGAAGCGGGCCGAGGATGCAGAATTATCTCGTAAACGCTTTCTGCAAACCAATAAGTGCCGAATCTAAGCGCACTGACTTCGCTCTTGCTGCCTAAGCAGTAAGACAGTCCGTCAGCCCGGGGTTGCTATCGCCCCGGATCCTGGCGTCATTTAGATAGCCACTGCTGTTTGCTCCCGTCATCGGAGTAAACGGGACTTTTAGGTGACTGGGCCCGGATCAGCCAGCTGTTTGCAGCATGGCTGGGGCCGAGAAAATCCGACGCAAACTGCGCCCGGAGAAGCCCTGACAACACGACATCGGACGGGGGTTCAATTCCCCCCATCTCCACCCTGGCGGGCCGGACATCCACAGGATGCCGGCCCGCTCCGTAAAACACCCCGGTCTTCGGACCGGGGTGTTTTTCTTTGCGGTGATCCACGCCCGGGCCCAAATGCTCTAGCGGGGCGGCCCGGCAGGCCGGTACCGTCCACTCTATGCACAACGACCCGCCGCAACCGCCCACTGAAGTATTGGAGGCCGGCACGTGCTGGGACCTCCTGCACGGTGTGTCCGTCGGCCATCTGGCCGTGCTGGTGGACGGATATCCGGAAGTCTTCCCGGTCAACTACAGAGTGGATCAACAGTCGGTGATCTTCCGCACGGGGGAAGGAACCAAGCTTCGGGCAGCCGGGGGACCACTCGCCGTCGCGCTTGAAGCCGACGGCCATGACGACGCCCAGGCATGGAGCGTGCTGGTCAAAGGCAAAGCCGTCATCCTGGAGCCCTCAGCGGAACTCCTGGCGGGCCCCGGCCTCACGCTGTTTCCCTGGCAGGCCGGAGAAAAAGACCACTTCGTCCGGATCGTCCCCACCTCCGTCAGCGGAAGGCGCTTCACCATCACCTCCCCGCTGACGTGGTGGAACCATGTGGGCCAATCCGCGGGCAGGAACACTGCGTAGCCGGCGGCAGGCCCATCGCCCCTTTGCTGAACGCGTCCTTGCTGGTACCACTGACCTATGATCGCGTCTCCCACCGCCGCCGCTGCCAGGCCTCCGTTTGACGCCGTCATTTTCGACCTCGACGGGGTGGTCACCAACACCGCATTGGTCCACCAGGCCGCGTGGAAGGACGCGTTCGACCGGATCCTGAAGGACCCGAGGATCCCGCCGGGTACCAACCGTGCCCCGCTCAGCAGGGCAGACTATCTCAGCTTTATCGACGGGATGCCGCGGGAGGAAGGGGTGGTGCGCTTCCTTGCAAGCAGGGGAGTGCACCTGGAGAAGGGGCACGAGACAGATGAGGCCGGAGCCTGGACCGGATTCGGCCTGGGCCGGTGGAAGAACGCACTGTTCCTGGAACACCTCCAGCGGGACGGGGTCCAAAGCTACCCCGGGACGCTGCAACTGCTGCAGAGGCTTGCAGGCGCGGGAGTGCCCACGGCCGTGGTCACGTCAAGCCGGAACGCAGCATCGGTCCTGGAAGCGGCGGGCATTCAGGGCCTGTTCACCGTGGTTTTGGATGGAACCACTGCGGCGCGCCTTGGGCTGCAGGGAAAGCCGGCCCCCGATGCCTTTTTGGCGGCCGCAACGAGGCTGGGAGCCGCGCCGTCACATGCCGTGGTAATCGAGGACTCCGCTGCCGGTGTTGAGGCAGGGCGGCGGGGCGGCTTTGGCCTCGTGGTGGGAATCGACCGCACCGGCAACCGCAGGCAGCTCGAAGCCGCGGGCGCCGGGACAGTCCTCAATGACGTGGGGGAGCTGGACCTGGGCCAGGTCATCGGCAATGCCTGGCACCTCGTGTTTGAAGGATTCGACGCCGCACACGAGGGCCACCGGGAAGCCCTGACTACCCTTGGCAACGGCTACATGGGCGTCCGTGGAGCGGCTCCCGAGGGCGGTCCGTCCAGCTACGCCGGCATGTACCTGGCCGGTGTCTACAACAGGGTCAGGGCCAGGTCCGCCGACGAGATGCTGTTGGAAGAACACATGGTCAACGCACCCGACTGCCTTCCCCTTGACCTGCGCCTGGAGGGCCGGCAATGGTGGTCGGAGAGCGGAATGGCAGTAGTACGCGAGCGCAGGGTCCTGGACCTCAAAAGGGCGGTGCTGGAACGAAGGCTGATCTTGGAGGACCCGGACCGGCAGCGCCTGGAAGTGGTGCAGACCCGCTTTGCGTCCATGGCCGAACCCCACCTGCTGGCCCTTCAGACGGTGATCACCGCACTGGGCTGGAGCGGAACGGTGGAAGTCCGCAGCGGGATCAACGCCGGTGTGCGCAATGCCAACCTGCCCGAACGCGCCCAAGGGTCCGATGTCCACCTGGCGGACAGGACAACCTCCCAGCGCCCGGACCAAAACCCGGCCCCTGACGCGACGTCCGTGGTGGAAGTGGAAACAACCCAAAGCCGCATCCGCATCGCCGCTGCGTACCGGATCAATGCGTCCCTCGAGCCGGCGGGAACCGAGTCAGGCAGGAAAGGGGCTTTCCATTTCCGGACCCTCCGGCTTTCCCTTGATGCCGGTACCGCAGTGCGGATCACCAAGACAGTGGCGGTGGTGACCTCCCGCGACCGTGCCATCTCCTCGCCGGAAACGGGTGCCCGTGCGGTGCTTGAGCGTACCGGCGGGGACTTCCATGCGCTGTTGGCAGCGCATGAGGAGGCATGGCGGCGCGAGCTCCGTCCGTTCCTGGTGGAGATTGACGCGCCGGTCCAGGTGCGCCTGGTCCTCAACCTGCATATCTTCCATCTCCTGCAGACACTGACACACCATACGGCCGAACTCGATGCAGGCGTCACGGCCCGGGGACTGCACGGTGAGGGCTACCGCGGCCATGTCTTCTGGGATGAGCTGTTCGTCCTCCCGGTACTCACCTCAAGGACTCCCGATATAGCCCGCGCGGTCATCGATTACCGGTGGCGGCGGCTGCCCGCGGCCCGTCACGCCGCAGCTGCAGAGGGACTGGAAGGGGCCAAGTTCCCCTGGCAAAGCGGCAGTGACGGCACCGAGGAGACACCCAAATGGTTGTACAACGAAAGGTCCGGCAGGTGGGTCAGGGACCACTCGCACCTGCAGGTCCACTCCGGCCTGGCCGTCGCCTTTAATGCCTGGCAGTACTTCCAGGCCACCGGAAACAAGATCTGGCTCCTTCAGAAGGGCGCGGAGCTGGTGATCGAGGTTGCACGGTTCTTCAGCTCCCTGGCCGACTACGACGAACAGGGCGGCAGGTACCACCTGCGGAACGTGGTGGGACCGGATGAGTACCACACGGGCTACCCCGGCCGCGACAAGCCCGGGCTGGACGACAACGCCTACACCAACGTCATGGCGGCGTGGGTCTGCTCCCAGGCGGCAGGCATCATGTCCTTCCTGCATGGCAGTGAGCGCGCCGGACTCATGGAACGCCTTGGCGTCACCGACGAGGAAACAGCCCGATGGACACACATGGGGACCGCAATGTACGTCCCTTTTCACAGCGACGGCGTCATGAGCCAGTTCGAAGGCTACGGGGAGTTGAAGGAACTCGACTGGGAACACTATCGGGACAGGTACGGCGATATCGAACGGTTGGACCTCATCCTCGAAGCCGAGGATGATGCAACCAACTGTTACAAACTGGCCAAGCAGGCGGATGTCCTGATGCTCCCGTACCTCCTGGGGCACGAGGGGCTGATCGCCATTCTTCAGAGACTGCAATACGGTTTCACCCAGGACCGGCTCAACCAGACCATCGAGTACTACCTCGCCAGGACCGCCCACGGCTCCACCCTGAGCCGGGTGGCGCACGCATCTGTACTGGCAGGCCTGGACGCGGACCGGGCATGGGACAGCTTCAGGGAAGCACTCGACGCCGACCTCGACGATACCCAGCACGGCACCACGCGCACGGGTATCCATCTGGGCGCAATGGGCGGGACCATCGACGTGGTACAGCGCAGCTTTGCCGGGCTGCGGTTCAGCGGGGAGACCATCCTGTTCGCTCCCAACCTCCCGACGGGCCTCCGGGCCGTCGCCTTTGAGGTTCTGTACCGGGGCCACCGCCTCCGGGTCAACCTCAAGGACGGGCACATGAGCATCGCTTCCGCACCCGGTGACGCCGGCCCCATCACGGTGCGCGTGTACGGCAATGACGTGGTCCTTCCGCCCGGCCGGACCCGGCAGTTCCCGCTGCCCGTACGTGAACCGGGGGTGGCGGCATCGTGAAGCGCTTGGGGATCCTCACCAGCGGAGGCGACTGTCCTGGGGTCAACGCGGTCATCCGCGGAGCGGTGCTCGCCGGGGACGTTGCGCACGGGTACGAATTCCTGGGTTTCCGGGACGGGTGGCGCGGCGTCCTGGAACAGGACGTTGTTCCGTTACCAAGGGCAAGTGTGCGGGGCATCTCGCGCCTGGGCGGCACCATCCTGGGTACGTCCAGGACCAACCCGCTGGTGGGGAAGGGGATCGACGGCGTACGCGACAGCTTCCAGCGCAACGGGCTTGACGGACTGATCGCCATCGGGGGAGAGGGTACCCTTGCGGCAGCCCGCGAACTGTGCGGACAGGGCATCAATGTCGTAGGGGTTCCCAAAACCATCGACAATGACCTCGGCGCCACCGACTATACATTTGGCTTTGATTCAGCTGTCCAGACTGCCACCGAGGCCATCGACCGCCTGCGGACCACAGGTGAATCGCACCACCGGTGCATGGTCGCCGAAGTCATGGGCCGCAACGCGGGCTGGATAGCACTGCATGCAGGAATGGCCTCCGGCGCACATGCCATCCTGGTACCCGAACATCCCGTCTCCCTGGACCAAGTTTGCTCATGGGTGGTTTCAGCCCGTGACCGCGGCAGGGCACCCCTCGTGGTGGTGGCCGAAGCCTTCGCCCCCGAGGGCCACCCAGCCCCTTACGCTCCCCGCGGCCTGGATACTTTCGGACGGCCGCGCCTGGGAGGCATCGGACTGCTGCTTGAAGGAGAACTGCAGATAAGGACCGGCATCGAAACCCGGGCCACAGTGCTGGGCCACATCCAGCGAGGCGGCGAACCCACAGCCTTCGACCGGGTCCTTGCCACCAGGCTGGGCATGGCTGCTGTCGAGTCCGCGGCGGCAGGACGCTGGGGCACGATGGTGTCGCTCCGTGGCACCGACATCGTGACCGTAGGCCTGGAGGAAGCGCTGGGAGCACTGAAGGTGGTGCCGGAGGCACGCTACCAGGAAGCCGCGGTCCTGTTCGGCTGATCGTCTTCGGCTGACCATCGCTCCGGGAGTGGCTGCCGGAGGAGTCGCTGCTGGAAGGACTATTCCGGCCGGACCCGCAGGATGGCCGATCCCGTAATCCTGTCGGCGGCCAGGTCTTCCAACGCCTTGTCCGCAGCCTCGAACGGGTAGGCCGTGGTGGTGAGGGCCAGGGAAAGCCTGGCGGCGAGGGTCAGGAACTCGCGCCCGTCGGCCCGGGTATTGGCTGTCACGGAGCGCACTTGGCGTTCGAGGAAGAGCTCCCGGCCGTAATCCAGGGCAGGAATGGTACTCAGGTGGATTCCCGCGATGGCCAAGGTCCCACCACGGTCCAGGGCACGCAGCGCGACCGGAACCAGGCCGCCCACCGGAGCAAAGAGGATGGCGGAATCGAGCGGTACCGGTGGGTCGTCGTAGGCGTCCCCCGCAAACGCGGCTCCCAACTCCAGCGCGAGTGCCCGGGCACTCTCAGAACGCGTCATCACGAACACAGTGGCGCCCTGTCTGAGCGCAAGCTGGGCTGTGATGTGCGCGGAACTGCCAAAGCCGTAGATGCCCAGGCGCCCACCGACGGGCAGGGCGGCACGCTTCAGGGCCCGGTATCCGATGATTCCCGAACACAGCAGCGGAGCGGCCTGTTCGTCGGTGAAGGCGGACGGGATCGGGTAGGCAAAATCCTCTGCGACAGTCAATTGCTCGGCGTAGCCGCCGTCCCTGTCCCAGCCGGTAAACACCGGCGACACGCACAGGTTCTCGTCGCCCCGGCGGCAATAGTCACAGCTGCCGCAGACACCGCCGAGCCATGCCACGCCGACCCTGTCGCCTGCCTTGAACCGGGAACAGTCCGCACCCGTTTCGATGACGACGCCGACTGCCTCGTGCCCGGGCACCACCTGCGGGTGCCGCGGTGGCAGGTCCCCTTCCGCGAGGTGGAGGTCCGTCCGGCAAACGCCGCAGACGGTTACTTCCACGAGGATTTCGCGGGCCGCCGGCCTGGGGGCGGTACGGCGCCCCAGTACCAGTGGCCGGGTTGGTATGAGGCCGGGCTCGTTCACCCACCATGCGCGCACTGGAGCTACCACCGGGTTCTGCTGACTTGTCCCCTTCTGGCTTCCCGTTTATTCGAAGCCGGCGCGGGTAGCGTCGTCCAAGGGCGTCTGCCACAGAAGGGGGGCGCCCATGGTGAAGCGCCTTCCCGTTACCGATTCCGGCGTAATGCGGATGAAGTGCTCCTGCCCCACGCCCTGCCAGGGAAACAAGGCACGCCGGATGTTGTCCAGGTCAGGCCCTGTGGGCACCGTCTCGGCAGCCTTGCCCTTGACCACGACGCTCCATGCAAGGCCGAATTGTGCGCTGACAGCATCTGCTTCCAGCGCCACGGTGGCGTCCGACTGGATGGCCTGCTGCTTGGTGCCGGCACCGGTTCGAAAAACCAGCGTTTGGCCGTCCACCTTGTAGTTGACGGGAAAGACATCGGGATGGCCATCGGCGATGACGGCCAGCCGCCCCACCCCGGTCTGGCCGAGGAGCGTCCAGCACTCTTCCGCATCGAGGATTTCCGGCACAGGTATGTTCGTGTTGTCAGTCATAGGCCACAGCGTAGGCAACTCTCCGGCGCCCGGAAAGGGCATAAAGGCCCGGCGGAGGGAAGGACCTATGGCACTGGGGGCCCTGCAGGCGCAATGGGACTGTGTGGAGGAGACCCGGAATACTGATCGCTTGTGGGAAGGTGGCCATGCTGAAGCATCTGTTCCTCAACCGCCTGCTCTGGGCTGTTACAGGACTGCTGGCGCTGTCAGCAGCTGGGACCGGAGTTTTGCGGCCGGGAATCTATGATGCAGTGGTCAGCAGCGAACTTATCCCGGGCGCTTACTCCCAGGACCTGCTTTCGGTGGCGGCCGGGCTTGGATTGCTGTACCTGTCATACGCTGCAAGACCCGACAGGCCCAAATACCAGATCGTCGCCCTTGGACTCCTTGGCTACCTGTTTTACGCGTACGGGATCTACGTCATTGAGCGGACATACAACGGCCTGTACCTGCTGTACATGGCGGTCTTTGCCCTGTCCTTTTGGGCAATGGTTACGGCTGGATCCACCCTTGATCCCGCGCTCCGAACGGTGTCACTGCCCCGGGCGATGCGGATTGCGTCGGCGTCCGGGGCGGTCCTGCAGCCACTGATCTTCTATCCACTCTGGATCGTGATGCTCCTGCCCCTGATGCGGACCGGCGAGCAAATCGATTCCCTCTACTCAATCTTTATCCTGGACCTTTGCTTCATCATGCCCGGGTTCTTGATGCTGTCCTTCCTGACGTACCGGAACCACCGCACAGGCTTGTTGCTCCTGCCGGCCTTGTACGTCCTGGGCTTCACCCTCATCTTCTCGCTGGCGGTGGGTGAACTGGTCAAACCCCTTTTCGGCACCGTGCCCAGCCAGGCAGCCCTCCTCCCGGCCCTGGCACTTTCGGGGCTCTTCCTTGTGCTTTTGATCCTGCATCTGGCCCAACTTCGGACAGAACGGCCAGCACCGGAAAGCCCAACTGCTGCACCTTCGCCCTATCCCAGGTTCACGCCAAACCGGCCTTCATCCTAAGGAGAATCCCATGAAAGCACTCGTCTATGGCGGACCCGGGGAGAAGTCCTGGACCGACGTCCCGGACCCCCGGATCCAGCAACCCGGCGACGCCATTGTCAAAGTCGACACCACCACCATCTGCGGCACGGACCTGCACATCCTCAAAGGTGACGTTCCCGCCGTCGAAAAGGGGCGCATACTGGGCCACGAAGGCGTGGGCACCGTCGTCGAAACCGGCCCATCCGTCACTGGCCTGAAGGTCAATGACCGGGTCATCATCTCCTGCATCAAGTCCTGCGGCCACTGCGCGAACTGCAGGACCGGGCTCTACTCACACTGCCTGGGCGGGGAGGGGCAGGAAGGCACCGGATGGATCTTTGGCCATCTGATCGACGGGACCCAAGCGGAGTACGTCCGCGTTCCCTACGCCGAGAACTCGCTGCACCTGCTGCCCGCGGGTGTCAGCGATGAACAAGCGGTGATGCTGTCCGATATCCTTCCCACCGGGTTTGAAATCGGCGTCCAGTACGGCCGGGTGAAGCCAGGTGACAGCGTGGCGGTGGTGGGCGCCGGGCCCGTGGGACTGGCCGCGATCACCACCGCCGGGCTCTACGGTGCGGCGACGGTGGTTGCCATCGACCTGGACGCCAACCGCCTCCAGAAGGCAAAGGAGTTCGGCGCCACGGACACTGTCCTCTCGGGCAGCGGCGACTGGAAGGAACAGGTCCTGGCCTTGACCGGCGGCCGCGGCGTCGACGTCGCCATCGAGGCAGTGGGCGTCCCCGCCACGTTCGCCATGTGCACGGAGATCGTGCGGCCCGGCGGATCCGTGGCCAACGTGGGGGTGCATGGAAAACCAGTGGAACTGCACCTGGAAGATCTTTGGATCCAGAACATTAACATCAGCATGGGCCTGGTGAACACCAACACGACGCCCATGCTGCTCAAGCTCGTGGCCCAGGGAAAGATCAGGGCAGAGAAATTCGCCACGCACCACTTCGGCTTTGATCAGTTCCTCGACGCCTACGACACCTTCTCCCGGGCCGCCGAGACCAAGGCGCTCAAGGTGATCCTCACGTCGTGACGCCTGGCTGGAACAGCGGAGGGCCGCCAGGACCTACAGCCAGTCCGCGGAGAAATCGACCGGCGGCCACCACCGCGTGCGTGACCTGACGGCGAAACGGCGTCCGGTGATGTCCGTGGGGGCGATGACGACCAAATGGTCCTTGATACCCGGCTCCCAGGGCTCCCGGTCGGCATCGCCCTCCGGAAGGGCCATCCGGGTTTCATCGAACGGTTCCGGCCTGCCCTTGGCCACCACGCTCCAAACCTCAGTGGCGTACGGGTTGAGCCCATCAACCTCAAGCGCCGCAACTGCGCCGCTGAGCAGGGCGCGCAGCTTGGTGCCCGGCGCGGTGCGAAACACCAGCGTTTCCCCGGCAACGGAGAAATTCACGGGGAAAATCTCGGGAACGTCACCATTGATGACCGCCAGCCGGCCGATGTAGGAGGACCGAAGATACCGCCAGCATTCGTCAGGATTCAACAGTTCGGTTTGGGAACCGGCGGGGGAATCAGTCATGCTACCGATCCTAAAGCCTGGACAACAGCCACGCACGGGTGCCGCGTTCACCCAAGGCGTAGCCGGCGCGGGACTGGATTCCGGCCCTTCATCGTTGACTTCCGTAAGGCCCCCTGAGGGCACCCGAGAGCGGAACTACATCCGGAGGTGCGCCATGGAACAGGCGCAGGAACCCATGCCAGCGGACACAGACGACGTCCTGGACTCGTACTCGCAGACGGTGATGCGGGTAGCGGCGGCAGTCACACCCCACGTGGCAGCCATTGAAATGACGGCGCAGCGGCGCAATGGACGGGTCAGGGTGGGCGCAGGCTCCGCAGTCCTCTTCACGGAGGACGGCTACCTGCTCACAAACTCCCACGTGGTGGCCGGCACCCGGCAAGGCTTCGCGGTCTTCGGCGACGGCAGCAGGATGGAGCTGGAACTGGTGGGCGCGGACCCCTTGTCCGACCTTGCAGTGGTGAAAGGTTCGCGGCCCAGGGTCCGCCCCGCGGAGTTCGGCGCGGCGGAATCCCTCCGGGTGGGCCAACTGGTGATCGCAGTCGGAAACCCGCTGGGACTGGCCGGCTCCGTGACCGCAGGGGTGGTCAGCGGCCTGGGCAGGGCCATTCCGGTTTGGTCCGGCGGCAACCGGCGGGTCATCGAGGACGTGATCCAGACAGACGCTGCCCTGAACCCCGGAAACTCCGGCGGTGCGCTGGCGGACACCCACGCCAGGATCGTGGGCATCAATACCGCAGTGGCCGGTGCCGGACTGGGGCTGGCCATCCCCATCAACGCGACCACCCGGAGGATCATCTCGGCGCTGCTGTCGGATGGAAGGGTGCGCCGCGCCTACCTTGGCCTGGTGAGCACTCCGATGCAGCTCGGTTCGAGCGCTGTGATCCGTACAGGGCTGCGCGAAGGGCTCCGTGTCGTAGAGGTGCTGCCAGGTTCTCCGGCGGACAAGGCGGGCCTGGCGGCAGGGGACGTCATCGTCACCGCCGGCAGCCGTCCCGTCAGCAACGCCGAAAGCCTGCAGCGCCTGCTGTTCGCCGATGCCATCGGCCAGCCCCTCGACCTGGCCGTGCTGCGCGACGGCGCCGAGCTCCACCTGACGGCCGTTCCCGAGGAAATGACGGCCAACGGCACTGGCTGACGTTCGACGGCGGCCGCACCGGGGCCGGCACGTACCGAAGGCGAAGTATGGGAGGGCTACGGGCTGGCCGGAGGCGCTTCCACGTCAGCGATGCCCACGAAACGCGTCCCCACGCCGTCGTACTCGCTGCGGACGAAGCCGGGACGCACGGCGGGAACGTCGGAAGGGGCGTGGTGCCCGCACACCACGTAGGTGAAGTCCGGCCACCACTTCTTGGGCCGGGCCGCGTCCTCATACCCGCAGACGGCGCACTCAAGGTGTACCCAGACGGGCCGCTTGCCGGTCCGGTTGGCACGCGACTGGACCAGCCAGGGCGGGGGATTGTCCAGGATGCTGCGGAGGTCGGCCTCGGACATCCACTTCGGCAGGCCGTGGCGCTGTGCCATCTCCAGGGGAACATCAAGGGTAATTGCTGCGTCGCGTCTGCTGATCATCACCTTCCACCATACGGGAGGCGGCCAAATCGGCGGCCGGGACCTGGCTTAGCTCTCCAGGACGCAGCCCCGGTGCGGGGTGTCGCTGGAGACCCACAACGCTGAGGCGATTTCATCTGCCAGGTCGTAGTCTCGGGTGCCGCCGGAACCGGCAATCCGCACCATCAGGGCACCACCAAACGGCCTCCGTCCCAGCACCTCGACGTCCGCGTCGAGGTCGATGTCCTGGGCGGCGAGGTACCGCAGGAGCTCAGGATTGTCGTCACTGATCCGGGTGATTTTGCCGCTGTGTCCCTGGTCCAGCGCGGCGAGCAGGTGGGCGCGCGGCATCAGGACCTGGCCGTCCGCGGTAGGGATGGGGTCGCCGTGCGGGTCCCGCTTGGGGTCCCCGAGCTTGGCGGCAACGCGTTCGATGAACGTATCCGACACGGCGTGCTCCAGCTGTTCAGCTTCATCGTGGACCTCGTCCCAGCTGTAGCCGAGCCGCTGGACGAGGTAGGTCTCGATGAGCCGGTGCCGCCGGACCATTGACAGGGCCAGGCGCAGGCCGGCCTCGGTCAGCGTGACGGCGCTGTAGGGCTTGTGGTCCACCAGGCCCTGGTCCTTCAGCTTGCGGACCATTTCCGACACTGAAGAATTGGCCACTCCCAGCCGCTGTGCCAGCTGGGAGGACGTGATGGGCTTGTCCTGCCATTCGGTGAATGAATAGATGACCTTGACGTAGTCCTCGATTGAGGAGGAGGGCGCGCTGGTCTTCACATGTTCAAGCCTACCGGTTAGGCCGGTGAGGCAGCGCGCGTTCCTTCCTTCACACAGTCGGAGACGGCAGGTGTCATGCCTTGACGGCGCGCCAGGCCAAGGTGAGGTAGGGAAGGTCAAGCTCCTGGTCCGGGGCATAGGCCAGGTGTTCATGCAGGTACCAGTCCAGGTTGGCCAGGACTTTCGCCCGCGTCGCCTCGCCGGCCCGCAAATAATAGCTCCGCGACTTGGTGAGCTCCATCAGATCCCCGGTGGTCACCCTGTCCTGCCAGTGGGTGACATGCCCTTCAAGCACGTGGAATTCGGCTCCGACGACGGGCTTATGGCCTGGCCGGTACACATCGCCGGCGTGCATGATCCGGGAGAGCCGGTGCACCCAGGGGACGGAGGTGTCCAGCTGGTTCCAGACAAGGCCGAGAGTTCCGTGCGGGCGCAGGACGCGGGCCAGCTCGGTGCTTGCGGCGTGGGGGTCGCACCAGTGCCACGCCTGTGCAACGGTGACGACGTCGAAGGCCGAGCCGGGAAGGCCTGTCGCCTCGGCAGTCCCCGGCACAGCCGTGGCGGCGGGGCAATGGTCCTTCAGCTGGGCGAGCATGTCGGCAGAAGGATCGACGGCGGTGACGTCCAGTCCCAGCGCCAGCAGCAACGCGGTGAACTTTCCCGTACCGGCACCCACGTCCAGGGCGTCACGGGCTCCGGCGGGCACCAGCCACCTGGCGGACTCCGCAGGGTAGTCGGGGCGGACCCGCTGGTAGTGCCGGCCGCCGTCCTGGAAGCTCTGCCCGAGTTCCCTGCGCCGGCCGTGATCAAGCCTGGGGCCACCCCGAACCACGCGTGGCCTCCTTCTGATGCTGCCGATGTGGATGTCTTTCGAATCTACCGCACGGAAGGGATCAGCAGGGTGGGCGTGTGTCCGGGCCTAGTCGTCCGTGCAGGGGGCTGCGCCGGCAGTTCCGGGGGTGTTGGGTGCCCAGTGGGGGTAGGTGCGGAAGTCGTTGGCGGGCACCCAGCGGCCCGCGTCCACCACGTAGTCCCAGCCCAGTCCGCTGCTGCGCAGCGTCTGGATGCCGGCGAGGAGGCGTTCGGCGTCCTCCAGCCGTGAGCCCACGCCGAAACTTGCGCGGAGGGAGCCGGACGGCAGGCCCAGGCGCTTCAGCAGGGGGTGGGCGCAGAACCGTCCGTCGCGCAGGCCCACCCCGTGCTCTGCGGAGAGGTAGGCGGCTACCAGCCCTGCGTCGTAGCCCTCCACAGAGAAGTTGACCACGCCGATGGTGTCCGTTTCCGGGTTGGTGTCCTTGAAGATCTGGTGGACGGTGACGCCGTCGATGCGCTGCAGCCCCTCCACCAGGAAGGAACGGATGGCGGATTCGTGGGCGTGCCACCGGTCCTGGTCGAGTTCGGCGATGACCTGGGTGGCGCGGGCCAGGGTGGCGGCGCCGAGGACGTTCGGCGAGCCCCCCTCGTGGCGGGCCGGACCGGTGGCCCAACTGACGCCGTCGAGCCTTGCCTCCTTGACCGCCCCGCCACCGGCGAGGTGCGGGACACCGGTGTCCAGCCAGTCGGGCCGTCCCACCAGCACGCCCGCGCCGAACGGCGCATACAGCTTGTGGCCGGAAAAGGCGAGGTAGTCGACGTCGTCCGCGCTGATGTCCACCCGGCGGTGCGGCGCAAGCTGGGCCGCGTCCACCACGATCCGTGCACCGTGCTGATGGGCCAGCGCGGCCAGCGCCCGGATCGGGAGAATTTCGCCGGTGACGTTGGAGGCGCCAGTGACCGCCAGCAGGCTGACTCCGCCCTGCTCCAGTTCGGCGCGAACGGCGTCCAGGGTGCCGGTAATGGTGTCGGCCGCAACGATGCTGCGGTGCGGAACGCCCTGCCATGGCAGCAGGTTGGCGTGGTGTTCGATGTCCAGGTAGAGGACGTCGCCGTCGTGCCGGCCGTCGGTGGCGGGCAGGCAGCCGGCCAGGAGGTTCAGGGAATCCGTGGTGTTGCGGGTGAAGATGACCGAATCGTCGGGGCGTCCGCCCACGAAGTCCCGGACAATGCTGCGTGCATTTTCGTATACGGAGGTGCTGATCTGGGATGCGTAGCCGGCCCCACGGTGGACGCTCGCGTAGTAGGGCAGGATCTCGTTCAGGTAGGCGGAAACCACGGAGAGGGCCGGAGCGGAAGCGCCATAGTCAAGGTTCGCGTACCGCACATGGCCGCCGGAGATCAGCGGTGCCTGGATCTCGGCGCCGGTGACGGCAGCAAGGGGGCGGCCGGCAATGCGGTGGCGTTCTTCGGTGATACCGGCGTCGGCAATGGCAGGCTGGGGGGAGACGGTGGCAGTTGTCACAGAGACCTCACTTGAATACAGGACCCCGCATAGGGAATCCGCGCTTGCCGCATCCACTCCGGACCGGCCTGGTCGTCACCCGGGGCACCCCGCCGCGAATGGAGGGTTGCCGGCCAGCAAACCGGGGTTTTGCGCTGGCACTCGTGACCTGCCTAAAAGCGTAGGACATGGGGCGGCCAGGACTAAAGCCGCGGCAATTGTTAAGGCCTTTGTTACGCTGCATCGAATAAACGACGCCGGACACCCCCTCCTGGAGGTGTCCGGCGTCGCAATGTTCGCTGAAGTGGGGAAACTGTGGCAGTTACAGCAGATCGTCCAAATACGGGTTGAGGCGGTGCAGCACCTCTGAGTGCAGGATCGAGTTCGTGGCCAGCGCGTTTCCGCCGAAGGGTCCGTCCTCGCCTTCGAGGGAGGTGAACCGGCCGCCTGCCTCCACCACGATCGGCACCAGTGCAGCCATATCGTAGAGGTTGAGCTCCGGTTCGCAGGCGATGTCCACGGAGCCCTCGGCGACCATGCAGTACGACCAAAAATCACCGTAGGCCCGCGTCCGCCAGACGTCCTCGGTCAGGCCGAGGAACTCGTCAAGGTTCCCGCGTTCCTTCCAGCCTCCCAAGCTGGAGTAGGACAGGGAGGCGTCGGAGAGGCTGGACACATTGGAGACGCGGAGCCTGGTGGCGGCTGCGAGGGACCTGCCCATGTACGCACCCATGCCCTTCGCTGCCCACCAGCGCTTGCCGAGGGCCGGGGCGCTGACCACGCCCACCACGGGCTCGCCTTCATCCACCAGGGCAATCAGCGTGGCCCAGACCGGGACGCCGCGGACAAAGTTCTTGGTCCCGTCGATGGGATCGATGATCCAGCGCCGCGAGCCGTGGCCGGTGCTGCCGAATTCCTCGCCCAGGACGGCATCGCGGGGCCGGGAGCGGGAGAGCTGGCCGCGGATGGCTTCCTCGGCTGCCTTGTCGGCGTCGGTGACGGGCGTCAGGTCCGGCTTGGTCTCAACGTGGAGGTCCAGGGCCTTGAAGCGGCTCATGGTCTGGTCATCCACGGAGTCGGCCAGGACATGGGCCAGGCGCAGGTCATCGTTGTAGCTCGAAGCGGGTTGGATCATGGTTCCAAACTACCGTCTGCGGACGCTTCTGCCGGGAGAACGCGTCAGTTGACGGTGCCGAGCTCCTTGGTTTCCTGTGCCTCCATGCGTGGGTCCGTGCCGAGCAGCCGCCTCAGGGACGCCAGCCGTGCCGCTCCGGTGGGACCCGCGTGTCCGCCAGCCACCCAGTCATCGAGGCCGCAGTCCACTGCCGTTGCAGTGTGCTTGCAGCCCCGCTCACAGTTTTCGATGCCGGGGGAGAGGTCCGGGAAGGAGCGCAGGATCCGGTCCGGGTCCACGTGCGCCAGGCCAAAGGAACGGATGCCGGGGGTATCAATGATCCAGCTGCCCGCCGGGGCGTCCGCCAGGCGCAGGGCCAGGGCCGACGACGAGGTGTGGCGGCCACGCCCGGTGACCGCGTTCACTCCACCCGTGGCCCGCTCGGCGCCGGTCAGCGCGTTCACCATGGTGGACTTGCCCACGCCCGAGTGGCCCAGCATCACGGTGACCTTGCCGTCGAGGTGGGCGCGGAGGTCGGCCACCGCCGCGCTGTCCAGCCGCGCCGAGAGGCCGTCGTCGGACCGTGCATCGATCCCGGACGCCTTTGCATCGGCGGTCCGGCTGATGATCACCGGGAAGTCCAGGTGGGTGTAGTTGGACAGCAATTCCGCCGGGTCCTTGACGTCGGCCTTGGTGACCAGCAGGATCGGCTCGATCCCGGCGTCGTAGGCAGCCACCAGGGCGCGGTCAATGAATCCGGTGCGCGGCTCCGGGTTGGCGGCTGCCACCACAATCACGAGTTGGTCGGCGTTGGCCACCACGGCCCGCTCGACTGGGTCGGTGTCGTCGGCGCTGCGGCGCAGCAGGGTGTGGCGGTCCTGGATCTTTACCAGTCGGGCAAGCGTGTCCGGCTCCCCGGACACGTCCCCCACGAGCGAGACGAAGTCGCCGGCAACCACCGGCGAGCGGCGCAGTTCGCGGGCCCGCGCTGCGATGACAACGCGCTCGTTGTCCGAGTCTTCGCCCACCACTGCCGTGTACCGGCCGCGGTCCACCGTGATGATCCGTCCGGTGACGGCGTCATCATGGCTGGGCCTGTCCTTGGTACGGGGCCGGGAGCCCTTCTTGCTGGGGCGGATCCGGACGTCTGATTCGTCCCAGGAGTCAGTGCTCCGCGCCACTGCCGCGCCTTTCCTGCGCCGCCACGCCGGCATCCTGGGCCAGCATGTTTGCCCACAGCTGCGGAAAGTCGGGCATGGTCTTGGCGGTGGTGGCGATGTCCTCCACCTGGACGCCGTCCACCGCGAGGCCCAGGATTGCCCCGGCAGTGGCCATGCGGTGGTCGGCGTAGCTGTGGACGACGCCGGCGTGCAGCCTGGCGGGCCGGATCACCAGGCCGTCGCTGGTTTCCTCGGCGTCGCCGCCGAGCCGGTTGATTTCCGCGACCAGGGCCGCCAGCCGGTCGGTCTCATGTCCCCTGAGGTGGGCAATCCCCGTGAGTCGGGAAGGTCCAGTGGCAAGGGCGCACAGGGCCGCGACGGTAGGAGCCAGCTCACTGGTGTCAGCGAAGTCGCCGCCCGTGATTTCCGGGCCGCCGGTGACGGTCAGGACGCCGTCAGCCAGGGTGACGGTGGCTCCCATCCGGGCCAGGATGCCGCGCCAGAGGTCCCCCACCTGCTGCGTTTCCGTGGGCCAGTTGGGGATGCGGACCGTTCCCCGTGACGCCAGGGCCGCCGCCAGGAAGGGCCCGGCGTTGGAGAGGTCCTGTTCAATCCTTTGGTCGAAGGCGCGGATGGGTCCCGGTGCCACCACCCAGTGGTTGGGAACGGAGTCGTCCACGGATACACCGGCACCACGCAGGACCGACACCGTCATATTGATGTGGTCCAGGCTCGGCACCGGCTTTCCCACGTGCTCAAGGTGCAGGCCCTCGTCGAACCTCGCTCCCACCAGCAGGAGGGCGGAGACGAACTGCGAAGAGGCGCTGGCGTCGATGACCAGGTGGCCGCCCCGGACCGCGCCGGTGCCTTCCACTACGAACGGGAGCGACGACGGCGCGCTGCCGTCCTCAGCGGAAACGGCGACGCCCAAGGCTTTGAGGGCCTCGATGATGGTCCCCATGGGACGCTTCCTGGCGTGCGGGTCGCCGTCGAACACGCTGGCTCCGCTGCGGAGCGCCGCGAGGGGCGGGACGAACCGCATCACGGTGCCGGCGAGTCCGCAGTCGATCCTGGTGGCGGACGGCGCCGCTGCCGAGGGGAGTGGAACGACCTCCAGGTCAGGCCCGAAGGCGCCGTCTCCCGGCACTTCGGTGATGGTGGCGCCGAGCTGCCTGAGCGCTTCGACCATGAGTGCGGAGTCCCTGGAGTGCAGGGGAGCCCGGAGCCGGGACGGGCCGTCGGCGAGGGCCGCGAGGACCAGGTACCTGTTGGTCAGGGACTTCGATCCGGGCACCGTCACGGTGGCGTCGACGGGCCGGGACGCAAAAGGTGCGGCCCAGTGCTGGACGGGTGTTCCGGATGCGTCCCGGGTGGCAGCTGCTGCGGTCATTCGTGCTTAGGCTCCCGCGGCGTGTTCGACGGCGCGGCGCACGGCCTTGTCCGCCTTGTTCAACTTCTTCGTGGTGGTCCGGCGGGCGTCGGCGGCCAGGTGCGAAGCGTTCCGGCGCGCGTCGGCGGCGAGGTGTTCGGCGCGCCATGCCAGGCCGGGCTTGCCTGCGGTGTCCACGGATGCGAGCAGGGCGCCGCCACTCAGGGAGAGGTTCTTGAGCAGCTGGTTCCTGCGGCTTTCGCGCCCTTCCTTGCTGCTGATGTCCGCGCTGCGCCACTCAACGAAGGTGTTCAGGAGGGAAACCACGGTGAGCAGGCCGGCAGACAGCCTGGAAAACTTGCCAAGCCCGAACAGGACGCCGGCGCCCACCTGGGTCCCGCCGATGACACGGGCCAGGGTCTTCTCATTCGTCTGGAAAGGAAGCGATGCCGCAGCCTTGCGCAGCAGGGGGGAGAGCTGCTGTGCGGTGTCGTCGGAATTCTTGAGCTTATCCAGTCCGGCAAGAATGAAACTGGAGGCGAGCATGGGCCTGGCGAGCGTGCGGACAAAGGACATGGATTTCCTCCTGGATGGACGAGCCGCGGCGAGCGGCGGAGTCGGTCCTAGTCTTGCACTTTTAGGGAATATTTGCCCGCGGGAGGCGGTTATGGCTGTCGGGTCCGCGAGAAGGGGCCCGGCGATCATTCACCCGATACAGAGCGGAGTTGGGCCTTGCGGAAGGTGTTGGACGGAACCAGGCCGGCGGGACCGGTGGCAGTGGACAAGCTGGCCGCCGTGCCGCCGGAGTACGGCATGCCCCCGACCGGGAGCCTGACAGTAGACTTGAAGGCAATGAGCACCCTGGATCCGGCCGTTGCGGCCATGTATGAGGCTTCCGCCGGCGAAGTAAACGGCAGGGCAGGCGCACCCCTGCCCGCGGGACAGGCTGCTGCCGGTTCGTTGGCCCCGGCAGCGGACACTGAGGACAGCGCCCTGGACGTGGCCACCGAGAGCGCGGAGCAACGCCGCCAGCGGTTCGAGCGGGACGCCATGCAGTATGTCGACCAGCTGTACTCCGCGGCGATGCGCATGGCACGGAACCCGTCGGACGCGGAGGACCTGGTCCAGGAGGCCTACACCAAGGCTTTTTCGGCCTTCCACCAGTACAAGCCGGGGACAAACCTCAAAGCGTGGCTCTACCGGATCCTGACCAACACGTACATCAACCTGTACCGCAAGCGGCAGCGGGAGCCGCTGCAGTCCAATTCGGACAGCATCGAGGATTGGCAGTTGGCCCGGGCCGAGTCGCACACGTCGAGCGGACTGCGGTCGGCGGAGGCAGAAGCCCTTGACCACCTTCCGGATTCCGACGTCAAGCGGGCGCTCCAGGATATTCCGGAAGAGTTCCGCCTGGCGGTCTACTTCGCGGACGTGGAGGGCTTCGCCTACAAGGAAATCTCAGACATCATGAACACGCCCATCGGCACGGTGATGTCCCGGCTCCACCGCGGCCGGCGTATGTTGCGGGACATGCTCGCGGAATACGCCGCCGAGCGGGGATTCAAAACGGCCGCGGATGCGTCGGATGCGGCAGGAAGCAAAGCACAGGAGAACAGGAAATGAGCGACTGCCAGGGATTGGGCGACTGCGACGATACCCGGATGCAACGCATCTACGAGTACCTTGACGGGGCACTGACCCGCGAGGACATTACCGAAATCAAGAACCACCTTGATGACTGCCCCGAATGCACGGAGCAATATGACTTGGAATGCGTCATCCGCAACATGGTCAAACGCTCCTGCACGGAGTCTGCGCCGGACAACCTGAAGAACGCGATCCTGGACCGGATCCACGCGATCCGTCCCGTGGAGGCGTAGGCACAGGCCGCTCGTGCGACCCCTCGGGGCCACAGACAGCAAAGGACCCCGCAAGCCGATTGGCGTGCGGGGTCCTTCGCTTGAACCGTAGTCCCTGGCATTTGCCTAGGTGTTGGGGCGCTTCCCGTGGTTCGCGCCGCCACGCTTACGGTCACGACGCTTGCGTGCACGCTTGCTCATAGCTGGCCTCCTTACTGTTGGTACTCAAAAGAGCTGCCCTCCAGTCTCCCACATGATCCGGCGCCCCGCGAACCGGAAACGGCGGATGACCTGCGGCGGGGCTGCCTGGGCGGGATGCTACGGCCGGAGCGTACTGCGGATGGTGGCACGGGCCTGGTCCAGGGCTGTCCTGACGGTCTCCAGCAGCATGGGACTGATGGGCTGGTGCATGGCCTGGCGCCGCAGATCGGCGCGAAGCTCGTCGCGGAAATCCTGCAGCAACAGCTCCGCGTCCTTGAGCGCCTGGCCTCTTCGCTGTTGCGGCTGGCTGCTTCCCGGCAGGGCGGTGCCCGGCGCAGCCGCGGCGCGGGCAGCCTCCGCTGCTGCAGCAAGGTCGCTGCGGAGACCCCGCATGCTGTTGCGGATGTCCTCCCTGAGGGTGCCCGAAAGCCGCTGGACAGATGCTGCGATGTCATGCTCAACGCCTGCCAGATCCTCCCGGCGGCGGTTCAGTTCAGCAAGGCCGGCGGCGGTGATGCGGTAGTTGGTCCGGCGTCCCGCCGGTTCGGTAGCCACCAGGCCGTCCTCTTCGAGCTTGCCCAGGCGCGGGTAGATGGTTCCGGCGCTCGGCGAATAGGTCCCGCCGAACCGGTCCTTGAGCGCCTTGATGAGCTCGTAACCGTGCTTGGGGCCGCTTTCCAGCAGGGAAAGGAGATAGAGCCGCAGCGCACCGTGTGCGAAGACGGGAGGCATCAGCGTGCCGCTTCCCCATGGGAGTCTACGGCTGCAGGAGCATGGAAGATGGAGGTTTTGCCGGACACCGAGTTGGCCCGGACAAGCATCAATTGTCCATCAGGGCCTGCGATAGTCTCCACTTTGCCGTTGGTGAGGAGGCATTGCCTGCCATCCAGGATCACCGCTCCGCCCGCGGACTTGGCCACGATGTCAACGCCCACGTCCGCTGGCAGGCTGATGGTGAGGTCTCCCGACACGGAGTTGGAGCCAAAATCCTGCGTGTAATCGAACAGGTCGAAGCTGAGGTGCCCGCTGACCGTATTGGTGCGCACATGGGTGAAGTGGCCGGAAGCCGTGACCTCCCCGGAGATGCTTTTGGCGGTGAGGACGCCCCTGTGGTTCCTGACAGCAACTCTGCCGCTGACCGTATTGACCTGCAGTTCACCGGCGGTGCTGTCCGCCGTGACGGAACCCGACACGGTGTTGAGCCGCACGTGGGCGGAGATGCCCGAAACGAGGCCGTCGCCGCTCACAGTGCCCGCTTCCACCCCGACTCCACGGGGAACAGCGACAGTGATGACGGCGGAATTGTCGCTGTTGTGATTAACGGTTTCCATGAGGTTCTTGAACCAGCCCTGGGCGCCGTGCAGTTGGTGCCGGACTTCCAGCCTGCCGGTGTTCAGGGACACTGCCACGGGGTCCCCAAGCACCTCGGAGAACTCCAGCCGCACCACGGGTTCGTCGTGCTCGATGATGTGGAACGTGCCCCTGACCATGCCCAGCTTCACGGACGTCACGGCGTCGACGTCGATCGTTTGCGCGCTTGCGACAGTCCAGTGTTCTCCGGTCATGATCCCTCCAAAAGACGATATATCGCGTGTGCTCCCCAAAGTATCGCTGCCGGGTGGCAGGGGTCAAGATATATCGCGTGAAGGGGCTACTGGGGAGCGTCCATGCCCAGCCACTGGAACCAGCCGCGGTGCAGCACCAGCCAAGCCATGAGGCCGTAGCCTGCCTGGCCGGGAGTTCCCCCGTTCGCGGCAAGGTCCTGGCGCCACTGTTCGTGGTTGAGCAGGGGAGAGAAGGTGTCGACGTAGAGGTGCTTGCGCCGGGTGGTCACATCCGCGAAGGCAGTGTTCAGTTCGTCCAGCCGGCGGTTCTGGGCCGGGTCAAGCGTGGGGGGTGGCCCCACGACGAACACCTCGATCCGGTTTTGGGAAGCTGAGTCCAGGATGTTGGCCAGGTTCAGCCGGCTCCTTGCGGTGGACAGGCCGAACTCGATGTCACGCCCCGAGAGTCCGATGACCAGCCGGTTCTCTGCCTGGGGGCTGAAGCGCCTGCCGGCCTCATCCAGCCAGCGCGCAGCCAAACCTTCGGTACCTTCCTGCGGGCAGGGGAGGGCATAGCTTTCCAGCAGCATGCCATCCTGGGGAGTGCGGGCCAGCACGCGGCCCAGCCAGCCCAGCGCCCGGGGGTCGCCCAGTCCGGCCAGCAGTTCATCTCCTACAGCCGCGATCCGCAGCTTCCTGTCTTCCACGCGTTCCTCTTTACTTCGGTACGGGTTTACTTCGGTACGGCCGCTGCCATCGTTGCCGCCGCGGCTGCGGAGGCTAGGGGAGGCGCTGTCCATCCATTAAACAGAACTGCCCGGCCGGAGTCTGGTATTTCGACTCCGGCCGGGCAGCCTTACTGCTTACTTCCGTGCAAATGCCTGCTTCAGGAGGACATCCTGTTCCGCGGCGTGCCGCTTCATGGAACCGGCCGCCGTGGAGGCCGATGCCGGCCGGGACACCAGGCGGACCCGGCGGTCAAGGGCCTCCGGGAGGTGCAGGCCGATGAACGGCCAGGGCCCCTGGTTGGCAGGCTCGTCCTGGGCCCAGACCACGTCGGCGTTGGGGTACTTGGCAAGCTCCGCTTCGATCTCCGCATGCGGCAGCGGGTAGAGCTGCTCCACGCGGATGATCGCTGTGGTCTTGTCGCCGGTCTTCTGCCGGGTGGACAGGAGATCGTAGTACAGGCGGCCGGAGACCAGGAGCACGCGCTCGACGGCGGTGGCCGGCAGCTGCTCGTGGTCACCGATGACAGGGCGGAAGGTGCCGTTGGTGAAGTCCTCGACGGACGACGCGGCTGCCTTCAGGCGCAGGAGCTGCTTGGGCGTGAAGATGATCAGCGGCTTTCGCGGGCGGCTGTACGCCTGGCGGCGCAACAGGTGGAAATGCGAGGCTGCCGTGGTGGGGTTGGCCACGATCATGTTGTCCTCTGCACACAGCTGCAGGAACCGCTCGATCCTCGCGGAGGAGTGGTCCGGGCCCTGTCCCTCGTAACCGTGCGGGAGCATCAGGACCAGGGAGGAGCGCTGGCCCCACTTCTGCTCCGCGGACGAAATGAACTCGTCGATGATGGTCTGCGCACCGTTGACGAAGTCACCGAACTGGGCTTCCCACAGGACCAGGGCGTCCGGGCGTTCCACGGAGTAGCCGTACTCGAAGCCCATGGCGGCGTATTCGGACAGCAGCGAGTCGTAGATCCACAGCTTGGCCTGGTCATCCGAAAGGTTGCCCAGGGGCAGCCATTCCTTGCCGTTGGCACGGTCGTGGAAGACCGCGTGGCGCTGCACGAAGGTGCCACGGCGCGAGTCCTGGCCGGCAAGGCGCACGGGGACGCCTTCCATGATCAGGGAGCCGAAGGCCGCGATCTCGCCGAAGCCCCAGTCGATGCCGCCTTCGCGGGACATCTGCTCGCGCTTTTCAAGCAGCTGCTTCAGCTTGGGGTGGACCGTGAAGCCGTCGGGGATCTCGACGTGCGCCTTGCCGATCCGGGCCAGGGTCTCGGCACTGATGGCCGTGGAAGCCGGTGCGCTGACGCTGGAATCGGACTGCTGGGCCTTGGGCCGTTCGATGTCGGAGACGGCTGCTGAATCAGCGGTCACGATCGGAATAGGCGAGGTCTGGGCGGCGTGCGTCTCGGCGAAGACCCGCTCCAGCCGTTCCTGGTAGTCGCGGAGCAGCTGCTCGGCTTCTTCCTCGGTGATGTCGCCGCGGCCGATGAGGGACTCGGTGTACAGCTTGCGGACGGACCGCTTGGCTTCGATCAGGTTGTACATCAGCGGCTGGGTCATCGAGGGGTCGTCGCCCTCGTTGTGGCCCCGGCGGCGGTAGCACACCATGTCGATGACGACGTCCTTGTGGAAGCGCTGCCGGAATTCGTAGGCGAGCTGGCCGATGCGGACAACAGCCTCCGGGTCGTCACCGTTCACGTGGAACACCGGCGCCTGGATCATCTTGGCAACGTCCGTGGAGTACGTGGACGACCGCGACGAGGACGGGGCGGTGGTGAACCCCACCTGGTTGTTGACCACGATGTGGATGGTTCCACCCGTGCGGTAGCCCCGGAGCTGGGACAGGTTGAGCGTTTCAGCCACAACGCCCTGGCCCGCGAAGGCGGCGTCGCCGTGGACCATGATGGGCAGGACGGGGAACGATTCGCCCTGGTCCAGCCGGTCCTGCTTGGCCCGGACGATGCCTTCGAGGACGGAGTCCACGGCTTCCAGGTGCGACGGGTTCGCAGCGAGGTAGACCTTGGTCTCCTTGCCGTTGTCCGAGGTGAAGGTGCCTTCGGTGCCCAGGTGGTACTTGACGTCGCCGGAACCCTGCACGGAGCGCGGATCCTGGGTTCCCTCGAATTCGCGGAACACCTGGGCGTAGGTCTTGCCGGCGATGTTCGTCAGGACGTTGAGGCGGCCGCGGTGGGCCATCCCGATGGCGACCTCGTCCAGGCCGTCGTCCGCGGCATCGGACATGATGGCGTCCAGCAGCGGGATCAGGGACTCGCCGCCTTCCAGGGAGAAGCGCTTCTGGCCCACGAACTTGGTCTGCAGGAAGGTCTCGAAGGCCTCGGCTGCGTTCAGCTTGGAGACGATCCGCAGCTGTTCCTCGCGGCTGGGCTTGGAGTAGGCGTGCTCCAGCTGGTCCTGGAACCACTTACGCTCGGCAGGCTCCTGGATGTGCATGTACTCGATGCCCGTGGTGCGGCAGTAGGCATCGCGCAGGACGCCCAGGATGTCGCGGAACTTCAGCATCGGCTTGCCGCCGAACCCGCCGGTGGGCCATTCGCGGTCCAGGTCCCAGAGGGTCAGACCATAGGTGAGGACGTCCAGGTCCGGGTGCTTGCGCTGGACGTATTCCAGCGGATCGGTGTCCGCCATGAGGTGGCCGCGCACGCGGAAGGAGTGGATCAGCTGCTGGATCCGGGCCACCTTGTTGATCTCGTCGGCCGGATCAACCTGCAGGTCGGGGCTCCAGCGGACGGGCTCGTACGGAATGCGCAGGGCTTCGAAGATCTCGTCGTAGAAATTCTGCGCGCCAAGCAGCAGCTGGTGCACCAGCTTCAGGAATTCGCCGCTGCCGGCACCCTGGATGACGCGGTGGTCGTACGTCGAGGTGAGGGTCAGGACCTTGCTGATGGCGTTCTGGGCGATGATCTTTTCGCTGGCGCCCTGGAACTCTGCGGGGTAGTCAAGGGCGCCGACGCCGATGATGGCCGCCTGGCCCTTGGAGAGGCGCGGTACCGAGTGCACGGTGCCGATGCCGCCGGGGTTGGTCAGGGACACTGTGGTGCCCTGGTGGTCTTCGGCGGTGAGCTTGCCGTTGCGGGCCCGCTTGATCAGGTCCTCGTAGGTGTGCCAGAACTCGGCAAAGTTGAGGGTCTCCGCCTTCTTGATGTTCGGGACCATGAGCAGGCGGGTGCCGTCGGGCTTGGGCATGTCGATGGCGATGCCGAAGTTGACGTGCGCCGGCTGGACCGCAACAGGCTTGCCGTCCACCTCGTCGTAGTACACGTTCATGGACGGGAACTGGGAGAGAGCGCGGATCACGGCGTAGCCGATGAGGTGCGTGAAGGAAACCTTGCCGCCGCGCGCGCGGGCCAGGTTTGAGTTGATGACCACGCGGTTGTCGATGAGCAGCTTGGCCGGAATGGCACGGACGCTGGTGGCGGTGGGCACCTGGAGGCTGGTGACCATATTGGTGGCGATGGCTTTTGCCGGTCCGCGGAGGACGGAGACGACGTCTTCCTCGGGTGCAGTGGGCGCCTTGACGTTCTTGGGCAGCTGGGCCGGGATGGGCTGCGAACCGGTGCCGGCCTCGGTCTTCTTGCCGCCGTCGCGCGCTTCGGTGGCAGGGGCCTTCTTGACGGGTGCAGGGGCTGCGGGTGCGGCCGGGGCAGCGGCTGCCGGTGCAGCGGGGGCAGCGGGGGCAGCAGCCGGCGACGGTGCCGGTGCGGCGGGAGCCTGCTTTACAACGGGAAGTTCCCGCGTGGGTGGGTTGGCGGCATGCGCGGAATTTCCATTGGAAGAAGAACCGTTGCCCGAGTCGAAGGATTCGAACAGGGGCCACCACTTGGCGTCCACGGCGTTCTTGTCCTGCTGGTACTGCTCGTACAGTTCGTCAACGAGCCACTCGTTTCCGCCAAATTCCTCTGGTAGACGGTGGCTTGGCTGCTCTGGCACTTGAAATACGCCTCTTCCATGAGTTTGATTTCTCTTTGGCCCCCCGGTGCTTCAGCACTACGTTCGAACCAGTCTCTGTCCGCTGAACCCGGACCTTTGCAAGTCTAGTGAGCATCCTGTGTTAACTGCCAATAAGGGTGACTCAAATCATGAAGTGACGAACCATCGCCTGAATATGGCGGCCGCCGGGGCCTGGGGACCCACCGCGCAGGCGGCCCGCCGGAAGGCAAACGGGCTGCCTGTGGCCGCCCTCCCGAGCGTCCGGGACAGGGCTGCTCCTGTAGACTGAAATTCTTATGGACAGTAAATCTAGGTGCCGGCCTGGGCGCTGTCAGCGGAGCTCGAAGAGCAGCGCCGCGCAGTCCGCCCCCAGAGCCGGCAAACCCCGACAACGCGCCCATCACCAGCCAACGGCCCAGCTTGCCGCAACCCGCACGGACCAGGCGGTATCCGCCGATCATCCTCCGCCGGGACGAAACAGCTTTTCCACTCCGCCGCTTTTCATGATTGCGGAAAAGTTCGCACGCCAGGCGGGATGCTGAATGGAGTGGCTCCTTCTTGCAGCAGGCTTGCTGCTCATCGCCGGCACAGGTTTCTTCGTGGCCGTCGAGTTCTCCCTCATCGCCCTGGACCAGGCAACAGTCCAGCGCGCCATCGACGACGGCGACACCGGGGCGGTGCCTTTGCTCACCTGCCTCAAGTCACTGTCAACCCAGCTGTCCAGCTGCCAGCTCGGCATCACCTTGACCACTTTGCTCACTGGTTATGTCATGGAACCCTCGGTGGGCCGCCTGCTCAAGGCGCCGCTGGGCGCCGTCGGCCTTCCCGACGTGGCGGTGGAGTCTGTTTCCCTGATCCTGGCGATGGTGGTGGCAACACTGCTGTCCATGCTCCTGGGTGAGTTGGTGCCCAAAAACATGGCCATCGCGCTGGCGTTTCCCGTGGGCCGGGCGCTGGCCGGGCCGCAGCTCGTCTTCACCACCATCTTCAAACCGGCAATCCTGGTCCTCAACGGGTTCTCCAACAAGGTCCTGCACGTTTTCGGGCTGGAAGCCAAGGAGGAGATTTCCGGGGCGCGGACGCCGGCGGAGCTTGCCTCGCTGGTCCGGAGGTCCGCTGCGATGGGAACGCTTGACGCCGGGACCGCCAACTTCATCGCCCGCACCCTCAACTTCTCCACGCGGACAGCGGCCGACGTCATGACGCCCCGCATCCGGCTGGAGACGATCGACGCCGACCAGCCGGTCTCCGACGTCGTGGATGCGGCGCGCAGGACCGGCTACTCCCGCTTCCCTGTCATCGGCGATTCAGCCGATGACATCCGCGGCCTGGTGCACGTTAAAAAGGCCGTTGCCGTTCCGTGGGAACGCCGGCAGAACCTCGAAGCGGGTGCCATCATGACCGAAGTTCTGCGCGTGCCCGAGACCATCCACCTGGATGCCCTCCTGGCCGAGCTCCGCGAGGGAAACCTGCAGCTGGCCGTCGTGCTGGATGAATACGGTGGGACCGCCGGCATCGCCACCCTGGAAGACCTGGTGGAGGAAATTGTCGGCGAGGTGGCGGACGAGCATGACAAGGTCCGTCCGGGACTCCTGCAAAGTGCCTCCGGCGACTGGTATTTCCCGGGTCTGCTCCGGCCCGATGAGTTGTCCGAGCAAATCCCTGGCCTGAGCGTTCCGGACGAAGCAGCCTACGAAACCGTGGGCGGCTACGTCATGAGCAAGCTGGGCAGGATCGCCGCCGTGGGGGACAGGGTGCCGGTAAATGGCGGCACCCTCAGTGTCACCAGGATGGATGGCCGCAGGATCGACCGGATCTGCTTCCACCCCGCGGCGGAACCGGCTGCGCAGGACACCAATCACAGGAGCAAGCCATGAGTGACTGGGCCGGAATAGCGTGGCTGGGTGTCCTCCTGCTGGGCAACGCCTTCTTTGTGGCCGCTGAGTTCGCCATCATGTCCGCGCGCCGAAGCCAGATTGAACCCCTGGCCGACGCCGGTTCAAAGCGCGCGCAGACCACCCTTCGTGCCATGGAAAACGTCTCCCTGATGCTGGCGTGCGCACAGTTGGGCATCACGGTCTGTTCGCTGTTGATCCTGCTGGTGGCGGAGCCGGCAATCCACCACCTGCTCGCGGTCCCCATCGAGACGGTGGGCCTGCCGGCGGAAGTGGCCGACGTGGCAGCCTTCGCTGTGGCCCTGATGCTGGTGACCTTCCTGCACGTGACGTTCGGCGAGATGGTGCCCAAGAACATTTCGGTGTCCGTGGCTGACAAGGCGGCACTGTTCCTGGCCCCGCCGCTGCTGTTCATCTCGCGGCTGGTCCATCCCGTGATCTCCGTCCTCAACTGGTCGGCCAACCACATCCTCAAGCTGATGCGGATCGAGCCCAAGGACGAGGTGACGTCCTCCTTCACCTTGGAAGAGGTGCAGTCGATCGTCCAGGAGTCCACCCGCCACGGGCTGGTGGATGACGACGCCGGGCTCATCACCGGAGCGCTTGAGTTCTCGGAGCACACGGCGGAGGACATCATGGTCCCGCTCGGAAACCTGGTCATGCTGGGGGCATCCACCACGCCCGTGGAGTTCGAGAAAGCCGTCAGCCGTACTGGCTTCTCCCGGTTCCCCATGCTCGACGACGAGGACATGCTCTACGGCTACCTCCATGTAAAGGACGTGCTGTCCATACCGGAGTCCGCTTATGAGCTGCCCATCGCCGAAAGCCGGGTCCGGTCGCTGGCAAACCTGGCGCTGGGTGACGAGATCGAAAAGGCCATGTCCGTCATGCAGCGCACCGGGTCCCACCTTGCGCGCGTGATTGGCCCGGACGGCAATACGCGGGGGGTGCTCTTCCTGGAGGACGTCATCGAACAGCTCGTCGGGGAAATCAGGGACGCAACGCAGGCCACCGGAATCCGCCGGCTGGGCCAGCCGAACGGCAGCTGAGACCCCGGACGCCCCTGCCTCTGCGCAGGGGCGCGCCAGGGATGGGCCTGACGAAGCAGCTCACCCACCTAAATAGGAATCATTCGCATTTAGGTATAGGCTGGGCACTGTTGTCCTCCCCATCCTGTGTGAACTGAGGTTTTCCGTGCGCCGTCCAGCCGCTGCCAGCTCTTTCCTTGCCGCCCTCGCGGGGCTCGGCCTCCTGCTCAGTGCCTGCAGCCCCCAGCCGTCGCAAACCTCGGAGCAGGCGCAGGGGATCAACGTCGTAGCCTCCACAAACGTCTACGGTGACATCGCCCGCACGATCGGCGGGGACAAGGTCAAGGTGACTGCCATCATCAACAGCGCCGGGCAGGATCCGCACTCCTACGAGGCCACAGCCCAGGACCGGCTGGCGGTATCCAAGGCCCGGCTCGTCATCGAGAACGGTGGCGGATACGACGACTTCCTCCACACCCTGGTGGAGAGCAGCAAGCTCGACAGCGCGTCCGTGCTGACTGCCGTCGAAGTTTCCGGCCTTGCCCATCCGGAAGAAACTGCCTCCGCCGGGCCATCGACCACACCGGAGACGACAGACGGGCACGCCGGCCACGACCACGGCGGGCTCAACGAACACGTCTGGTACAGCCTGCCCGCCATGGAGCGGATGGCTGACGGCATAGCGGACAAGCTTGCCGCCCTGGACCCCGGCTCTGCCCCCACGTTCTCCGCAAATGCCCAGTCCTTCAAGTCCTCCCTGTCATCCCTGCACGGCCAGCTGGACGCCATGAGAGCCTCCGGGGGCGGTGGCCGCGTGGCCGTAACGGAGCCCGTGCCCCTGTACATGCTCGAAGATGCCGGACTCACCAATGCGACGCCTGAGCAGTACACCGCGGCCATCGAAGAGGGCACTGACGTTCCACCCGCCGTCCTGAAGGAGGCCACGGACCTGGTCGGGTCCAAAGCCGTCCGCCTGCTCGCCTACAACGCCCAGACAGAGGGTCCCCAGACCGAAGCGCTGAAGAAGGCGGCTGAGAGCGCCGGAGTGCCCGTGGTGGACTTCACCGAGACCCTGCCCGAAGGCAAGACCTACCTGCAGTGGATGACGGACAATGTGAACAACATCAGCAAGGTTCTGGAGACAAACAGGTGAAATCCGTCGTTAGCCTCAACGGGGCGTGCCTCAGGTTCGGCCAGCGCACGCTCTGGGAGGGCCTTGACCTGGACATCAGGCCCGGCGAGTTCTTTGCCGTGCTGGGTCCCAACGGCAGTGGCAAGACCAGCTTCCTGAAAGTGCTGCTGGGCCTGCAGAAGCTGGAGGCGGGAGAAGCCTCCATTGGCGGACGGCCCGTGGAACGCGGCAGCAGCCTGATCGGCTACATCCCCCAGCAGAAATCCTTTGCGCCGGATACCCCCATGCGGGCCCGCGACCTGGTGGGACTTGGAGTGGACGGCCACCGCTGGGGAATCCGGCTCTCGCCGGCCAGGACAAACCGGAAGGTGGACCAGCTCCTGGAGCTGGTTGGTGCCTCCGATTACGCCAACGTCCCGGTTGGGCAGCTCTCCGGCGGCGAGCAGCAGCGGCTGCGGGTGGCACAGGCCCTGGCGACTGATCCGCAGGTCCTGCTCTGTGACGAACCGCTGTTGTCGCTGGATTTGCACCACCAGCAGGCAGTGAGCGCCCTGATCAGCAAGCAAAGCCGTGAGCACAACAGTGCCGTCGTCTTTGTGACCCATGAGATCAATCCGATCATCGAGTACGTGGACCGTGTCCTCTACCTGGCCGGGGGACGTTTCCGGGTCGGGGCACCGGACGAGGTCATGACCACCGAAGTGCTGTCCGACCTATACGGCAGCCATGTGGAGGTGATCCGCGCCAATGGCCGGCTCGTGGTGGTCGGCCTGCCCGACGCCACCACGCACCATCACACCGTGGCGGACACGATGGCAGGGGAGGTGGCGTAATGGACGCGGACAGCATCCTGGGTGCCATTTTCAATTTCGACAACTACGGCGAACTGCTGGTCCTGGTCCAGAACTCCATCTGGGCCGGCGCTATCCTGGGGCTCCTCGGCGGCCTGGTGGGCACTTTCGTCATGAAGCGCGACCTTGCCTTCGCTGTGCACGGCATTTCCGAGCTGTCGTTTGCAGGGGCCGCTTTTGCGCTGCTGGTCGGGACGGATGTGGTCTTCGGCTCGCTGGTTGGATCGGTGGCGGCCGCACTGCTGCTGGGCCTGATGGGGGTGCGCGCACGGGACAAGAACTCGATTATCGGGGTCATCATGCCGTTCGGGCTGGGACTCGGCATCCTGTTCCTGTCGCTCTACCAAGGCCGCGCCGCGAACAAGTTCGGGCTGCTGACCGGGCAGATCGTTTCCGTGGACACGGTCCAGCTCCAGGCACTGGCCGGGACTGCCGTCGTCGTGATGCTCGTGCTGCTGGCCGTCTGGCGGCCGCTCAACTTCGCCAGCGTCGACCCCGAACTCGCCGAGGCGCGGGGAGTACCTGTCCGCAGCCTGGGCATCGTGTTCATGATTGTCCTGGGGGTCAGCGTGGCCCTGTCCATCCAGGTGGTGGGCGCCCTGCTGGTCCTTGCCCTGCTCATCACTCCTGCGGCCGCGGCGCTGCGGGTTACCTCCTCGCCGGTGGCGGCGGTGGTCCTCAGCGTGGTCTTCGCCGTGACGGCCACGGTGGGCGGAATCCTGCTGGCCCTGGGCGGGCGGATCCCCATCAGTCCCTATGTCACCACGTTGTCGTTCCTGATCTACGTGGTGTGCCGTACCATCGGCTCGGTACGGGAGGCCCGTGGCCTCAACGGGCGGGTCCTTACAGCTTCCCGGCAGCCTTAAGGGCCGTGCAGTCCGGGCACAGCCCGAAAATTTCCACCGTGTGGTCCACTTCCGTGAACCCATGCTCCGCGGCCGTGCGCACGGCCCACGTCTCCACGGCAGGGGCTTCCACCTCAACGGCCTTGCCGCAGTTCCGGCACAGCAGGTGGTGGTGGTGGGAGGTCACCGCGCAGCGCCGGTACACCGCCTCGCCGTCGCCGTTGCGGAGCACGTCAACCAGGCCCTCATCGGCCAGCGACTGCAGGATCCGGTAAGCGGTGGCAAGCGAAACGGATACGCCCTGGTTCTGCAGGATCCGGTAGAGCTCCTGTGTGCTGACGAAGTCGTCCAGGCGGTCCAGGGCAGCGCTGACGGCTTTGCGCTGCTTGGTAACGCGCTGTTCCTTGCCGCCTCCTGCCGGGGACGGGGCGGCGGAATCAGCCTTGACGCCGATCGGCATGGACGAACTCGCTTCCGTGGGGGGCAAACATCAAGATTACCAGCCGGATCTTCGTGGACAGCGTTCCGGAACGGACCCTAGGCTGGCCGTTATGAAGCTGACCAAATACACCCACGCCTGTGTCCGGCTCGAGAAGGAGGGCGGGGTCCTGGTCCTCGACCCCGGCAACTTTTCCGAATCGGCGGAGGCGCTGTCAGGGGCCCAGGCCGTACTGGTGACGCACGAACACGCAGACCACCTGGACACCAAGGCCGTGGTGGACGCCCTCCACGGGAACCAGCACCTTGAACTCCACGCTCCCGCGGGCGTGGCACAGCAGCTGCGCCAGGATGCTCCCGGTGCCGCGGACCGCATCCACACCGTGGACCCTGGGTCCTCCTTCCAGGCGGCCGGCTTCGACATCCGCAGCTTCGGCGGCCAGCATGCCCTGATCCACCCCCAGATTCCCGTGGTGGCCAACATCGGCTACCTGGTGGACCAGAACGTGTACCACCCGGGAGACTCGTTCATCATCCCGGACGGCATCACGGTCCGGACACTCCTGGTTCCGCTGCACGCCCCGTGGAGCAAGTCCGCCGAGGTGGTGGACTTTGTGATCGGGGTGCGGGCGCCGCGTGCGTTCCAGATACACGACGGGCTGCTCAACGACAACGGCCTGGGCATCGTTGAAGGGCACGTCAAGCGGATTGGGGCCAAGTACGGCACTGAATACCGGCACCTGGCACCGCGCGAGTCGGTGGAGGTCTAGCCGGTCCAATCCCCAGTGTCCAGGAAGCGCGCAATCACCGCTTCGTACGGCGCCGGGTCCAGTCCCTGGCCGGCCAGCCAGTCCTGGTTCCAGTAGTTGCCCGCATAGCGCTCGCCGCCGTCGCACATCAAGGACACGACGCTGCCACGGCGGCCCTCCGCCAGCATGCCGGCAATTGTCTGCCAGACGCCCCACAGGTTGGTGCCGGTGGACGGGCCTGCGTGCAGGCCCGCGAAGGAGTTCAGGTGCCGCATCGCGGCAATGGACGCCGCGTCCGGTACCTGGACCATCCTGTCGATCACCGTGGGAATGAAACTTGGCTCCATCCGCGCCCGGCCAATGCCTTCGATCCGCGAGGGCAGGCCGGTGGGCTGGCCGGCTGATTCCCCCAGCCAGCCGGGGTAGAACGCGGAGTTTTCCGGGTCCACCACCAGCAGCCTGGTGGGATGGCTGTGATACCGCAGGTACCGGCCAATCGTGGCGCTGGTTCCGCCGGTGCCGGCGCCCACCACGATCCAGTCCGGCACCGGGTGCGGCTCCAGTCTGAGCTGGCCGAAGATCGATTCGGCGATGTTGTTGTTGCCCCGCCAGTCCGTGGCCCGCTCAGCAAAGGTGAACTGGTCCATGTAATGCCCGTTGCAGGTGGCAGCGACCTCTTCTGCCGCCGCGTAGACGTCAGAGGCGTTTTCCACCAGCAGGCAGGAGCCGCCGAACTGTTCGATCAGCGCTATCTTCTCCGGACTAGTGGTGCGTGCCATGACGGCGACGAAGGGCAGCCCCAGCAGCTGGGCGAAGTACGCCTCCGAAACTGCCGTGCTTCCGCTGGAGGCCTCGACGATGGTGGTGTCCTCCCGGATCCAGCCGTTCACCAAGCCGAACAGGAACAGCGACCTGGCCAGCCGGTGCTTGAGGCTGCCGGACCGGTGGGTGGACTCGTCCTTGAGGTACAGCTGGATGCCCCAATGCTCCGGCAGG